>NZ_JBVJWD010000011.1:42225-140629 GCF_055602785.1 Streptomyces sp. NPDC037301
CCCCCCCCCACCCCCCCCCCCCCCCCCCCCCCCCACCCCACCCCCCCCCCCCCCCCCCCCCCCCCCCCCCCCCCCCCCCCCCCCCCCCCCCGGCTCCGTCGCGTCACGGTCCGGAAATCAGGGGGTCAGCGGTGGCCGGTGGCCCTCGTCGGGGCGGGAACCCGGCTGTGTGCCTTCCTGGCGGATGACCTCACCCTGCACGATCTTTCCGTCCGGCCGGTGAATACGGGCCTGCTGGAAGGCGTCGGAGAGGCTGCCGGGGTTCGCGGCGCGCATGCGGCGCTCCAGCGACCGCTCCGCGTACCGGCCCGTCATCGAACGAACCGGCGGCACTAGCAGCAGAAGCCCCGCCACGTCCGAGATGATCCCCGGAATCATCAGCAGCAGCCCGGCCAGCATCAGGAAGCCGTTGCCCTTGCTGCCCGAGGGTGCGGCCTGCGGAGCGGCGGCCCCGGGCTGCCCCGGCATCTGCTGGAGCGTCTCGGTGAGATTGCGGAAGGCCCGGCGGCCGGCCCGCTTCATCACCGCGGCCCCGAGCACGATCCCCGCCACCAGGAGCAGCAGCACGGTGAATCCGCCCGCCGTGTCGGCCACGACGGTGAGCAGCCAGATCTCCAGCACCGCCCAGGCGGCGATGGCGAGGGGGACGAAGGTACGGGCGCGTGAGCGCCTGGGGGCGGTCGGGGGCGGTGTGCCGGTCGTCATGGTCCCCAGTGTGCCCGTACGGACGTCCGATCGACGTATGGGGGTGATCACGAGCGACGGACCGGCGCCCGCCGCCTTCGGTGGATCAGGTCACCTTGCGGCCGAGGACCCGGTTCGTACGGGAGGTGACACCCCAGGAGGTGACCCGCCAGAGCGCCTCGACCAGAATGTCGCGGCTCATCTTGGAGTCGCCGATCTCGCGGTCCACGAAGGTGATAGGGACCTCGACGACGTGATACCCGGCGTCGATGGCGCGACGGGCCAGGTCGACCTGGAAGCAGTAGCCCTGTGAGGCGACCCGGTCGAGGCCGATACCCTCCAGGGTCTCGGCGCGGAAAGCCCGGTAGCCGCCCGTGACGTCCCTGGTCCGCAGCCCGAGGAGGAGCCGGGAGTACGTACTGCCGCCGCGAGAGATCATTTCCCGGGACTTGGGCCAGTTGACCACCCGCCCGCCCGGCACCCAGCGGGAACCGAGCACCAGGTCGGCGCCCTTGAGCGCGGTGAGCAGACGGGGCAGCTCCTCGGGCTGGTGGGAGCCGTCGGCGTCCATCTCCACGAGCACGCCGTAACCGTGCTCGATGCCCCAGCGGAAGCCCGCGAGGTAGGCCGCGCCCAGCCCTTCCTTGCCCTTGCGGTGCAGCACCTGGACCTGGCCATCGGCCGAGGCGAGCTCGTCGGCGATCTTGCCGGTGCCGTCGGGGCTGTTGTCGTCGGCGACAAGGATGTCGGCTTCCGGCACAGCGGCGCGCACCCGGCTCACGATCGGCTTGATGTTCTCGGCCTCGTTGTAGGTCGGAATGATCACCAAGGTTCTGCCGAGCGGGCCGTATCGCCTCTGACCGCCGTCGTTCACTTACTGCCCCTTAAGTCCGTACGCAGGTGCACACCATATCGAGCGGGCGGGGGCCCGATACCGACGCGGTCAGGCGGGAGCGGACACCGCCACGGACAGAAGGAGGGAAGTACGGACAGACCCCCTGACGGGAACCGACGGGAACTACGGATGGGGGCCCAGCGCCCTTCGGGCCGACCTGGGACCCGCTGGCTGCGGGTCGACCTAGAGCCGTTGTCTACTGAACGTCCGGGCCCCACCCGGGTCGCACCTACCGTCCGGCTGAAACCTTCCCTCGCCCCCGAGGCGCGGGCGCTGAACCTGGCTGTCAGTGGTGGTGCGCCGGTGCGGCACACCACCCCATGACCCAGCGGCGTTCGACGACTGCGTGGAGGTTTAACCGGTCGGACGTCCTGTGGTGGACTCGGCCGAACCTACCGGCCGGTGGGCGCGTTCTGTCAATAGCGGCCTGACCTGCAATGATTACGGAACTTGCCTGGTCAGTAGCGAAGATCCGCAGGTCGCGGCGGAGCGGGGACGTCTTCGATCGGCGGTACGAAATGTCCCGACGTCACTCGTTCGGCCGTACGTAGACATTTTGTCCGAAGACCGCGGTGCTCAGGCAGACCGGGAGCTCGGCACCCGGGGTGAGGTCCGGCAGGCCGGGCGTTCCCGACCTCGGGTCGGTCGACCAGCGGGCGACCCGGTCGTCCGGGGCCTGGACCACCAGGTCAGTGGTGCGCCAGATCGCATAGTCGGCCGGGGCGCCGGGTACGAGGATCCCCGCGTCGTCGCGGCCGATGGCCCGCCAGCCGCCCCTGGTGTGAGCAGTGAAGCCGGCTCGCACGGAGATCCGGTGTTCGGGCGTGCGATGGAAGGCGGCGGCCCGTACGGTCCCCCACGGGTCCAGCGGGGTCACGGGGCTGTCCGAGCCGAAGGCCAGGGGCACACCGGCCCGCAGGAGCGCCGCGTACGGGTTGAGGGTCCTGGCCCGCTCGGCGCCGAGCCGCTGCGCGTACATGCCCTCCTCGCCGCCCCAGGCCGCGTCGAAGGCAGGCTGCACGGAAGCGGTCAGACCCAGCTCCGCGAAGGCGGCGACGGTCTCGGGGGTGAGCATCTCGGCGTGCTCGATACGGTGCCGGGCGGCCCGGATCCGGGCCAGGCCGAGCGTCTCGGAGGCGGCCCGGACGCCCTCCACCACGGCGGAGACCGCCGCGTCGCCGATGGCGTGGAAGCCGGCCTGCAGCCCGGCCTCGGTGCAGGCGGTGACATGGGCGGCGATCCGCGCCGCGTCCAGGTGGGCGGTGCCCGTGTGTCCGGCCGGACCGTCGGCGTACGGCTCGTGCAGGCAGGCGGTGTGCGAGCCGAGCGAGCCGTCGGCGAAGAGGTCCCCGGCGGCGCCGATCGCACCGAGTTCCCGGATGCGGCGGGCGTCCTTCTCGTCGCCGACCTGCTCGGCCCAGTAGCCGAAGACCCGTGGCCCGATCTCCGTCGCGGCGAGCTTGAGCAGCGCGACGAAGTCCTCCTCGTCGGAGATGTCCGGGCCGCCGCACTCGTGGACGGTGCCGATGCCGAGCGACGCGGCGTGGCGCAGAGCGGCGCGCTGGGCGTCGGCGCGCTGCTGCTGCGAGACGGCGCCGTGGGCCGCGGAGCGCACCGCGTGGTGGGCGGCGCCGGTCAGCGGGGCGCCGGGGTGGTACCCGGTCAGTTGGGTGACGCCCGGAACCAGATCGAGCAGGGCGGTGGTGACGGCCGCGGAGTGCACATCGATACGGGGCAGGTACACCGGTCGTCCGCCGGCGGCCGCGTCGAGCTCGCCGCGCGACGGCGGGCGTTGCTCCGGCCAGCGCGTGGCGTCCCAGCCGTGGCCGAGGACGACCCGGTCCGCGGGGTGCGCCGCCACGTACGCGCGCAGGAGACCGAGCGCCTCGTCGAGGGTCCGGGCACCGGAGAGGTCGAGGCCGGTGAGGGCCAGGCCGGTCGATGTGGTGTGGACGTGGGCGTCGGTGAACGCGGGGGTGACCAGCGCACCTTCGAGGTCGATCACTTCGTCGACGCCGCTCGCGAAGGCGTCGGCGGCCCCTTCCGAGCCCACCCAGGCGACATGGCCGCGTTCGACCACCATGGCGGTGGCGAAGGGGTCGGCGGGGCTGTGGACGTCTCCACCGCGCAGCAGCACGGTGCGGTGTTCGCTCTGGCGGGCGGTGCTCTCGGTCATGGGACCAGTCTCGCGCCTGCCCGGACCCGCGCGTTCCGCGGCCCCCTCAGATCTGCGGAGGCCGGGCCTCGTACGGCGTGGAGAGTACGACGGTGGTCCGGGTGGAGACACCGGCCAGCGAGCGGATCCGGGTGAGCAGGTGTTCCAGCTCCAGCGGGGTCGCGACACGTACCTTGAGGATGTAGTTCTCGTCGCCCGCGACGCTGTGACACGCCTCCAGCTCCGGGACGCCCGCAAGCCGCTCCGCGATGTCGTCCGGCGCGCTCGGGTCGAAGGGTTTCACCGAGATGAACGCGGTGAGCGGCAGGCCGACGGCCTCGGGGTCGACGACCGCGGCATAGCCCCGGATCACCCCGCGCTGCTCCAGCCTGCGGACACGCTGATGAACCGCCGAGGTGGACAGGCCCGTGGCCTTGCCCAGGTCGGTGTAGCTCATCCGCCCGTCCTTGACGAGCAACTCCACGATCTGTCGGTCCAGCTCCTCCATACGGATCAACCTATTGCCCCAGGTCCCTCCAGGCACAGCGGTGAGGGCCCCGGAAGGGCACCTGCGGCGGCCATGTGACGAATGCCACAGGTTTACGGGTGGGTAGTCGACCCCCTCGTGGTTACGGCCGATGCGTGACGGGAAGTGCTTGCTGTGGTCGAGGCCGTGGCGCCTTGTCGGCCCACCTGAGGGGGGAATTTCCCATGCAGAGCCTGAAGCTCACCGGACGTACCGAACCGGAGCCCGTTGATCCGGTCGAGGACACCGCTCCCGACGCGTACGACATGTTCGAGATGTACCGGGTGATCTGCCCGGACTGCGCGCAGCCGATCGCGCTGCTGGCGGACGAGGACGTACTGCCGGAGCACGCACTGTGCCCGACTCCGTGGAATCCGTTCGTTCTGACGGTCTGTGCCGGTACCGGCCGCGCGGCGTCCCAGACGCGGCCCGCCGACGAGTCGCTCGACCTCCAGGAACAGGAGACGGCCCTGCTGTTGACGCTCCCCCAGGGACTCGACTGGCGCATGCAGCCGTTCTCGCATGCCGGCGGCCCCGGCTCGCGCCCGCTGCGGGTGCCGCAGATGCGGCGCGACGCCGCCTGAGGGGGCCCTTCCCGCACCTGCGCGGGACCGCCCGGACGCATCCGGGCTCATCCGGCACATCTGCGCTGCACCACTACGGCCCGGCCGGCGTGGTGCCCGCTGTCGATGAGACTCCGCCGCCCGGGGACCCGGCGAACGGGCTCTCGAATCGGCCGGGCAGTGACCCGGGCCCGCCCCGCACCGTTGGCCAGGCATGACCCTGCTGCACTCAACGGCCGGCCCCGGTCGCCGCCGTCTCGCCGCTCCGACCGCCGAAGAATCGGTTCCGCACCCCGGTTCACAGCCGGTGCCGCAGCCCGTGCCTCCCCGGTCCACGCCGCGACCGGCGCCGCACTCCACGGATCCGCCCATCTACCGGTCCCTGCTGCGTCATTGGGAGGGCGCGGGACGGACCCTGCCGGGCCGCCATGACCAGGAGTGGAACCGGATCATGACGACGCCCGTGTGGTCGGAGCGACCGCTACGGGTCAGCGTGTCTCAGGACCCGCGAGGTGGCGCGCGATGACCATCCGCTGGATCTGATTGGTGCCTTCGACGATCTGCAGCACCTTGGCCTCGCGCATCAGCCGCTCGACGGGGAAGTCGAGGGTGTAGCCGTATCCGCCGAGCACCTGGACCGCGTCGATGGTCACCCGCATGGCCGCGTCCGTGCAGAACAGCTTGGCCATGGCCGCCTGGCGCGAGAAGGGCCTGCCCTCGTCGCGCAGCCGGGCCGCCTCCAGGTAGAGCGCCCGGCCCGCCTCGATCTGGGTGGCCATGTCGGCGAGCATGAAGCGCAGGCCCTGGAAGTCCGCGATGGGGCGGCCGAACTGCTGCCGCCCGGTGGCGTAGGCGACGGCCTCGCTCAGGGCGGCCTGGGCGACGCCGATCGCACAGGCGGCGATGCCCAGGCGTCCGGAGTCGAGTGCGGACAGGGCGATCGCGAAGCCCTGGCCCTCCTCGCCGATCCGGCGGGCGTCGGCGACCCGTACTCCGTCGAAGTTCAGCTGGGCGGTGGGCGAGCCCTTCATGCCCATCTTCTTCTCGGGTGCGGCCGCGTTCAGCCCCCCGGCGTCGCCGGGGACCAGGAAGGCCGTGATGCCACGGGCGCCCTCGGCTCCGGTGCGGGCCAGGACCGTGTAGAAGTCGGCGATGCCGCCGTGGGTGATCCATGCCTTGGTGCCGGTGATGACCCAGTCGTCGCCGTCCCGTACGGCCTTCGTACGGAGCGAGGCGGCATCCGAGCCCGAGGCGGGCTCGGAGAGGCAGTAGGCACCCAGCAGGCCACCCCCCAGCATCGCCGGCAGGTGTTCGGCCCGCTGCTCCTTGGTGCCGTATCCGGCGAGCGCGTGGCAGGCGAGGGAGTGGACGCTGACACCGAGTCCGACGGTGAGCCGGGCGGCCGCGAGCTCTTCGAGAACCTGGAGGTAGACCTCGTACGGCTGGTCGCCACCGCCGTGGGCGGAGTCGTAGGGCAGTCCGAGCAGTCCGGACTCGGAGAGCAGAGTGAAGACTTCGCGCGGGAACCGGCCCGCGTCCTCCTCCTCGGCCGCCCGCGGCGTGATCTCTCGCTGGGCGATGTCGCGGACGAGCGCGACGAGCTGCCTGGACTCCTCGGTGGGCAGACGGCGTTCCACCAATTGCGGGGCACGGTCGGTCATGACGGCGCTCTCCTCCCTGTCGGGCGTTGCGACGGTCGCGCGCGCGGGGTGTGGGCGGCGCCGCCGGGGGGCTTCCGGGCACGGCCCGGAGAAGCACTGCTGCCCAGCCGATGCCGACCTCCCGGATTACGAGAGTCGCTGGCCAGCGGCTGTTGGCGGCTTGAGTATGCCCGATCGGACGATATCCGTCACGGGGTGACGGAGCGACTCGGCAGCGAGCGGGGTGGTCACCGGAATTGGTCCGAACCATTGACCCAACTGGTCTAGTCCATCTATGGTTCCACCGAAACGCTTTTTCCGCGTTCATGCCAAGTCCATGGGGTGGCCGAAAGCACGCCCCCCAACTACCGAGTTCCCTCCCCCACGAGGAGACAAGATGTTCGGACCGCATAAACCCCGCGCCCGCCTCCGGGCGCTCGCCGCAGCCGCCTGTACCGCCGCCCTGCTGGGTGCGGGCACCGCATCGGCCGGCGCGGCCCCCACCACCGCGCAGGCCGCGGCCCCTGCAGCCGCCGACGCCACCCCCACAGCGGCCGGCGGCAAGGTGGTCGGATACTTCACCAACTGGGGTGTCTACCAGCGCAATTACCACGTCAAGAACATCGAGACATCGGGCTCGGCCGACAAACTCACGCACATCAACTACGCCTTCGGCAATGTCACCGGCGGCAAATGCGCGATCGGCGACTCGTACGCCGACTACGACAAGGCGTACACGGCCGACCAGTCGGTCGACGGCGTGGCGGACACCTGGGACCAGGACCTTCGCGGCAACTTCAACCAGCTGCGCAAGCTGAAGAAGCTGCACCCGAACCTCAAGGTCATCTGGTCGTTCGGCGGCTGGACCTGGTCCGGCGGCTTCGGCGAGGCCGCGAAGAACCCGGCCGCGTTCGCCGAGTCCTGCTACAGCCTGGTGGAGGACCCCCGCTGGGCCGATGTCTTCGACGGCATCGACATCGACTGGGAGTACCCCAACGCCTGCGGTCTGACCTGCGACACCAGCGGACGTGACGCCTACGGCAACCTGCTGGCCGCGCTGCGCTCCAAGTTCGGTGCGGACAACCTGGTCACCTCGGCGATCTCCGCCGACGGCTCCGACGGCGGCAAGCTCGACGCCGTCGACTACGGGGGCGCGTCGAAGTACGTCGACTGGTACAACCCGATGACGTACGACTTCTTCGGCGCCTGGGACGCGAAGGGCCCGACCGCCCCGCACTCCCCGCTGACCTCGTACAGCGGCATCCCGCAGGAGGGCTTCAACAGCGAGGCCGCCATCAACAAGCTGAAGGCACAGGGCGTACCGGCCTCGAAGCTGCTGCTCGGCATCGGTTTCTACGGTCGCGGCTGGAGCGGCGTCACCCAGGACGCGCCCGGCGGCACCGCGACCGGAGCAGCCCCCGGTACGTACGAGGCGGGAATCGAGGACTACAAGGTCCTGAAGACCGGTTGCCCAACCACCGGCACGATCGCCGGTACGGCGTACGCACATTGCGGCACCAACTGGTGGAGCTACGACACCCCGGCCACCATCGCCACCAAGATGGACTACAAGAACCAGCAGGGGCTGGGGGGCACCTTCTTCTGGGAGCTCAGCGGTGACACCACCAATGGCGAGCTGATCAAGGCGATCAACTAGTCACTGTGCAAGGTCCTGCCAGGCATCGAGCGCAGTTCGGCGCGACAGGACCCAGGAGCGGGGCGGCGGGCCGATCGGCCTTCCGCCCCGTTTCGTCCGTGCCGGCCTGATCCGCCCGGGGTCCAACAGGCCGTGGTTCACACGTCGTTCCCGCTCCGGCCGAAGCTTGCGTGACTCGCTCGGGCATGATGGTGCCGCACCCGCTCCGAAAATGTGCTCCCCGGACCGCTGCGTGGCCCCAAGGAGGAGGATTCCGCTTGTCACGCCAGGTTCTGACGGTCTGCCCAGAGCGGCCCGACGGCTTTCGAACGATCGGGGAGGCGCCGGCCAGGGCGCGCAGCGGCGCAGTGATCAGCGTCCGTTCCGGCACCTACGCCGAGAGTCTGGGCATCACCGTCCTCGTCACCATCGCCGCCGAACAGTCCCGCGGCAGCGTCGAGATATGCCCGACCCACGGCAGCGCCGTGGGGCTCCAGGCCGAAGCCGTGATGCTCACCGATCTGGTGCTGCGCGGCCGCGACGAGGAGCTGCCGGTGGTGGACGCCGCGCGCGGCCAGATCGCGATGAACAGCTGCGACATCACCGGCGCCTCGTGGACCGCCCTGCCGGCACGCGGTGCCGGTTCGGTGGCCCTGCAGGACTGCCGGGTGAGCAATCCGCGCGGCGCGGGCCTGGTGCGGCCGTCGGCCACCGCCCGGGCGGCGCCGGACGGCAGCAGTCGCGGTCATGGCATCTCGCCTGGTCGGCCGGCGGTGGGTGTCACCCGGGGACCCGACCACAGTGCCGGCACAACGGGCCCCGGGGTGGAGACGTCCGTCACTGCCCCGGGGGAGCCCGCCCGCGTCAGCGGACACCGACGGCTGCCAGAGCCCGCTTCTGGGCGTGGCTCCGGCTTGCGCCCCCACACGGTGAGGGCGTCGGCCACAGCCCCATCAGCTCTGCTCGATGTGCAGATGAATCGGACCTCGCAGGATCGGGCTGGGCCGGTACGGCGGCGGGTCGGTCACCAGCCTGGGCCGGTCGAGTCGGCGCACCAGTTCGCTGAGTGCGATCTGGGTTTCCAGCCGGGCCAGCGGGCCGCCGAAGCACAGGTGGATGCCGCTGCCGAACCCGAGGTGCTGGTTGTCCTGTCGATCGGGGTCGAAGCGGTCGGGATCGTCGAAGCGGTCCGGATCGCGACTGCCGGAGGCGAGCATGAGCGTGATCCGGGAGCCCTTGGGGATGACGGTGTCTGCGATGGTGATGTCGCTGTACGCCGCCCGCCAGGGGATGATGTGGACGGGGGGCTCGTAGCGCAGCAGCTCCTCGACCAGACGCACGATCAGGTCCGGTTCGTCACGGAGCCGTTGGAGTACGTGCGGGTGGCGCAGAAGCGTCAGCATGCCGTTGGTGATGAGGTTGACGGTGGTCTCATGGCCGGCGATGAGCAGCAGGTGGGCGGTGCTGATGATTTCCTTGTCGGTCATCCGCCCATCGGGCCCGTCGTCGTTGGCCAGCCGTGACAGCAGGTCGTCACCGGGCCGGTCGTGGCGTGGCTCCAGCAGCCCACCGAGATACTGGTGCAGGTCCTTGGTGGCCTGCACGCCGTGGTTCATTTTCTCCGGCGGGTCGGTCTTCGGGTTGTAGTCGAGCGAGTCGATGATGGCGTTCACCCACTGGCGGAACCGTGGTTCGTCCTCGCGTGGCACACCGAGCAGTTGGCAGATCACGGTGACGGGGAACGGGTAGGCGAAGTCGTCGACGACGTCGACCAGCTGCGTGTTCGCGAAGTCGTCGATCAGGCTGCTGACGATCTCGGTCAGGTTGGGTTGCATGCCGGTCACCAGCCCCGGGGTGCACGGGGGGCCGAAGTGGCGCATCGCCAGGCGCCGCAGGCGGTCGTGCTCGGGCGGGTCGGTGGTGATGAACGAAGGCGTGTCGCGCTCTTCGGCTGCCGACGTCGGCCGCGACAGGTTGCGGGCGTCCGAGCTGAGGTGCGGGTTGTGCAGTATGTCGGTGATCTCGCGGTAGGTGCTGATGACGTAGCTGCCGTCCTCCTGCAGGGCCACCGGGGTCTTGCGCAGCTCGGCGTACAGCGGGTATGGGTCGGCGCGGGCGGAGTAGTCGAGGATTCGGTGCAGGGTGCTGGTCGCGGTCATGTTGCCTTCCCTCCTACCGGTGGGTCCGCACGGCCGTGACGTGCCGCTCGCTCGGGTCATGGCCGGTGACCACTACCGTGGCGCCCTGGCTGAGCAGGATGGGGCCGGGGAAGTCGACGGGCACCGGCTTCGCGTCGACAGGTTGGTCGGGTGTGGGGCAGGGTGGCGGGAAGGGCGCGGCCGTCTCGATCAGCTTTCGGTAGTGGTCCAGCCACTTCGCGTTGTTGAAACTGACCGCCGCGGTGACGCGGCCTTGGTAGCCGTACGCGGCGACGAAGCGGTGGTCGGGCACTGAGCCCTGGGTGACAAGGACCTCGTCGGCGAAGGTCGGCACACCGACGGACTTGATGTTGACACCGAACTGGATGGACCAGAACGCCGGGATGGCCAGGTGCGGCCAGCGGTCCGCCTGAGCGTTGACCATGTTGTGTGCCGCGATGTCGGCCTGTTCCACGGCGTTGGCCCAGTGTTCCAGTGAGATGAAGCGGTACTCGTAGACCGGGTGCGGGCAGCGTGCCACGTCTCCGGCGACGAAGACGTCATCGGTGACCAGGCCGTTGAGGTCGAAGGCGCGGCAACCCGAGTCGCAGGCGATTCCCCATACGCCTGCCGCCAGTCCCGAGTCCTGCAGCCAATCGGTGTTGCGGATGCCGCCGAGCGCCACCACCGCCACGTCGGCGTCGACGGTGCTGCCGTCGGAGAAGTGAGCGCGGCACAACCGCCCCTGCGCGTCACCTTCCAGCTGGGTTACCTTGACACCGCAGCGCAGGTCGACGCCATGCGCACGCTGCAAGTCGGCGGCAACGTCACCGATCATGGCGCCGAGTGCCCCGACGAGCGGGGCGGGTCCGAGCTCGGCGACGGTGACCGAAATGTCACGCTCGCGGCAAATGGAAGCGATCTCGGAGCCCGTGAAGCCCGCGCCGATGATCAGTACCCGGGAAGGGCCGGCGGCGAGTGCTTGCTGCAGGCCGTCGGCGTCCCCGCGCGTGCGGACGACGAAGACGCCGTTCAGGGAGGCCTCTGCCTCGACGGGCCAGGGCCGGGCGCGTACTCCTGTGGAGATCAGCACTCGGTCGAACGCAACTTCGTTGCCGTCGGCGAGGTGCACATGATTGGTCGCCAGGTCAAGGCCGCTGGCGGGCACGCCCAAAAGCCACTGCGCGTCGATGTCGCGACGCCGCGGCAGCGTGGTGCCGTCGGTCGGCACCCATCCAGTCAGCACCTGCTTGGACAGAGGGGGCCGGTCATAGGGCTCTCCCAGCTCGTCGCCGATCATGGTCAACGACCCGGTGAATCCCTCACCGCGCAGAGCCTCCGCGGCCCGCAGTCCTGCCAGTGAGGCTCCGACAATCGCGATGCGCCCCTCGCGCTTGAACCTCTGGAGGGTGTGAGCGCTGCTCATGACGGCGACGCCTCCACTGGTGCCTCCCGCTCTTTCAGCTGATCGACGAGAATGGCCTGGAGCGGGCAGGCTGCCGCAGCGCGTTCCACCTGTTCGCGCTGAGCGTCGTCGGGGTTCGGGTGATACATCAGCGCTTCCTCGCCGTGCATCCGGAACACGTCCGGGGCAAGGAATGCGCACTGCGCGTAACCCTGGCATCGGGAAAGATCTACGACGACCCTCATGCCGACCCTCCGTTTCAGAGGCTGCAGAACTGCGGTCCCTGTGGTGGCGCCGCGACGGCCCGCAGAACGCGAGGGTCGGTCTCCGAGAGAGAAGATCGGCTGTTGCCCGCCCCTTCGAATGCGAAGGTGACAGCGGTGCTCATCAAAGGTCTCCGCAGGTAGAACTGGCCGTCTCGAACCTGGCGACCGGTGTCTGCGACACCGCCTGGAGAACCTGACTGTTCTCATCAGCGTATCCCTCGCACATATCGCTCGCATGCCGGAAAGGGGGGCGGACATCAGGCGATGGCCGCGTAGATGGCCATCGCCTGTGAGGGAGGAACGCCCTGAAAACCATCGTCGCGGGCCCTCAGCCGCAGGCTGCCTCTGATACCCGATGGTGGCCGCAGAACGTCCGGTTGCCCTGCGTCGGACATGACTGACCGACCGCAGGAACAGCCGGTGGGGGCCGAACCAGCCCGTAACCCGACCGTGTGACGTGCCCGTCCGAAACGCGGCGGTCTGGCGCGGCGATCCGTCAGCCCGCGGCGCAGAGTGCTTTCCTCTGGTGCGCAGGTCTGCATCAGCTCCTGGGCGCCCGTCCCGGTGGGCAGGCCGAAGCCCCCTCCCTCATGTGCGTCGCCTGTTCCCGAAGGCGTGTATCGCGTAGGCGGGTGCACCCTTCGAAATTGCCTGAGGAGAGATCGTGGCAGGTAGCGCCGACGAAGGCCGCGGGACCGTGTCCGCGCAACTCCTCAGGGGTCAGAAGGCGCTGGTGACCGGCGCCAACTCGGGTATCGGCCTGGCCACCGCCATCGCCCTGGGCCGAGCCGGCGCGGACGTTGTCGTGAACTACGTCGCCGGCGCGGACGAGGCCGAAAAGGTCGTGGCGCAGATCAAGGGCTTCGGAGTCCGTGCCTACGCCCACGAGGCCGACGTGTCCGACGAGGCCCAGGTGGTCGCCATGGTCGCCCGGATGGTCGAGGCGTTCGGCACCATCGACATCATGGTGGCCAACGCGGGGCTCCAGCGGGACGCGGCCGCTACGGAGATGACGCTCGCCCAGTGGCAGAAGGTCATCGACGTCAACCTGACCGGCCAGTTCCTGTGCGCCCGGGAGGCCGCCAGGGAGTTTGTCCGGCGCGGCGTGGTGGAAGAGGTGTCCCGCGCAGCCGGGAAAATCATCTGCATGAGCTCGGTCCACCAGATCATCCCGTGGTCGGGACATGTGAACTACGCGTCTTCCAAAGGCGGTGTGGCCATGTTGATGCAAACCCTCGCCCAGGAGCTCGCCCCCCAGCGGATCAGAGTCAACGCGGTTGCACCCGGCGCGATCCGCACGCCGATCAACCGCGACGCCTGGTCAAGCCCCGAGGCCGAGGCCGATCTCCTGAGGCTGATCCCGTACGGCCGCGTGGGCGACCCGGGGGACATCGCCAACGCCGTCGTCGCGCTCGCGTCCGACCTGCTCGACTATGTCGTCGGCACCACGCTCTACGTCGACGGGGGAATGACGCTCTTCCCCGGCTTCGCCACCGGCGGCTGACTGCTGGTGCAAGACCATGTCACGGTCCGCCGGGTGATGATCCTCGGCGAGAACACCGGGCTGATCGCCGTCGCTCCCCGCAGCAGTCACCAGTCGCGGTGCCCCCGTTCGGCCGCCGCGCCCACAGCTCTTCCTGCGCTGATCCGCCAGTGCGCCGGGCTCTTCGCCGAGCACCCCCAGGCATGAGTGCCCTGGACGACACACAGACCCCGGTGGCTCTACCGGGCATTGAGGCGATCGAAAAAAGGCAGCAGACCCCCTGTACGGCGCCACCGTCATCGACATCGTGGGCTGCGGTAGGCGGACGCGAGGGACGGCACCGACCATGCGGCGGACGCGTTCGCAGGCTGAGCGGCGAACGCGTCCGCCGCTCAGCCGTGGCATGCGGTCAGCGCCCCTGCTCATGGTCGAGCGCCTGATCGAGGGTGACGGCGGCCATGATCAGCGACAGGTGGGTGAACGCCTGTGGGAAGTTTCCCAGTTGCTCCCCACTCGGACCGACTTCCTCGGAGAAGAGTCCGACGTGGTTGGCGTAGGTCTGCATCTTCTCGAAGGTGTAGCGGGCCTGGGGCAGCCGGCCCGCCCGGGCGAGCGCGTCCACGTAGAGGAAGGTGCACAGACTGAAGGTGCCTTCCGAGCCGCGTAGCCCGTCCGGAGATGCCGCCGGGTCGTAGCGGTAGACAAGGCTGTCGGAAACGAGCCTGCGGTCCATCGCGTCGAGTGTGGACAGCCAGGAGGGGTCCCTGGGGGCGATGAACCCGACCCTCGGCATGAGCAGCAGCGAGGCGTCCAGGACGTCGCCGTCGTAGTGCTGGATGAATGCGCGCTCCGTCTCGCTCCAGCCGCGTTGCATGACCTGCTCGAAGACGGCGTCTCTCGCCCTGCGCCATCCCTCCAGATCAGCGGGCCTGCGGAAGGACTCGGCCAGGCGAAGCCCGTGGTCGAAGGCGACCCAGGACATCACCCGGCTGTAGGTGAAGTCCTTTCGGCCGCCGCGGGTCTCCCAGATGCCCTCGTCCGGTCTGTTCCAGTTCTCGGCGAACCAGTCCAATGTTCTGGCCAGTGCCCGCCACCCCTGGTAGGTGGCCTGCTGCGCGATCTCGCCCCCTTGCGCCAGCGCGTATACCGCCTCGCCGTAGATGTCGAGCTGAAGCTGGTCGGCAGCGCCGTTTCCGATGCGGACGGGGAAGGAACCGCGGTAGCCCTCGAATTGATCGAGTGTCTCTTCCGGCAGTTCGGGGTTGCCGTCGATCCGGTACATGGTCTGCAACGACTCTCCGTCCTTGCCCTCGCGCTCGCGCAACCTGTCCACCAGCCAGTGCACGAAGGCTGTGGCTTCCTCGACGAAGCCGAGGTCCAGCATGGCCCGTACGGACAGCGCGCCGTCGCGCACCCAGGTGAACCGGTAGTCCCAATTGCGCTCGCCGCCGACCTGCTCGGGCAGACCCGTCGTGGCCGCCGCGATCAAGGCGCCGGTGGGGGCATAGGTAAGGAGCTTGAGGGTGATGACCGAGCGGTGCACGAGCTCGGGCCAACGGCCCCGGTAGCGGGACTGGCACAGCCACTGCTGCCAGAAGCGGACGACCTCCTGGAGCTGTTCTGTCAGCCCGTCGACGGTGGGGAAGGCAGGCGCCTCGGCGCCGGACGCGCAGACGGTGAAGACCGCGCCGTGGGACTCACCGGCCCTCAGCGTCACCTTGCCGCGCACGTCCTGGCCGTCCCGCTCCAGCGGGAAGGTGGTCTGCAGGTGCCCATCGATGCCCGGAGCCCGGAACAGGGCGCCCTGGCCGTCGAGTTCCAGCTGATGCTCGGCCCGGCCGTAGTCGAAGCGCGGGCGGCACTCGAGCGTGAAGTCGACGGTGCCCCGCACGGCGCGTACACCGCGGATCAGGGTGTGGCGGTCCGTGGGGGTGCGGGTCTGGTCGGGAGGCATGAAGTCGACCACTTCGCCCACGCCGTCCGGCGACATGAACCGGGTCACCAGGACGGCCGTGTCGGGGTAGTAGAGCTGTCTACAGGCAGCGTCGGTTCCCTCGGGCGCCAGACGAAAGTACCCGCCGCGGTCGTGGTCGAGCAGGGCGGCGAAGATGCTGGGAGAGTCGAACCTTGGAGCGGCGAACCAGTCGACGACGCCCTGCGACGAGACAAGCGCCGCGGTCTGCAGGTCACCCACCAGACCGTGCTCGGCGATGGGGGGATAGCGGTCCATGGCTGCTCCGGAGTCTCGGAAGACACCCCGTCATCCACCATCCCTCACCCCGGCCGTCCGCACCAATTGCAGTCTCACGCCATCACGGGTGTCATGTGACGCGAAGACTGTCTCCTATCTCCCGCGAGGGCACGCGCGCATGACACCCGGCAAGAGCGAGAAGGAGGGCTTGGCGCAGCCGGTCGGTCGCTGGTGCGCCGCTCAGACCGTCCGGGGTCGCGTATACCCGGCAGGTGAGTCCCGCGGCCCGGCCGGGCTCGGCAAAGGGGTCGCGTCCGTCGATCAGGATCGTCGGCGAGCCTGCGAAATGCACTTCTTCGGCCTCGGCCTGGTCGGCGACGGTGTGTGTCTGGAACGTCACGTCGTGCAGACCCAGCCCGTCAAGCGTCCGGCGGAGCCGGTCGGCTGCAAGTTGGGTGTTCGGGCAGTCGGGTACGACCAGCAGCTCGATCTTCATGGCTTGAGCATTGCTCATGTCGGGTCTCCGGGCAGCTCAGGTGCAGCAGTCGCATCCGGGGCGGCAGCCGCAGGGGGCGGGTCGTCCGGTGTAGGCGCCGGGGAACAGCCGGGCTCACACGCTCGGGCCGCTCGCCCACCAGCCGGTAGGTCCGGCCCGGCGACAGGCGACCCCCCGCTCGGCCGGCAACGGCCGCAGGTCGGTGGTGGAGAACATGCCGCGGTCGGGAGATCGCTGCGGGCCGCTGGGTACGGCGGGGCGGCAGCAGGCCGGCGAGGCGGCATTCGGGCTTGAGGGCGTCGTCGTGAAGCAGACAGCGGGCCTCGTCGTCCATCGGCCGTGAGGGGCCGTTCCAACTCATGGCCGTAGGACGCGCACGTTCTCGATCTCATGGACGTGCTGGCGCAGCTTCAGGTCGAAACCGACCAGGCTTCAGGGACCGGCCGGCCACTCGGTCCGCACAGACAGAACAAATGCTTAGGGGACGAGGGGATCGTGGCGCCAGGATCTCGGTCATCGACCCCGTCCCTGCTCGTGGACCGTAGTCCATACCTCGTCGAGGAGGCTTGGGTAGTCCTCGCCGTAGGCGGCGATGGCGGCGTAGACCGCATCGATGAACATGCACCTCGCCGCTCACGAGTGTCCTCACAGCGCACTCCCCCTTGTCCGAAGCAGCAACTGGCCCCGGCTTCCCCGCGGGCCCGAATCCGGGGAAATCATCTCGGCTCCCACTGACAACGCCGGCACGTCCCCAACACGCTCGCCTCAAGCTGTGGGCCGACCGGTCGGCTTTTTGCGTTGTTCCTGCTGTCAGCGACGCGTGTGCCCACTCGGTCGTCCTGGACGGCGTATCGGGAGGAGGGGCATTGAACCGACCGTTCCCCGGCGTCGGATCATTGGTGTTCAACGGCTTAATTGGCTCGTCACAGTCCCGGCCGACCCGTAGCATCCGCCTGTGATCGAGAACATGACAGGTGATCAGGCCATAGCGACGGACAGAGAGCCGTGCTGGCGAGGAAGGAAGGTCGGTCTCGCGCCTGTCGACGTCGACGACGCCGAGTTGATGCACAGCTGGCTCTCCGACCCCGTCGCCGCTCATGAGATCGGCTTCTGGCCTCGTTCCCTCTCCGCCCTCCGCGAGCGTGTGGAGCGCGACAGAGATGATCAGGACCGTGACGACTTCCTCGTCCTGCTTTCCGACAGCACACCGATCGGCCACATCGCCCTCGTCGACCAGAACATTACCGACGGTACGGCGGAAGTCTGTCTGCTGCTGGACTCACACTACCGAGGGCAGGGATACGGCACGGACGCGCTCGACGCGCTGGTCGATCTCGCCTTCGGCGAACTGCCCATGCACCGCATCCAGGCAGTCACTCACACCGTCAACACCGCCGCGCTCACCGTCCTGGCCAAAGCGGGATTCGTCCAGGAGGGAGTGCGTCGCTCAGCATGTCTGCACCGGGGACGCCGCTATGACCTCGCGGTCCTGTCCCTGCTCCGCGACGAGTGGGAGGCGCTCGCACGCCCGAAGTCCTGGGACATCTGAGCAAGGCGGAGAGTTGAGACGTTCCCTGCCCCGATCCAGGTCCGCTGGAAGCTGATTGAGCCGTTGATGCCGCTTCTTCGAGCTGTGCGGCGAGCCGGGCATGGCCTGGGGGCTGTCGATGACGGCAGCAGAGAGGCGGGAAGGTAAGGGGCCTACCGCTGCCGGACGACCAGGTACCGGAACCGGGCGCGGAAGTTGACGAACGCACGCAGCGTGCCGCGGGTGGCTGCGGTGGTGGGGATCTGGAGCTGGGTGCAGTACGCGGTCCAGGTCTTCCAGTCGGCCCGGTGGGCCAGGGGCGTTTTCGACCGGTGCGTCGGCGGCGCGGGCCGCAGCGTCCAGGGCCGCGTGAAGCCGGAAGGACGCCCGCTGGTGGCGCAGGCCGGGGGCGGGGACATCACCAGGGACTCCCCCAGCAGCTCGTAGCGGACGCTGCGGTCCTCGGGCAGTGCCAGGACATCGGCGACTGTGACCAGGTCCCGCCACCACTGACGGGTCGGCTGTTCTCCGTCGCGCCACCGTGCCGATGAGTCTTGCTGTCGTAACGAACATCCGGCAGGCACAGCGTGGGCAGCCACCGAGGGCGCTGGTGGCGGCGGTGAACGGCGGTACGTGGCTTCGTCCACTTCTCGTAGGGCTTTGACCAGGAAGGCTCGCCGGGTCCGGACAGGCGAAACTCCGTGCGCACGCCTCTGCTGGCGGATATCGTCATGTTCACGATGAAGGGGAGCGTGATCATGGCAGAACGTGCGGTTCCGCCTCGCGTCGTGGCCGCCGAGCGTGTCGCCTCCGAAGCGGGATTCAAGAAGAGTTGCATCCCCGAAGTGGGCAGGTTGCTCAGGCTGGCCGCTGCTGCGAAACCCCACGGAATCCTTGCGGAGAGCGGCACCGGCTCGGGAGTGGGCACCGCCTGGCTGCACAGTGGCCTTGGCTCCGGTGCACGCCTGGTTACCGTAGAGCGTGACGAGGAGCTGGCCCGTCGAGCAGCCAGTGTCTTCGCGGACGACAAGCGCGTCAGCGTTCTCACCGGGGACTGGCGACTGCTTGAACAGCATGCCCCCTTCGACGTCTTCTTCTGCGACGGCGGGGGCAAGCGTGACGACCCGCAGGGGGTCGTCGAGCAGCTTGCTCCCGGTGGCCTGCTCATCCTGGACGACTTCACCCCCTCGCCCCATTGGCCGCCTCGTTTCGGCGGCGAAGTGGATGAGCTCCGCCTGTTCTACCTCACTCATCCAGCCCTGAACGCCACTGAAATACTCACAACACCAGCCAGTTCAGCGGTTGTTGCGGCACGCCGCCTCTAGCGAAGAAGGCTTGCAGGCAGGACGGCGGCGGCCGAGCGCTGGAACTCGGCGACGAGCGACTCAAGGCTGCTCGCAGGGAATTCGCCCGTGCCGGCCTCTGAACCGAACTCTCCAGCGCCGCCGGCCTCGCAGGCATGCGCAGCATCGGTGACATCGGCGAGCCGGTGGTCTGCATATCCACTTCCAGCGGGTTCGAAGACCACAATGCGGGCACTCGGACAACCGAAATGATCGCCCCGGAATGGGATGAAGTGCGCCGCAGGCTGCACGCAGCAGGGATCCGCGGCTGACTCCAGCCCAGGTACTTCTGGCAACCGGGACGGCCTCCGCCAACTCGACCACCAATACCGGACCACCCATGTGTCGGAGCCCAGCCAGCAGAGCATGGTGGCCCAACTGGTCACCCGGTGTGCGGAGTCCGCTGAGTAGGCCCGGAGCGCGGTGCCGGGATTGCTCCCGGTCCGTTTCTCCGGACCTCTCACCGAACCCGCCGTGCGCCTCTCAACGCAACGGGCTCTCCACGGTCTCTGCCGTCAGACGGGGTTCGCAGGCTGCCATGGGTTGGGGATCGCTGGACACCCTTCAGGTCCCCGATTTCGGTCTGTCCGACGCGGCCCAGCCAGTGGACGGATGCGGCCTTACCTGGCGAGTTCGGCCGGTTCGTCGAGCCGCGTCAGCTTCCGCGGGTTTCTCACGACGTAGATCCGGGTGACCCTCCCGTTCTCCACCACGAGGCTCACCGCGGCCGGCTCGCCGTCGATCTCGATCCGGCCCGCGGGCGCGCCGTTGAGCCACACGGCCGTCGCCTCGAACGCGGCCACCACCCGGTTCGCGCGCGCGAGCAACGGCGCCACCAGTTCGGCCCCGTGGATCGGGGCCGGAGCGGCGGCCACGACCCCGCCGCCATCGGCGATCATGACCACGTCCGGCGCCATGACCTCCATCAGCTCCTGCAACTGCCCGGTTCGCAAGGCGAGCAGGAACCGCTCCACCACGGCCTGCTGCTCCGACCGGCTCACCTGCACCCGCGGCCGCCGTGCCGCCACGTGCTCGCGTGCCCGCCGCGCGATCTGCCGCACCGCGGCCGCGGACTTGCCCGTCACCTCGGCGATCTCGCCGTACGGCACATCGAAGACCTCGCGGAGCACGAACACCGCCCGCTCGGTCGGCCCGAGCGTTTCAAGGACGGTCAGCATCGCGATCGAGACACTCTCCGCGAGTTCGACGTCCTCGGCGACATCCGGGCTGGTCAGCAGTGGTTCCGGCAGCCACTCGCCAACGTATTCCTCGCGGCTGCGCGAGAGCGTTCGCAGGCGGTTGAGCGCTTGCCGCGTGACGACCCGGATGAGGTACGCCCGCGGGTCACGCACCTGCGAGTGGTCGACATCGGCCCACCTCAGCCAGGAATCCTGCAGCACGTCCTCCGCATCGGCCGCCGACCCGAGCATCTCGTAGGCGACCGTGAACAGCAGGCTGCGATGGGCGACGAACGGGTCCTCGGTCATGCCGTCGACGCCACGCCGGAACGCTCAGGGCGCCCGGCCAGCGGAATCTCGCAGGCGTCGGAGAAGCCCTGCGACGTGATCCCGTGCGCCGTATTGCACCTGGTCGCCATGTTGGCGAAACCGATGAACACGGTGAGTTCGACCAGCGCCGCGGGGCCGAGCCGTTCGAGCAGACGCTTCGACAGCTCGTCGGTGACGGCCGGTGGCGTGTTCGTCATGGCCTCGGCGTACTCGAGCACGTCGCGCTCCAGCGGCGTGAACACCTCCGACTGCCGCCAGCGCGGCACCTGGCTCGCCTTGGCCAGGTCCAGGTTCTGGTTCAGCGCGTGGAAGTAGTTGATGTCGAGGCACCAGCTGCAGCCGACCTGTGCCGCGACGGCCATGTGCGCGAACGTCTTGAGGCTCGCGTCGGCCGCGTCCCACGCGCCCACCTTGGCCGAGAACTCCTGGTTGGCCTCGGCGAGCTCGGGGTTGTTCCACAGCACCTCGACGGGCTCGGGCACGACCCCGAGCTGCTTGATCAGGCTTTCGCGGAGCTCGGCGGTGAGCTCGGCCTTCGGGACGCGTAGCGCCATGGTGTTCTCCTCGTACGTGTGCCTGTTTGGCTGTTCGGCATGAAGACACCGCCGGACCGGCGCATGTGACAACCGTCGCCACCACGCATGAATCGTCAGCGCAGAGGCCGCCGGCAGCGCCCTGGCCGCGATCGAACTGCTCACACCGGGCCATGCTTCGGCCCTCGCCGGTGCATCGGAGTCGGGGGCCGTACTCTTCGCCGCACTCGCCTGCGCGCCGCAGACCCAGAGCCCAGTGCGCGGTCGTCGATCATCCAGCACTGGCGCGATGCCCGGACTGGAGCGAAAGAAGGCGAGTGGCGCGATATACCCGCGCCCGCTTCCCTTCAGCCCTTCATCGATGGGCTTCGGGTCCGCAACGCGAGTGGCGGCCTGCCGTACCCGATCTCCTGCGTAAGACCGACCGGCAAATGGGGGGTGGGAGAAGGAGCGGGGCTGGGTGCGTGCAGCTGCAAGGCGGAGGAGGGAGGCAACGCGAAGGGGGTCCCCCATGCCTTTAAGGCACCTTTACGGCATGGGGGAGTTGTCGACTGACGACAACGCCGCAGATGTGCGTGCCCAGCCCCGCGACGCCGCCCTCCATTTGCCGGTCGGTCCAAGTCGTGGGACCGGGCCATCAGACGGCTCGGGCTGCCTGAATACGACCCGCACGACTTACGACACAAATGGACCACCGTGACCTTGACGAGCGGCGTGTCCATCCACGAAGTGTCTCGCCGGCTCGGGCATCGCTCGATCAAGGTCACGGTGGACAAGTACGGCCGCCCCACCCAGGACGCCAGGAACGCTGCCGTCAGGTGGTCGAGGCGGCCGTAGCGCCGCATATGCTCACAACAGGCCGAGTGACTTCAGAACCCGGTGCTGCCTCGGTGCTGGGTCGGCGGGCCAGTAGATGTAGCAGACACCGCCCGTACCGCTTCTGACCTTGCCGTTTGCGTCGTAGCGCTTGGTGCGGAGCCAGATCGTCTCCCACTCCTGGCGCTTGTAGACCCGCTGCACGGCCTCGTTGCTCGGCGAGGCCGGGTCGTTGGCGATCACGTCGCCGTCCGCGGTGAACCCGATCACGGTCATCAGGTGGCCGGAGGTCCCGTACCCGGCGCCGGTCAGCTCCTCCTTGCGGAAGGACTGCGACGTTATGACCGGGATACCCGCCCGGATCAGCGTCTCCAGGTCCGTCAGCGAGCCGAGCCGGGTCACCACCGCGCTCATGTCGTGGTACGTCGCGGCGTACGCGGCGTTGAACGGCCAGTTGCCGCAGCCCTCGTACTGGTAGTCGTACGTGAACCGGGCGGCATGGCAGACCTGCGGGTCGGCCAGGCCCGGCTTGACCCAGGCGAGCTCCTCGGCGGTGGGCCTGCGCCCCCAGTACTCGATGATCATCTGCGAGGAGGTGGGGCTGCACCAGGCCTCGCCGCCGTTGTCGTACTCCGGGTACTGGCCCGCGTGCACATTCTGCGAGTAGCGCGGCACCGACAGCTCCCGGGCGAGGCCGGGGGTGCTGGCGGGCACGGTGAAGCGGTCCGGGACGTCGGAAGCCATCGCGCCGAGCCGCCGGACGGTGGGCGTGAGGCGGCTGCCCGGGGGGCGGTAAAGCGTGAGCCGCAGCCGGTAGGACACCAGCCGCAACCCGCTCGCCGCGTCGTCCACCGAGAAGGTGTCGGTCCAGATGGAGCTCTTGCCGTCGGTCTGGTCGTCGACGGACGTCCTGCGGATGTCGGCGTCGCCCGCGGCCCAGCGGCCCATCACGTACCAGGGTGTCGAGGTGGTGTCCGAGTAGCGGCCCTGCAGCTCGATCTGGATCCAGGTGCCCGCCGGGGTGTCGGCGTTCCAGGAGGCGATCACCTCGGTCGCCGGAACGGCGGACCGGTGGACCGGCGAGGTCCAGGTCGCGTACTCCCAGTCGGCGGTCTGACCGGTGTGCGGATCGGTGTAGTCGGTGACCCCCATGGCGTGGCCGATCACCAGACCGGGCCGACGCCCCGCGACGGCGCGCGTCCCGGCGCCGCAACCGCTGCGCCAGTCGGTGTACGTGTGCCAGGAACGGTTCTCCACGAGAGAAGCGGTTGCCGAGCGGGCGGGGAGCGGGGCGGCGGGAACGGCGGCGGTTGCGGAGCCGGCGGACGACACCGTGCCGGCGGCAGCCGCTGCCGCGAGCGCGGCGGTCAGCATGGTTCTGCGCGAGGTCGGTCTGTTCATGGGCGAGACCCCCGGTCGTAAGCGGAATGGGGCTGCAAGTGCACGACAGTGGGCCAACTATTGCGGGTAGTGGCCGGATTCGGCCAGCGATTCGGCGTGCGTCAATAAACCAATATTGGTCTGGTCCACTGGCGTGACCTGCGATTGCTTCGGGTCGGCTCGTAGGCTGGAGCGCATGAACGACCTCTCGCTCCTCGCCGCGCGGCTGCGCACCCTGGCGCCGTCCTGCGGACCGGTGCGGCTGATCGCCGTCGACGGCCATGCGGGATCGGGGAAGAGCACCTTCGCGTCCCGCCTCGCGGCCCTGCTCGACGACGCCCCCGTACTGCATCTGGACGACCTGGCCACCCACGAGTCCTTCTTCACCTGGACGGACCGGCTGCGGGAGCAGGTGATCGAGCCTCTGTCGCGCGGTGAGTGCGCGCGCTATGCGCCGTACGACTGGACCGCGCGGACGTTCGCGGCGCCGCGCAGTCTGGAGCCCGCACCGGTCGTCCTGATCGAGGGGGTCGGGGCGGGCCGCCGGGCGCTGCGGCCCCATCTGGCGCGGCTGTTGTGGATGGATCTCGCTGCCGCGGAGTCCTGGGAGCGGGGACGCCGCCGGGACGGACCGGCTCTTTCGGCCTTCTGGGACGGGTGGACGGCGGCCGAGGCGGAACATTTCTCGGCCGATCCCTCACGCTCCCACGCCGATGCTCTGGTACGGCAGTTGCCTATGGGGTATGAGTGGCTGAAGGGGCCTGACGCGGCAGCAGGAGTGAACCATTCCGTCACAGAACGTGATCACATTGCGCCGCCGCACTGAGTGGTGAGAAATCGGCCTGGAAGTACCTCAACTCTGCTTGACCCGAGAGCGGTACAGGTCTTACGTTCTCAATGTGCGGCTTTTCGGAGCCCCCACAGACACGAAGCCCCCGGTTGTTCCCCCGTGATCGGGGGCTTCGTTCTGCCCTCGCGCCCTCTTTCCCACGCCGGTTCGACGGATTCCGCTCACCCTCGGTCACGGTCTCCCTTCCGCCTGCGGCGCTCTTAGTCGCACACTCCCTGCGCAGGTACGATGCCTCTCGGTGCGGTCAATTCCCGTCCGTGGCACAGTGATTCAGCGCGCCTCGGCGGGCAGGTCGTGCGGCGGGACATCCTGGGGGCACGGTTTGTGGGGGACCAGATGGACATCGGCACGCAGGGCGCACAGGCCCCGGCCGACCTCGCCTGGCTGCGCGGCGTGGACGCCTACACCATGGGCGCCTACCCACAGGCCGAAGAGGAGTTCAGGGCTGCGGTACGGATCGATCCCGGCATGGCGGACGGCTGGCTCGGCCTCCATGCGCTGAGGGCCGACACCACGACGGCGCTGCTGCGCATGTACCGCCATCGCGAACGCTTCGGCGAACAGCGCACCCGCCATCGGCGCACGCTCAACTCCTGGTACTGGTTGGGCTGGTGGGTTCAACCGGTGCTGGAGAGCCCGCGCGATCTGCTCCTCGCGCACGCCTCGCACTGGCTGGACGGGCGCCATGTCCCCGAACTGGACCGTGCGCTGGCCGGCCTGCCGCCGGTGGACGCGGACCCGCAGGTGCGCTTCCTGCACGCCTGCCGCTCCTATCTGGTCAAGGACTGGGAGCAGCTCGTACGCAACACCGAGCAGCTGATCGACGACCCGATGCTCGGTATCGAGGCGGGGCTGTTCGGCGGGATGGCGCGAGTGCGGCTGGAGATGTACGGGCAGGCCGAGCCGCTGCTCTCCGCCGCGCTGATGCGCTGCCGCAGCGAACAGCCGCAGCGCAAGGAACTGCGCTACTGGCTGGCCCGCGCACACGAGGGCACCGGCCGCAGCGCGGCCGCCCTGCCGCTCTACCGGGCGGTGCACCGGATCGACCCGGCGTTCATGGACACCTCGGCGCGGCTCGCCGCGATCGCGGACTACGACGGCCTCGAAGGCACCGACGAGGCCGCCGGTCTCACCGCCGTGTCACTGGCCGGGTTCGGCACGGACGCCGTGGCGGAGGCGCAGCCGGACGGGGATTCGCTGCTCGGCACCGATCTGGTGGACGGCCGGGAGCTGCGGCCGGGCGGCGAGACCCCGGGACTCGTGGGCATCGGGGTGCCGCCGTCCGACGGGGCACGGCGGAAGACCCCGGTGCCCGGCCAGCCGACAGCCCCCTTCCCGGCCGGGCCCAGCGATCCGGTGCTGCTCGCCGAGGCGCTGGCGGAGCTGGAGCGGATGGTCGGCCTGGAGCCCGTCAAACGCCAGGTCAAGGCGTTGTCCGCGCAGCTGAACATGGCCCGGCTGCGGGCCGGCCAGGGGCTTCCCGTGCAGCCGCCGAAACGCCATTTCGTCTTCTCGGGCCCCTCCGGCACCGGCAAGACCACGGTGGCCCGCATCCTCGGCCGGGTCTTCTACGCTCTCGGTCTGCTCGGTGGTGACCATCTCGTCGAGGCCCAACGGGCGGATCTTGTGGGCGAGTTCCTCGGCCAGACCGCCGTCAAGGCCAATGAGCTGATCGACTCGGCGCTCGGCGGGGTGCTCTTCGTCGACGAGGCCTACAGCCTCTCCAACACCGGCTACAGCAAGGGTGACGCGTACGGCGACGAGGCCCTCCAGGTCCTCCTCAAGCGTGCGGAGGACAACCGCGACCATCTGGTCGTCATCCTCGCGGGCTATCCGGAAGGCATGGACCGGCTGCTGGCCACCAATCCGGGACTCTCCTCACGCTTCACCACCCGGGTGGACTTCCCGAGCTACCGGCCGCTGGAGCTCACCTCCATCGGTGAGGTGCTGGCCGCGGAGAACGGTGATGCGTGGGACGAGGAGTCCCTGGAGGAGCTTCGCTCCATCAGCGGCCATGTCATCGACCAGGGCTGGATCGACGAGCTGGGCAACGGGCGGTTCCTGCGCACTCTGTACGAGAAGAGCTGCGCCTACCGCGATCTGCGGCTCTCCGGCTATGCGGCCGTGCCGAGCCGGGACGATCTGGCCACGCTGCGGCTGCCGGATCTGATGCAGGCGTACGGCGAGGTGCTGTCCGGCCGGGGGCCGGTGGGCCGAGGGCCGCAGGAGCCGCCGCCGTTGTGAGGGCGGGCTGCCGGAGTCGCCCGGTGGCCGTTGTCCTCGAGCGCCGGACGGGCTGGAGATCAGCCCGTCCGGCGGTCGAGACCCTAATGGACCGACGCGGTGAGTTCGCTGGTGCCTGCGGCCGTCGTGTCCGTCGTCCGGCGCGGCACCGAGACCCGGTGGGCCGGGTCGCGTACCTCACCGACCAGCATCTCCAGGACGTCCTCCATGGCGACCAGGCCGAGGACCCGGCCCGATGCGTCGGCGACCTGCGCCAGATGCGTCGCCGCGCGGCGCATCACGGTCAGGGCGTCGTCCAGGGGCAGTTCGGCCCTCACGGTCGCCATCGGGCGCCACACGTGCTGGGGGACGGCCCGCTCGCCGTCCTCCAGGTCCAGGACATCCTTGACGTGCAGATAGCCCATGAACGGGCCGCCGCCCTCCGCGCACACGGGAAAGCGTGAGTATCCGGTCCGTACGGTCAGCTCCTCGATCCGGTGCGGGGTGACGGAGGGGTCCACCGTCACCAGGGAGGCCCGGCTGAGCAGCACATCGGTGACGGGCCTGCTGCCCAGCTCCAGTGCGTCCTCCAGCCGCTCCTGCGCCTCCGGCTCCAGCAGTCCCGCCTGACCGGAGTCCTCGACGAGCCGGTTGAGCTGCTCGCTGGTGAAGACGGCCTCCACCTCGTCCTTCGGTTCGACGCCGAAGAGCCGGAGCACCAGCCGGGCACAGGTGCCCAGTGCGGAGGTGACCGGACGGCAGACGCGGGCGAAGCCGACGAGGCCGGGGCTGAGCCAGAGCGCGGTCTTCTCCGGCGCCGCCATCGCGAGGTTCTTCGGGACCATTTCGCCGATGACGAGATGGAGGAAGACCACGAAGACGAGTGCCAGCACATAGCCGAGCGGATGGATCAGGCCCTCGGGCAGGTGGACCGCCTGGAAGACCGGCTCCAGCAGATGGGCGACGGTCGGTTCGGCGACGGCGCCGAGGGTCAGCGAGCAGACGGTGATACCGAACTGGGCGGCAGCCATCATCTGCGGCAGGTTCTCCAGGCCGTACAGCACCTGGCGGGCCCGGCCCGACCCTGCTGCCGCGAGGGGTTCGACCTGGCTGCGCCGTACGGAGACGAGGGCGAACTCGGCACCGACGAAGAAGCCGTTCGCCAGCACGAGGAGCGCCGCGAACAGCAGCTGGACGAGGCTCATCGCACGGCCTCCAGGACGCCGTGGGCCACCGGTGCCTCGGTGACGGGGTCGGTCACCTCGGCCGTGCGTACGAAGCGGACCTTCTCGGCGCGGTAGTGGCCGACCTGGCGGACGGAGATCCGCCAGCCGGGCAGTTCGGCCCGGTCGCCGGGGGCGGGGATGCGGCCCAGCAGATCGGCGACGAGTCCGGCCACGGTCTCGTACGGTCCGTCGGGGACGTCGAGCCCTATCCGGCGCAGGGTCAGGACCCGACAGCTGCCTTCGGCGTCCCAGGCCGGGCGGCCGTCCTCGGGAGCGGCGGGGGCCAGTTCGGGCCGGTCGGCGCCTTCGGCGTCGTGCTCGTCCCTGACCTCGCCTACGAGTTCCTCGATGATGTCCTCGAGGGTGACGACCCCGGCGGTGCCGCCGTACTCGTCGACGACCACGGCGATCGGCTGCTCGTTGCGCAGCCGCTGGAGCAGCTGCTCGACGGGCAGTGTCTCCGGCACCAGCAGCGGCGGTACGGCGATCCGGCCCGCCGGCGTGCGCAGCCGGTCCTGGGCCGGCACGGCGAGCGCGTCCTTGAGGTGGATCATGCCGACGACCTCGTCGATGCGCTCCCGGTAGACGGGGAAGCGGGAGAGGCCGGTGGCGCGGGTGAGGTTGAGGACGTCCTGCGCGGTCGCCGAGGACTGCAGGGCGCTGACCTTCACCCGTGGGGTCATGACGTGCTGTGCGGTGAGTCCGGCGAGCGACAGGGTCCGTACGAAGAGATCCGCGGTGTCCTGTTCGAGGGTGCCGGCCTCGGCCGAGTGCCGGGCCAGGGAAACCAGTTCCCCGGGCGTACGGGCGGAGGCCAGCTCATCGGTGGGTTCGACACCCAGCAGTCGTACCAGCCGGTTGGCGACGGTGTTCAGCAGGCTGATCACCGGCCGGAGCGCGGCGGAGAAACGGTGCTGGGGGCCGGCGACGAACCGGGCGACCTGAAGCGGCCGGGAGACCGCCCAGTTCTTGGGCACGAGTTCGCCGATCACCATCTGGACGGCGGAGGCCACCATCATCCCGATCACCACGCTGATGCCGGGTACGGCGCCGTCGGGCAGACCGGTCGCGGTGAGGGGGCCGTCCAGCAGCTGGGCGAGTGCCGGTTCGGCGAGCATGCCGACGACCAGCGAGGTGATGGTGATGCCGAGCTGGGTGCCGGAGAGCTGGAAGGAGAGTTCACGCAGGGCTTCGACGACGGTGCGGGCCCGCCGGTCGCCCTCGGCGGCGGCGCGCTCGGCGTCCGGCCGCTCCACCGTGACCAGCCCGAACTCGGCTGCCACGAAGAATCCGTTGGCGAGGATGAGAAGGAATGCTGCGCTCAGAAGCAGCAGGGGGGTGGTCATGCCGCCGCCTCCTGGGAAGGGGCGGCGCAGGTACTACCGGACGATCCGTCCATTGCTGGAAGGAGTCACTCCTTGGGTCGCAGGAAAGCCCCGCAGGCCTCATGGACCCTCTGGTGCGGGGCGGGGCGCACGGGGCGCCGCCGTCCTCAAGAGTAATCAAGAAGAGGCCGTACGCGGCAGGGGGCTCAGCCGTTGTCCGTGCCGGTGCCGTGGTTCTCGGCGAGGGCGCGGAGCGCACGGGCGTCGCGGATGGCCTGCTGCTTGGCGATTCCCGGCTGGATACCGAGGGCGGGCATGCTGGTCCCGTCGCTCAGGTCGAGAAAGACCCAGGGGTCGCCGACGCGCAGATTGACGCGGAGAATCTCCGCCCAGGACAGTCGGCGCGTTCGGGTGAGATTGACCACCGTCACCCCGTCCTCGTTCGCGACGATCTTCGGGCGGCTGAGCAGCGCAAGCACGCCGAAGAACAGCAGCGCGGTGAAGATGAAGCTGGACCGCTCCCCCGCGCTCAGCTGCTCCAGAGTCAGGGCGATGACGGTGATGACGACGAACATCGCCGCCCCCACGGTCAGCAGGACCACCCGGGTTCGGGTCGGCCGGAACGTGACCGGGAGCGTGGGGAGTTCGGACCGGGGCGCGGGGGCGGACATGGTGTTCTTCTGTCTTCCGGGTGGTCGCCCGGCCGTCAGAGGCGGCAGGCGTGGATGGCGGTGGTGAGGATGGCGCGGGCGCCGAGGTCGTACAGATCGTCCATGATCCGCTGGGCCTCGCGGGCGGCGACCATGGAACGGACGGCGACCCAGCCCTCGTGGTGCAGCGGGGAGATGGTCGGCGACTCCAGGCCCGGGGTGAGGGCGACCGCGCGCTCCAGGTGTTCGACGCGGCAGTCGTAGTCCATCATCACGTAGCTGCGGGCGACCAGGACGCCCTGGAGGCGGCGGAGGAACTGCTGCACCTTGGGGTCGTCGTCCGGTGCGCCGGTGCGGCGGATGACGACGGCCTCCGACTTCATGATCGGCTCGCCGATGACTTCGAGTCCGGCGTTGCGCAGGCTGGTGCCGGTCTCCACGACATCGGCGATGACCTGGGCGACACCGAGTTCGATGGCGGTCTCGACCGCGCCGTCGAGGTGGACGACGGAGGCGTTGACGCCGACATCGGCGAGGTGCTTGGCGACGATGCCCTCGTAGGAGGTGGCGATCGTCTTGCCGTCGAAGTCCTGCGGCCCCTGGGCCGTGCCCGGCTTGGTGGCGTAGCGGAAGGTAGAACGGGCGAAGCCGAGCTGGAGGATCTCCTCGGAGTCGGCGCCGGAGTCCAGCAGCAGGTCGCGGCCGGTGATGCCGATGTCGAGGCGGCCGGAGCTGACGTAGATCGCGATGTCGCGCGGCCGCAGGTAGAAGAACTCGACCTCGTTCTCGGGGTCGACGAGGACGAGCTCCTTGGACTCCTTGCGCTGCTGGTAGCCGGCCTCATGGAGCATCGCCATCGCAGGCCCGGAGAGTGAACCCTTGTTGGGGACGGCGATGCGCAGCATGAGGCCAGGTTTCCTTTGCGAGGAGGGAGTCTTGTAGGGATATGCGGATGTACGGAGTGCTACGTGGTGCTCAGGTCGTGCTCAGAGGTGAGCGTAGACGTCGTCGAGGGAGATCCCGCGGGCGACCATCATCACCTGGACGTGGTACAGCAGCTGGGAGATCTCCTCGGCGGCGGCGTCCTTGCTCTCGTGCTCGGCGGCCATCCAGACTTCGGCGGCCTCCTCGACGACCTTCTTGCCGATGGCATGGACACCCTTGTCCACCAGCTCGGCGGTACGGGAGGTGGAGGGGTCGCCGTTGGCGGCCTTGAGCTGCAGCTCGGCGAAGAGCTCTTCGAAGGTTTTGTTCGCCATGATGGTCCTTAGAGTACGGGGTCCACGCCCCCCACTCAGCGCCAGGGCTCGCTGACCGTGCGCAGCGTGGCGGCGGTGGCGACGGCCGCGGTGACCGCTTCGTGCCCCTTGTCCTCGTTGGAGCCTTCCAGTCCGGCCCGGTCGAGCGCCTGCTCCTCGGTGTCGCAGGTGAGTACGCCGAAGCCGACCGGGACTCCGGTGTCGACGGCGACCTGGGTCAGACCGTTGGTGACGCCGTGGGACACGTACTCGAAGTGCGGGGTGCCGCCGCGGATGATCACGCCGAGGGCGACGACCGCGTCGTAACCGCGACCGGCGAGGACCTTGGCGACCACCGGGAGCTCGAAGCTGCCGGGCACCCGGAGCAGGGTCGGCTCGTCGATGCCCAGCTCGTGCAGGGCGCGCAGCGCGCCGTCGACGAGTCCGTCCATGACCTTCTCGTGCCACTGGGCGGCGACGACCGCCACACGCAGGTCACCGCAGTTGCGCACGGACAGTTCGGGTGCACCCTTGCCGCTCATGTCTCTCCTACCGCTCGTTTCCGTGATCGCTACTGGTTGCCGCAGGTCGACGCCGTGGCGGCGTCGAGCCAGGGCAGGTCGTGCCCCATGCGGTCGCGCTTGGTGCGCAGGTAGCGCAGATTGTGTTCGCCGGCCTGGACGGGCATCGGCTCGCGGCCGGTGACGGCCAGACCGTGCCGCAGGACCGCGGCCGTCTTGTCGGGGTTGTTGGTCATCAGCCTGAGGCTGCGGACGCCGAGGTCCTTGAGGATCTGGGCGCCGGCCGCGTAGTCCCGGGCGTCGGCGGGCAGGCCGAGCTCGAGGTTGGCGTCGAGGGTGTCGCTGCCGCGCTCCTGGAGTTCGTAGGCGCGCAGCTTGGACAGCAGGCCGATACCCCGGCCCTCGTGGCCGCGCAGATAGATGACTACGCCGCGGCCCTCCTCGGTGATCCGGCGCATGGAGGCGTGCAGCTGGGGCCCGCAGTCGCAGCGCTGCGACTGGAAGATGTCACCGGTCAGGCACTCGGAGTGGATCCGCACCAGGACGTCGTCGCCGTCCCCGATGTCACCGTGGACGAGCGCGACGTGCTCGACGCCGTCGGTCGTGGAGCGGTAGCCGTACGCGGTGAATGCACCGAAGCTCGTCGGCAGCCGCACCTCGGCCTCGCGGCGGACGGCCGGCTCCGAGCTGCGGCGGTAGGCGATCAGGTCCTCGATGGAGATGATCGTGAGGCCGTGCTTGCGGGCGAACGGGACCAGCTGGGGCAGTCGCAGCATCATGCCGTCCTCGCCGGCGATCTCGACGATCGCGCCGGCGGGCCGCAGCCCGGCGAGCCGGGCGAGGTCGACGGCGGCCTCGGTGTGGCCGTTGCGGACCAGCACGCCGCCGGAGCGGGCGCGGAGCGGGAAGATGTGGCCGGGCCGTACGAAGTCGCCGGGGCCGGCCTCGCCGCCCGCCAGCATCCGGAGCGTGGTGGCCCGGTCGGCGGCGGAGATGCCGGTGGTGACGCCGTGCGCCGCCGATGCGTCGACGGAGACGGTGAACGCCGTGCGCATCGATTCGGTGTTGTGGGCGACCATCTGCGGCAGTTCGAGCCGTTCCAGCTCGTCGTTCTCCATGGGCGCGCAGATCAGACCGCGGCATTCGCTCATCATGAACGCGACGATCTCGGGGGTGGCCTTCTCGGCTGCGACGACCAGGTCGCCTTCGTTCTCCCGGTCCTCGTCGTCGACGACCACGACGGGCCGTCCGGCGGCGATGTCGCGGATCGCCTGCTCGACGGGGTCGAGGCTGAGGTCCTCGACGGCGCTTTCGTGTTCCCGGTGCAACCAGGTGGGCTGGGCAGTCATGCCGTGGCTCCTTCCAGAGCGGGTGTCCGCGAACGCAGCCACCAGTCGCGCATGCCCCACAGGACGAGGGCGCCGTACACGACGTAGATGAGACCGGAGAAGGCGAGACCGCTGTGGAAGTTCAGCGGTACGCCGACCAGGTCGACGAGGAGCCAGGCGAACCAGAACTCGACCATGCCGCGGGCCTGGGCGAGCATCGCGACGAGCGTGCCGGCGAATATGTACGCGTCCGCCCACGGGCTCCAGGAGAGCGAGGGGAACGCGGTGAAGAGGCCGCCGACCGCGAGGGTGCCCAGTGCGGCGCCGCCCAGCAGATAGCCGCGCTCGCGCCAGGTGGCGAACCGTACGGCGAGGGAGCCGTCCTGGGCCTGTCGCTTGCCCCGGGTCCACTGCTGCCAGCCCCAGACGGCCACGGCGATGACCACGAGCTGCTTGCCGACGCTGCCCGCCTGGTGCACGGAGACATTGGCGGCGACCAGGACGACTCCGGACAGGAGCTGGGCGGGCCAGGTCCAGATCGAGCGGAGCCAGCCCAGGGTCAGCGCGATCAGACCGACCGTGTTGCCGATCACGTCGGACCAGATGATGTGCTGTCCGAAGACGGTGAACGCCTCCGCGTTCAGCCAGTTCAGCGAGGTCACTTCGCCGGCTCCTCGGGTTCCTGCGCGGTGTTGCCGAGCAGCCGCTCGACGTACTTCGCGATGACGTCCACCTCGAGGTTGACCGGGTCGCCGGGCTTCTTGATGCCGAGCGTGGTCAGGGCGAGCGTGGTGGGGATGAGGCTGATCGTGAAGTAGTCGGGTCCGGCGTCCACGACGGTCAGGCTGACGCCGTCGACGGTGATCGACCCCTTCTCCACCACGTAGCGGGTCAGGTCCGCGGGGAGGGCGATCTTCACGATCTCCCAGTTCTCGGAGATCGTGCGCTCGACGATGCGGCCTGTGCCGTCGACATGGCCCTGGACGATGTGGCCGCCGAGCCTGCCGCCGACCGCCATGGGGCGCTCCAGGTTGACCCGGGAGCCGACCTCCAGGGCGCCGAGGCTGGACCGGTTCAGGGTCTCGGCCATCACATCGGCGGTGAATTCGTGCTCACCGAAGTCGACGACGGTGAGGCAGACGCCGTTGACGGCGATGGAGTCGCCGTGCTTGGCGCCTTCGGTGACGACGGGACCGCGCAGGCGGAAGCGGGAGGCGTCGCCGAGCTTCTCGACAGCGGTGACTTCACCCAGTTCTTCGACAATTCCGGTGAACACTCAGTTTCCCTTCCGGGCAGGGCCGGGGACGGCGCTGATGCGCAGATCGGGGCCGATACGGACGGTCTCGGTCACATCGAGGCGCAACGCATCGGCGATGGTGGAGATTCCGGCGTCGGCGAGGGCCGCGGGGCCGGCGCCGAGGAGCACGGGGGCGAGATAGCCGACGACCTTGTCGACCGTTCCCGCCGCGACGAAGGCCCCGGCCAGGGTCGGGCCGCCTTCGAGGAGTACGGAGCGGATGCCCCGCCCGTACAGGGCGGTGAGCAGGGCGGGGACGTCCAGGCCGGGGCCGGTGGCGGCGCGCGGCAGCCGCAGGACGGCCTCTTCCGGGAGATGGCGGGCGTCGGCGTCGTCGGCGACGGCGATCAGAGTGGGCGCGGTGTCGTCGAGGACGCGGGCGCCGGGGCGTACGGCGGTGGCACCGGTGTCGACTACCACCCTCATGGGCTGTACGGCGCCTTCGACGCCCCGTACGCCGAGCTGCGGGTCGTCGGCACGGGCGGTGCCGGAGCCGACCACGACGGCGTCGGCCTCGGCGCGCAGCCGGTGGACGTCGGCGCGGGACTCGGGAGAGGTGATCCAGCGGCTGGTGGCATCGGCGGCCGCGATCCTGCCGTCGAGGGTCGCCGCGTACTTCCACAGGACGTACGGGCGGCCCAGGCGCACCGAGGTCAGCCAGGCCGCGTTGCCCGCCTCGGCCTCGTCCGCGAGGAGCCCCTGCTCAGCTTTGACCCCGGCCGCGCGCAGGGTGTCCGCACCGCCGGTGGCCTGCGGGTTCGGGTCGCCGACGGCGTAGACGACGCGGGCGACACCGGCCTCGATGAGCGCCTGGGCGCAGGGGCCGGTGCGGCCGGTGTGGTTACAGGGTTCGAGGGTGACGTAGGCGGTGCCGCCCCGGGCCCTGTCGCCTGCGGCGCGCAGGGCGTGGATCTCGGCGTGCGGCCCACCGGCGCGCTGGTGGAATCCTTCACCGGCCTGCCGGTCTGCGGCGTCGAGGATGACACAGCCGACGACCGGGTTGGGGCTGGTGGAGCCGAGACCGCGCGCTGCGAGCGTGATCGCTCGGCGCATGGCGGTGATGTCGGCTGCGGTGTCCACCGGGTCCTCCTGCCTCTTCGGGCACGGACTCCGGGGCCTGTCGACGACGACAGATGAAGCGGGAACGCAACAGGGGGACGCCGAATGCCGAATACACGGATGGTCCGGTTGCCCGAAGACCATCCGCCGACGGCGGCGTACCCGTGAAACGGCCCGCCGCGCACTGCCTCCCATCCGGACTTTAACCGTCGGTCCAGGAATCTCACCTGGTCAACCGGCCGCTGGATGCGGACGGGTCGCGGACTATAACCGCCGGTTCGGAATTACACCGACCCCGGAGTGCGCTGCTGCTGGTACACGGTCAGTGTGCCACGCCCGCTCATGGGCCATACGGGTGAGTGCCTGTGGAGTGGCTCACAAGGGCCTCCGGAACGGGGCGCACAACGGAACAGTCGAGCCTTAAAGGTCCAGACCTATCGACACAATGGTCTAGTCCTCTTAATCTCTGCGTCACCTCCGAGGAGCGATCCCGCGGTGTGCGCACACCGCGGGACATCAACACGACCCACCCCCTTGCCAGTTGTGTTCTGCCGAACCTCCCCGGGAGGAACCGAACGTGCTGTCCCCCACCCGTGCGAGAGCCACCCTGCTCGCAGCCTGCGCAGCCGCCGCCGGACTGCTCATGGGCTCGCTCGCCACCACCCCGTCGGCCGCCGCCGACCAGGAGCGGACCGGGAGGGACGGCAAGCCCGCCCATCTCGCCTTTGACATCCCCTGGGACAAAGTCACCCATTTGAATTACGCGTTCGCCCACGTCGACGGCAACAACAAGATCTCCGTGGGCGCCGACGGCCCGGACAACGCCTCGACCGGCATGACCTGGCCGGGTGTCGCGGGCGCGGAGATGGACCTGGACCTCCCCTACAAGGGCCATTTCAACCTGCTCAACAAGCCGGGTGCGCGACATCGGCGGACCCGAGATCAGGCCACTCACCGAACTGGCCCGCGCCCATCTCCGGGTGACCGGACGGAAGCGGCCCCTTCTGCCCGTACGGCTGGCGGGCAAGGCGTACGCCGGATACCGGCACGGAGACCATCTGAGCCCCGAACGGGCCGTGGGGAAGGCGACGTTCGAGGAATTTCTCGCCGGGCGGTTCAGCCGGCCGGAGTGAACAGCTCGTCCTGAGCCGCCTCCCGGGCGGCGAGCAGCGCGCCGCGGAGCACCGCGGCGCCGCCGAGCCGGCCGGCTCTGACCTCGGTACGAAGCGGGGACATCATGGCCAGCCGCTCCTCGACCCGTGCCGCGAGCGCGTCACCGCCCGCGTGGCCGACCTCGCCCGCGAGCAGCACACAGCCCGGGTCGAGGACGGAGGCGATGGCGGCGGCGCCGAGCGCGAGACGTTCGGCGAGGGCGCCCAGGAAGGCCTCGCTCTCCCCCTCCCCCGCAAGCGCGGCCCGTACGGCGAATGCGGCGCCCGGCTCCTTGTCCCCTTCGGCCGCGCCCGGGGGCACGTATATGCCGTGGGCGGCGGCCAGTTCGCAGACCGGGGCGGAGCCCACCAGCGAGTGGAACCCGCCGTCGCAGTTGACGGCCGACGGGGTACCGATCGTGCCGGGCACCGGCAGGAAGCCGATCTCGCCCGCGCCTCCCGAGGCGCCACGGCGGAGCTTCCCGTCCAGCATGACGGCGGCGCCGACGCCGTGGCCGAGCCAGAAGAGTACGAAGGTGTCACGGTCGCGGGCCGCGCCGATGCGCTGCTCGGCGACGGCGGCGAGATTGGTCTCGTTCTCGACCAGCACGGTGGCGGGCAGCCGCTGCTGCAGCACCCGTACCAGTCGTCGGTGCCAGGCGGGCAGCCCGGTGGTGTCACGCAGTTCGCCGGTGACCGGGTCGATCAGGCCGGGCGCGCCGATGCCGACGCTGTGCAGCCGGGCTGCACCCGCCTCCCTCGCGGTGCGTTCCAGCAGCGCGGCGGCCTGTTCGACGGCGGCCTCGGTGTCGGTGTCGCTACCGATGGGCAGGGTGGCCTCAGCGAGCGTGGCACCGAGGAGATCGGCGACGACCACGGCGACGCTGCCGGTGCGTATGTCGAGCGCGGCGAGGTGGGCGCGGTCGGCGGCGATCCCGTACAGCCGGGCGTTGGGGCCGCGGCGCTCGGAGCCGGACTCGCCGACCACCCGGACCAGACCGGCCCCCTGCAGCCGTTCGACGAGGTCGGCGACGGTGGGGCGGGAGAGTCCGGTCAGAGTCTTGAGCTGCGTGGCCGTCAGCGGGCCGTCCTGCTGGAGCAGTCGGAGGGCGAGCCGGTCGTTCATGGCCCGGGCGGTGCTCGGTGATGCGGGCATGCCGGGATCCTTCCAGATCGCTGCCACACGGAGACGAAACCTTGATGGTCTATTTATCAGGCAGGGTTCCTGATAGTTTACGGGCCGCACCGTGGAGACGGGCGCCGGGGTCGCCGGTGACAGAGGATTCCCAGGGGAGGGCACGGCGGTATGACAACGGATTCCACAGAGACGGTCTTCGGCATGGAGCAGGTGAGGCGGGCCAGGTTCGCCGTCGCCGCGGTCTTCGCCGTGCACGGCGCGGTGACCGGCAGCTTCGCCACCCGAGTGCCCTGGATCCAGGACCACGCGGAGGTCAGCGCAGGGCAGCTCGGCCTCGCCCTGGCCTTCCCGGCGATCGGTGCCTCCCTCGCCATGCCGCTGGCCGGTGCGATCAGTCATCGCTTCGGCGCCAGGACCGCGCTGCGCGGGCTGCTCGCCCTGTGGACACTGGCGCTGATCCTGCCCGCGCTGGCACCCAACCTGCTGACGCTGTGCGCCGCGCTCTTCGTCTACGGGGCATCGGCCGGCATGTCGGATGTGGCGATGAACGCCCTCGGTGTCGAGGTGGAGAACCGCCTCGACAAGTCGATCATGTCCGGGCTGCACGGCATGTGGAGCGTGGGCGCCCTGGTCGGTTCGGCGGCGGGCACGGTGGCCGCGCATCTGGGCTCCGACGCCCGGCTGCACCACACGATCGCCGCTCTGGTGCTCACGGCGCTCGGGCTGATCGCCTGTCAGGGCGTACTGGATCTGCGCAGCGAGCCGGACGAGGAGCCGCCGCCGCGCTTCACGCTGCCGCCGAAGTCGGCGCTGATCATCGGCGCGGTGGGCTTCTGCGCGGTGTTCGCGGAGGGCGCCAGTCTGGACTGGTCGGCGGTCTACCTCCGGGACATCATGGACACCTCCGCCGGGCTCGCCGCGGCGTCCACGACGGCGTTCGCGCTGACGATGGCGGTCGCCCGGATCGCCGGTGACAAGGTCGTCGACCGCTTCGGGTCGGTCAGGACCGTACGGGTCGGCGGCGTCCTCGCGACGGTCGGCGGACTGCTCGTGGTCGCGTCGCCGAACGCGGTACTGGCAATGTGCGGTTTCGGGCTCCTCGGCCTCGGTGTCGCCGTGGTTGTCCCGCTCGCCTTCGCGGCGGCCGGACGCAGTGGCCCGAACCCGAGTCAGGCGATCGCGGGCGTCGCCACCATCACGTACACCTCCGGGCTCATCGCCCCGTCCGCGATCGGCTCGCTGGCCGAGGCGACCTCGCTGGTCGTGTCGTTCGGCCTGGTGACGGTGCTGGCGTTCGGCCTGGTGCTGGGGGCCGGGGTGCTGCGGGCGGGCGACCGCAGGGCCGTGCCGTCCTCGGACGCCGCCGCTCCGAGCGCGGCGGCGGCCGAGCCGCGCCCCTGAGCCGTCGGCTGTGCGGGGCGTGGCGGACGGTTCAGCCGGCGATCGAGTCGAGCTGTTCCGCGGCGGGCCGCAGCGCCCACAGGTCACCGCCGGGCGGAGTCTCCAGCTGCCCGACGGCCGCCTCGGCCTTCGCGTCACCGGCGTCGGCGGCCGCGTGCACGATGTCACTGGCCGCGTACCGGTAGAACTCCAGCTCCGGGTGGGGCCAGGGAGCGGTCCCGGTCGCGGCGGGCAGCAGATAGTCGACCGCCTTGAACAGGCTCTGCCCCTGCGGCCCCTCGTACGCCCAGAGGTCCACGCCGACCTGCCTGCCGATGGCGGCGAGCCGGGTGTAGGCGACCAGGTCGAAGGTCGAGTAGTGCCAGCTGCGGGTGCGTGCCAGCTCCTGCGGCTGGGTGCCGTCGCCTGCGATCTGCTGGTCGATCCGCAGCGCACGGGCGTCCAGGACGACCTTGCGGGCGAGGGCCTTGTCGCCGGTGGCGAGGGCGAGGCCGGCGATCTGCATGTCCTGGAAGGTGCCGTGGTTGTTCTGAGCGGCTGTTTCCTGCTTGCCGAAGTCCGAGTTCACCAGCCAGTCGAGGAACGAGGTGTTCCACGCCCGCATGGCGGTCCGGTCGCTCTTCGACCAGCCGGGTGCGCCGGTGTCGAGCAGCGCGACCGCGTCCAGAACGGACGTGTACTGCTGGGAGAAGTCGATGATGCCGATCGCCCGGCCGTCGTACTTGCAGGGGATGAACTGCCCGTGGTTCAGGTTGGGGTTCATCCGCGTCGCGGGATCCAGGAACCAGGTGCGCAGGATGCCGGAGGCGTGCTCGGCGTACTGCTTCCGGCCCGTGTAGTACCAGGCGAGGCTGAGGGTGGTGACGGAGTTGAAGACCTTGCCGATGTCGGGACGGTCGGTGCCGGTGTCGACCTCGGGGTTGCGTACGCCGTCGCGCTGCACGTACGGGCAGCCCCAGGGGTTCTCCGTAGTCTTCGGCTGGGAGGGCCACCAGTACGGCGCCTGACTGAGGTAGTCGTGCGGGTCTCCGCTCGGCGCGGGCTTCGGCTTGTCGACGACCGTCCAGGGGCCCTGACCGAGCCAGTCGTCCGCCTTGGCGGTCAGCGCCCGGACGGCGGTGCGCAGGGCGGGGTCGCCGTGGTCGAGCCGGAGCTTCGTCTGCTGGATGCGGTGTCCGTCGATGACCACGGTCCTCGGCACGCGAGGCGGCGGGCGGTGGCCGTGCGCGGTGGCGGCAGCCGAGGAAGCGGTCGGCACAAGCACCGCGGCCAGGGCGACTGCGGCGGTGAGGAAGGCGCCCAGACGCCGACGTGGTCTTCCACTCATCGAAACACTCCCACTAATCATGTACGTGAACCATGTTCATGACCAAGACCGTGCGAGCGTAGGGCCGCCTGTTCGGAGTGACAATGCTTCGCGCACGATTCATGCATGGGATCCGGGGTGGAGCGCTTGCGCCCACAGCCCGGCCGCGAGCGCGGCGCGATCCGGCATTACCATGGCGCTGATTATTTCTGCGGTTTGCGCCATGCCGGGCGAGGCACGGGACTCCGCACCTACACACAGGGAGCGACCATGGGCCTCGGCGTGCGCTGGACCTTGCACGGCGACGGGAAGACCCCCGCGCCAGGGGCCGTGGTCAGGCCGGACGAACGGCTCTCCTGGCCCCGTACGTTCGGACTCGGCGCCCAGCACGTGGTCGCGATGTTCGGTGCATCGTTCGTCGCCCCGGTACTGATGGGCCTGGACCCGAACCTGGCGATCATGATGTCGGGGGTCGCGACGGCCATCTTCCTGCTGGCCACGCGCGGCCAGGTGCCCAGCTACCTCGGCTGTTCGCTCTCCTTCGTCGGGGTCGCCGCCACGATCCGGGCGAGCGGCGGCAGCAGCGCGGTGGTCACTGGTGCGGTCTTCGTCGTCGGCGCGGTGCTCTTCCTCGCCGGTCTAGCGGTACAGCGGTTCGGCGCGCGGATTATCCATGCGGCGATGCCGCCGGTGGTCACCGGCGCCGTCGTCATGCTGATCGGCTTCAACCTGGCTCCGGTGACCGCGTCGACGTACTGGCCACAGGACCAGTGGACAGCACTGCTGGTGATGCTGTTCACCGGATTGGCCGTGGTGTGCCTGCGCGGATTCTTCTCGCGTATCGCGATCTTCCTGGGCCTGGTCTTCGGATACGCGCTGTCCTGGGTCCTCGACCGGATCTTCGGCAAGATCCACTCCCCGGCGGGCGGCGCCGAGGCCGTCGACCACTGGCGGCTCGATCTGTCGGGTGTCGGCAAGGCCGACTGGATCGGTCTCCCGTCCTTCCACGCGCCGAGCTTCGAGTGGTCGGCGATCCTGGTCGCCCTGCCGGTGGTCATCGCGCTGATCGCCGAGAACGCCGGCCATGTGAAGGCCGTCGGCGAGATGACCGGCGCCTCGCTGGACGACAAGCTGGGCACCGCGATCGCCGCCGACGGCGCCGCGTCGATGCTGTCGACCGCGGTGGGCGGCCCGCCGAACACCACGTACTCGGAGAACATCGGCGTCATGGCCGCGACCCGCGTCTACTCCACCGCCGCGTACTGGGCCGCCGCCTGCTTCGCTCTGCTCTTCGGCCTCTGCCCCAAGTTCGGTGCGGTCGTCGCCGCCATCCCCGGCGGTGTGCTCGGCGGCATCACCGTCATCCTGTACGGCATGATCGGCCTCCTCGGTGCCCAGATCTGGCTGCATGGCAAGGTCGATCTGCGCAATCCGCTGAACCTGGTCCCGGCCGCCGCGGGCATCATCATCGGCGTCGGCGGCGTCAGCCTGAAGATCACCGACAACTTCGAGCTGAGCGGCATCGCCCTGGGCACGATCGTGGTGATCACCGGCTATCACGTACTCCGTGCCTTCGCCCCGGCGCACCTCAAGACCCAGGAACCCCTGCTGGACTCCGGGACGTCGGCTTACGACGAAACGACACCGACGGACAAGGCTTAAGTACCGAAGCGGGGGCTTCCGGTTGCTCGCACGCCAGGCACGGTGCGGTGCGCGTCGCAGCCGTTCCCCCGTTCCGATGAACCCTCGGCAGGTCTGCGCCGTGGCGCACTCATGGCCGGGACGCTGCCCCCCCCATGGCGCAGTCCGAACAGTTGCAGAAGCCCGCGCAGGGGGCCGGCCCGGTCGCCTGCGCGGACCCCGACATCACATCCGTGATCGATCGGATGCGTGCGTTCCGTTCCACCTGGCCGCCGATGGACGGCGTCGAGGACGGCGTGGAGGTCTTCAACCAGGTCTATCTGACAGTCACCGAGACCATCGGCCGGCAGATCGACGACGGTACGTTCCCCGACGGGCGGGCCGCTGCCGCACTGGATGTGCGGTTCGCGGAACGCTACCTGTCGGCGGTCGACGCGGCCACGGCGGGGCACCGGGCGCCCGACTGCTGGCGTCCGCTGTTCCAGTACCGGCGCCATCCCGGCGTACGGCCGCTGCAGTTCGCCCTGGCCGGCATCAACGCGCACATCGGCCACGATCTGCCGCTCGCCGTCGTGGACACCTGCCACACGCTCGGCTGCACCCCACCCGACCTCGAAGAGGATTTCGACCGGGTGGGCGACCTCCTCGTGACGCTGGAGGAACAGATCCGGGAGGATCTGATGCCCGGCCCCGATCTGCTGGAACTCGCGGACCCGCTCACCCATCTGCTCGGCTCGTGGAGTCTGGAACGGGCCCGCGAGGCGGCCTGGTCCGCGTCCCTGGTGCTGTGGCGATTGCGTGATGTCCCACTGCTCGCCGAGGAGTTCAGAAAGCGGATCGACGCGGGGGCAGGGCTGGTGGGGCGCTGTCTGCTCACTCCCTGTCGCTGACGGCGCCCGGCTTCGCAGAAGCAGTCGCCGTACCGGTCAGAAGCAGTCGCCGTACCAGTGGACCGCGCCGGGCGCGGTGACCGTGGCCCGGACCGAGTCGGCGGTGGCGCGCAGCGGGCGCGCCATGCCCACGTGTTCGTCCACCGACCGGGGGTCCGCCAGCAGGGCCGGCAGTGCGGCCCGGACCCCGGGGCCGTCGGGAATCCGGACCCGGGCCCGGTTCAGCCCCGCGGCCCGGCCACGTTCGCCGACGACGGCGAAGAACTCGCCCAGGCACTCGGGTGCGCCCGCGAATTCGCGTACCTCCACGCACTCCCCCTCGTGCTGGGCCACCATCCAGCCGACGAGCGCCCCCGACCCGGGGTCCTGAGCCACGAGCGACCGGTCGACAGGGCCGTACCAGGCGAGCACACGCACCGCCCAGTCCTCCGGAGCCCGCAACGAGCTGAGCGGTCTGTTCACGTTGTACGCATGGTGCAGGGCAGCCACCTCCACGGCGTCCTCCGCGGTGGCCTCGCGGACCCGGAACGCCCCGGGGGCAGCCGGGGGCGCGAGCGTCCCCTCGATGTACGCACTGCCGAATCCCTGCCATCCCGAGCCCCGGTAGACCCCGGGCGTTCCGGTGAACAGCAGTGACCAGGCGCACTGTTCGGCCATCATGGTGCGCTCCGCCTCCACCAGCAGCCGACGCACCAGCCCCTGCCCCCGGGCCTCGGGACGGGTGGCGACGCTGCCGATGCCGCCGACCCGCTGCGGAGTGCCGTGTGCGTCGCGGATCAGCCTCGGTACGTAGACGACGACCGCGTCGATCCCGCCCCCCGGACCGTTCTGCGCGACGAACGTATGGCGGTGGCGGTCCGGGTCGAGGGCATGGAGGGCGGCGATCTGCGGGGCGTCGAAGCACCGCTGCCACAGGGCGGCCAGGGCCGCATCGTCGGCCGTCGTCGCGGTTCTGATGACGGCGGTCACAGCGTCAGATTTCCGTCCGTGCGCATCGAGTCGCTGTTCGCGGGCATCGCGCCGCGCTTCGTACCGTCCTCCACGCACGCGGTGTGCAGGGCCGAATCGAGTGCGTCCGGGGCGAGGTGGAGCGTGCCGCCGGTGTAGCGGCTGCCGGTCGCCGCGTAGTGGTTCCTGCCGTCGGCGATGCGCACATGGGCGGTGTCCGGTCCCGAGGCGGCGCTGCTGAGCGCGTTGATGTCCCAGGTCACCTTCCCGGGGCCGGCCGCGCGGCCGAGAAGCACCTTGGCCTTGTTGCTGCCGGTGAGGCGGGTGCCGCCGGTGACGGTGATCCGCTGGTCGCGCACGGCGCTGAGTTCGATGCCGGTGTTGTCGTAACTGCCGCCGTCGATCCGCAGATCCGCCGATCCGACCGAGAGCGGGGCCGCGTTCTCGGCGCCGGTGACGGTGCAGTCGGTGAAGTGGACGGGCCCCGCACCGCGCAGGATCGCGCCGTCGACGCCCTTGAAGGTGCAGCGTACGAAGTGGACGGGAGCGGTGACCGGAGTCTGGACGAGGACGGCGCCCGTGGGCGGCTCGAAGGAGCAGTCGCTGATGGTGGTCGGCCGGGTGGAGCGGGCGGAGCGCTGGGCGATGGCGAAGGTCCTGGCGGTGCAGCCGCGCACCTGGGCTCCGTCGGCGTTGACGGTGAGGGTGCCGGCCTGGTCGAAGGTGGGGCGCGCGATCACCGTGATGTCCTCGAGGGTCAGATCGGTGATCTTGGTGTTGGCGGTGAACCAGGAGCAGACATGTCTGCGTACGGTGATCCGCTTCGCGGAAATCCCCCACTGCGCACCGGAGTTGGCTATGTCCATCAGTCCGGAGTTGCCGTCGAAGAGGAGATCGTGCTCGTACTGCCCGTGTGTCGTGAAGGGGTTGCCGCCCGCGTCGTCGCCGTCGCCGTGGCAGTTCACGACGGTGCAGTAGGCGGAGGCGGTGAGGTCGTTGAGATGACGGACGTTGCTGGTCGTGCAGTCCGCGACCCGTCCGTAGAGACAGTAGATCTGCTGCGTGAGATAGCCCGCGCCGCCGTACTCGACGGTGGGCGGGTTCTTCAGGGAGCACTCCTCGGTACGGAACCGGGTGCACCAGCGGCGCATGATGACCGGCCAGAAGGAGCCGGAGGCGTGGATCCCGGAGACGTCGCAGCCGACGGCGTACTCGAAGCTGACGGGGTGGGAGCCGCTGTACTCGTCCGGGCCGGCGCCCTCGAAGACCAGATTGCGGATGTGGGTGTTGTGGACCGGCTCGATGCGGGTCCAGGTGAGGTTGCGGCCCGCGGCGAGTTCCCAGCCGTTGAGGTAGCCGATCCGGATGTGGTCCGCGTCGATGATCTCGGTGATCTCGACCAGCTTCTGCAGCTCGCGCTCGTCACCGCCGCCGCCCGCGACCGGATCGGCCTGCACGGCCCACCACTGACCGACCTCGAACGCCTTGGCGTCGGGGACCGGGAAGGTGTCGGTGAGCTCGATGACCTTGCCGGAGAGCGCGTGCTCGACGGTGGTGTCGGTGACGGTGCCGCGGAAGGAGAGGACGGCGCCGAAGGGGTTGTCGTGGGTGTTCTTCTCGATGCCTTCGGTGCGCATGCGGTGGCCGCCGAAGTCGAGTTCGATGTTGGAGCGGTGCCAGAGGTGGCGTTTGGTGAAGAGGAGGTCGGTGTGGGCCTCGATGCGGTGGACGCTGTTGTCGGCGATCATCGCGTCGAGGGCGGCGTCGGCGGGTTCTTCGGCGTCGAAGTGGCCGAAGGCGCGGAAGTCGAGGGTTCCGGTGTGGAGCTGGAGCCAGCGGCCGGTCCTGGTGGCGGTGGGTGCGATGACCGTTCCGCCGTTGTGCGCGGTGTCGGACTTCCCGTCCCAGCGCACGGCCATCGCGCCGCCGTCGCCGGGGGCGTGGTAGCCGGCGACCAGGACCTGGGTGCCGTCGTCGAGCGGCTTGGTGTTCAGCGCGCGCAGCTCGGCGACCGTGTCGACACGCAGCACATCGCCTGCGTGCGACGGTGCGGCATGCGCCGAGCCGGAGGCCACGGCCGAACCGGCCATGACCAGACCGGCCAGCCCCGAAGCCCGCAACAGAGCACGACGGGACGAAGCGGAGGACTTGGCTGGGGACGATGCATTGACAGACATGGCGCGGTCTTCGATGTGCGCGGCGCGTTCCGCGACTGCATCGCCGGGGTGCACGAAGTGCTGCACCGCCAGGGCCTGTTGGCGAACATCAGGTGCCTGGACCCGGTCGAGACGCTCTCCCCGGGGCAGGCGGAGGAGATCAGCCGGGTGGCCGCGGCCTACCCTTGGCTGACCGATGACGCCTTCGTTGCGGAGCACCTCGATGCCTGGCTCTCCTGACCCTGTCGACCGCCCGCGGGTGGTCGTCGCCGTACCGCCGGGCCTGCGGGCCCAGTTCTTCACCGCCGAGGTGTGGCGGGAGCTGGAGCGCGCGGCGGAGCTGACGGTCCTGGACGACCACTGGGACCGGGCAGCGGTGGCCGCGGCGCTGCCCGGCACCCGCGCGCTGATCACCTCGTGGCGGGCGCCCAAGGTGGACGCCGGACTCCTCGCATCGGCCGACCGGTTGGAGCTGGTGGCGCACACCGGCTCGGCGGTCGCGCCCTATGTCACCGAGGAGGTGTTCCGGCGGGGCATCCTGGTCACCCAGGCGGGCGACGAGATGGCCCGCCCGGTCGCCGAGGTGGCTCTCGCGTTCACGCTCTCGCTGCTCCACCGCATCCAGCGCTTCGACCACGCGCTGCGCGGCGGGCTGGAGTGGGCGGCGGCGAGCGAGGCCCCGCCCCGCCACGAGATCCACGGCAGCGACATCGGCGTGATCGGCGCCTCCCGCACCGGACGTGCCTACATCGCCCTGGTGCGGGCGATGGGGGCGCGGGTCAGCGTCACCGACCCGTACCTCTCCGCTGCGGACGCCGAGGCGCTCGGCGTGAAGTCCGTACCGCTTCGGACTCTGCTGTCGCGCAGCAGGATCGTGGCCGTGCACGCGCCGGTCACCGAGGAGACCCACAGGATGATCGGCGCCGAACAGCTGGCGCTGATGCCGGACGGGGCCGGCCTGGTGAACACCGCCAGGTCGTGGCTGGTCGACGAGGACGCACTCCTCGCCGAACTGGCATCGGGCCGGCTGGACGCGGCGATCGATGTCTTCGACGCCGAGCCGCTGCCCGCCGGCCACCCTTTCCGCTCCCTGCCGAATGTGCTGCTCACCCCGCACCAGGCAGCGGGCAGCGTCGAGTGCCGGCAGCGGCTCGGAATGAGCGCCGTCAACGAGGTGCTGCGGCTGCTCGCCGGACGCCCCCCGGTCCACGCGGTCACCGCCGACGCCCTCATCCGTCTGCGCTAGCGCTGTGCGGTGATCAGGGACGAACGGCCCTACCCCTCCCCAACCCCCATACCTGTCAGGAGAGTTCACCGTCATGCGACTGATGCGCATCGGCGAGCCGGGCCATGAGCGCCCCGTTGCCATCTGCCCCGAGGGCCGTCACCACGACCTGTCCGGCATCACCCACGACATCGACGGCGCGTTCCTCGCCACGCTCGCCGACAATCCGCACCTGATCCCCGCCGAGCCGGCGCTCCCGGAGATCGACATCACGGGCCGACGGATCGGAGCCCCGGTGGCCCGTCCCTCCGCACTGCTCTGCATCGGCCAGAACTACGCGGCCCACGCGGCGGAGTCGGGTGCCGAGCCACCCACGCAGCCGATCCTCTTCTACAAGTCGCCGAACACGGTCGTCGGCCCGTACGACGACGTGCTGATCCCGCGCGGCTCGAAGAAGACCGACTGGGAGGTGGAGCTGGCCGTCGTCATCAGCCGTCGCGCCTCCTACCTGGACTCGCCCGCCGACGCCGCCGCACACATCGCGGGCTACGCCGTCAGCAACGACGTCTCCGAGCGCGCCTTCCAGCTGGAGCAGTCGGGCGGCCAGTGGTCCAAGGGCAAGAGCTGCGCCACGTTCAACCCGCTGGGGCCGGTGCTGGTGACGGCCGACGAGGTCGGTGACCCGCAGCAGCTGCGGCTGCGCAGCTATGTGAACGGGGAGCCGAGGCAGGACTCCAGCACCGCGGACATGATCTTCAGCGTGGCGCATCTGGTGCACCATCTGTCGCAGTATCTGGTGCTGGAGCCCGGCGACGTCATCAACACCGGTACTCCGCAGGGTGTGGCGCTGTCCGGCCGCTTCCCCTACCTGGGTCCGGACGATGTGATGGAGGTCGAGATCTCGGGCCTGGGCCGGCAGCGCAGCGTCTGCCGGCCCGCGTGACACCGAACAGGTCCCGGACCGACCGGTCTCAGTCCTCCGGGAGTTCGACCGGGGCGATGTCGTCGAAGACATCGCCGGGGCCGGGGTTCGTCGCATCGGTCGCGCCGCCGAACTGGGTCATCACACCCCACACGGCGTTGAGCGCGGTCTGTACTGCGCCCTCGGCCCATCCGGCCGTCCAGGAGATGTCGTCGCCCGCGAGGAAGAGTCCGCGCTTGTCGGCGGGCAGCCGGTCCTGCATGAAGTGGGTGAACAGCCGCCGCTGGTAGCGGTAGTGGCCCGGCAGATTGGCCTTGAACGCGCCCATGAAGTAGGGCTCGTTCTCCCAGGAGACCGTCACCGGGTTGCCGATGATGTGCTTTCTGATGTCGACGTTCGGGTAGATCTCGCCGAGCGACTTCAGCATGACCTCCATACGCTCGTTCGGGGAGAGCGGCAGCCACTTCAGGCTGTCGTCGCACCAGGTGTACGAGAGGCAGATGACGGCCGGCCTGTCGGGCCCGTCGTCGAGGAGGTAGGTGCCCCGGGTCATCCGGTCGGTGAGCGTCATCGACATGGTGTCCCGCCCCGTCGGCACCCCCCTGTCGTCGACGGCCTTGTCCAGCCAGAACGGCCGGTCGACCGGGACGAACAGCTTGGACGACTCCATGTAGTGGGTGCGCTCCATCGCCGTCCAGTGGTCGATCGGGAAGAGCGCGTCGTCGCAGTCGATCTTCGAGAGCAGCAGCCAGGACTGCCCGGTGAAGATCGCGGCGGGGTAGGTGCGTATGTCACCGGTGGCGTCGGTGACGGTGATCCGGTTTCCGGCGGTGCGGGTCAGCCGGGTCACGGCGGGGCGCGGCTCGCCATTGTGCAGCGAGGACAGTGACGTGCCGAGCGGCCAGTGGACGACCTTCTGCGGTTCGCGGTCCCAGATCCGCAGCGGGAGCTGCTGGCTGCCGCCGACGATGCCCCGGTGGTGGTCGTCCGCCTCGGTGTAGACGACGCGCAGGATCTCCAGGATGGAGTTGGGGAAGTCGGTGTCCCAGCCGCCGGTGCCGAAGCCGACCTGGCCGAAGATCTCACGGTGCCGGAACGACTTGAAGGCGTCGGAGTCGCAGAGGAATCCGTAGAAGGTCTGGTTGTCGAGCTTCTGGACGAGCTTCGCCCAGATCTCCCGGATGCGGGGCACATCGCGTTCGCGCATCGCGCGGTTCATGTCGGAGAAGTCCGCGCCCTCGTCCAGACACCGGTTCCAGGCGTCCATCACATCGCGGTAGACCTGCGGCAGATCGGCGATGGTCCGCGCGTAGTGCGACTCGCCCTTGAGGTCGACGACGGTCGACGGGGTGGCCGGGGAGAGCGGGTTGGGGAACGGCTTCGTCTCCAGGCCGACCAGATCGATGTAGTGCTGGAGAGCGGTGGAGGACGGCGGGAAGCGCATCGCGCCCATCTCCGCGGTGAGTTCCGGATCGCAGCCGTCGAATCCGACCGTGCGCAGCCGGCCGCCGATCTCGTCCGCTTCGTAGACGACGGGCTTGAGCCCCATCTTCATCAGCTCGTACGCGGCGACGATGCCGGAGAGCCCGCCGCCGATGACGGCGACCTCGGTGCCGTGCTCGGTCGCCGGTATCTGCCCGATCCCCGCGGGGTGCGCCAGGAAGTCGTCGTACGCGTAGGGGAAGTCCGGCCCGAACATGGTGATCGGCTCAGCCGCGTCGGTGTGCTGGACGGCGTTGGGCACCGTGGACGTCATGGGGTACGGACTCCTTGCGCGAAAAAAATGGAACGAGGGGTGGCGGGCTCAGACGAGGGAGCCGTACAGACCGGGGCGGCGGTCGTTCAGATACGGGTTGGCGGCACGCGACGCGCTCAGGAACTCGGGGTCGACCTCACCGATGACCAGTTCCTCGCCGCGTCCGGCGCGGGTGCGGACGGTGCCGTCGGGACCGGCCAGGCAGCTCAGCCCGACGAACTCGAACTCGCCTTCCGGGCCGGTCCTGTTGACGTACGCCACGTACATCTGGCTCTCGAACGCGCGGACCGGTACGACGGACTCGGCGACGAACTGGAAGGGGTGCATCTGCGCGGTGGGTACCAGCAGCAGATCGGTGCCCGCAAGGGCGTGCGAGCGGACGTTCTCCGGGAACTCGACGTCGTAGCAGATCATGATCCCGATGTGTACGCCGTCCAGCTCGGCCTGGACGACAAGCTGCTCGCCCGGGGTGAACCACTCCTGCTCGAAGCAGCCGAAGAGGTGGGTCTTGCGGTAGTTCGCGAGCGCCGACCCGTCCGGCCCGATGAGCTGCGCGGCATTGAAGATCTGCTCGCCCGCGCGCTCCGGGTAGCCGTAGAGGACCGCGAGCCCGTGCCGTGCGGCGATCTCGGCGACGGCCCGGGCAGAAGGCCCGTCCGCCGGCTCGGCCAGCCGTGGCACGTCGGCCCCGATCGCGTACCCGGTCAGGAACAGCTCGGGACAGACGAGAAGCCGAACCCCGGCATCCGCCGCCCGCCGTGCGGCTCCGTCGAGCACCTTGATGTTCTCGTCCACATGCCCGGGTCGTCCGGAGCTCTGGAGCAGGGCGGTTCGCAACGGCGGCATGGCTGACCTCGGGCGGTGCGGGCGGGGCGGGGACGTATCGACGGTACGGTCCGCCACTCGAACCGGACAAGGCACGACCGTTGCGCGTACACCGTCGATCCATTGCGCGCCGACGGCCTGTGGCGGCGATTCATTGCGCTTGACGTCTCTGCAGGTCAAGCAGGTGACGCAGGTCTCAGCCCGACACCTCGTCGAAGACCCGCAGCCGGGGTATCACCGGCCCGCCCGGTAGCTGTCCAGCCCGTCCGGCGATTGAGGACAGGGCGGCCGCCGGGCGCAGCCCGGCGCCCTACTCGGGCGACCCCGACGAGTACCGCCGCAGCAATGGCGACAGCACGAGCACGGACTTCGTCCGCTCCACATACGGCTCGCCCGCAATCCGCTCGAGCACCTGCTCGAAGTGGCGCATGTCCGCGGCGAAGACCTGCACGATCGCGTCGGCCTCCCCCGTCACCGTGGAGGCCGACGCGATCTCCGGATACCGCGCAAGCCCCTGCTTGATCGCCTCCGGCGACGTATTGCGGCTGCAGTAGATCTCGATGAACCCCTCGGTCTCCCACCCCAGCGCCGCCGGGTCCACCCGCACCGTGAAGCCGGTGATCGCGCCCTCGGCGCGCAGCCGGTCCACGCGGCGTTTCACGGCGGGCGCGGACAGGCCGATGAGCGCGCCGATGTCCGCGTAGGAGCGCCGGGCGTCTTCGGCGAGGGCGTGGACGATGCGTTCGTCGAGGTCGTTCAGGCGCACTTCGGGCGGTTCACTTCTCTGCGATGGCCGGCGTCGGGGGCGGCAGGGTGCCGCCCCCGAAGTAGACCACGGCCCCGCCCCGCGGGGCGCGCTCACCGCATCCGGTGACCGGTCAGAACGGGAACTGCGAACGGCCGTGCTGCACCGAGATCCACTTCTGGGTGGTGAAGGCCTCGATCATCGATTCGCCGTTCAGCCGGCCGAGGCCGGAGCTCTTCTCGCCGCCGAACGGGACGATGGGCTCGTCGTGGACCGTGCCGTCGTTGATGTGGATCATGCCGGTGTGGATCCGCTGCCCGATCCGTACGCCGCGCTCGATGTTGCCGGTGTGCACCGCGCCGCTCAGGCCGTACGGGGTGTCGTTGGCGATCCGTACCGCCTCGTCCTCGCCGTCGAACGGCACGAGGAGCGCGACCGGCCCGAAGATCTCCTGGGACAGGACGGGGGAATCCGCGGCCAGACCGGTCAGCACGGACGGGCTCACCAGATTGCCGTCGGCGCTGCCGTGCAGCAGGGCCGTCGCGCCGGCCTCGACGGTCTGGTCGACGAGCGATGAAATGGCCTCGGCCTGCGAGGAGTTGATCAGCGGGCCGATCTGGGTCTCCGGGTCGGCCGGGTCCCCCACCCGTAGCGAAGCGACCTTGGCGACGAACTTCTCGGTGAATTCCTTCTCCACCGAGCGGTCGACCAGGATCCGGTTCGCGGCCATGCAGACCTGGCCCTGGTGCACGTACCGGCTGAAGACGGCCGCGTCCACGGCGTAGTCCAGATCGGCGTCGTCGAGGACGATGAGCGCGCTGTTGCCGCCGAGTTCGAGCACGGCGCGCTTGAGGTTCGCCGCGCAGACCGTGGCGACGTGCCGTCCCACCTTGTCCGAACCGGTGAAGGAGATGACCTGCGGAATGGGGTGCTCCAGCAGTGCGTCACCGATCTCCGCGATGTCGGTGACCACGACGTTCAGGAGCCCGGCCGGCAGCCCCGCCTCCTCGAACACCTTCGCCACCTGCGTGCCGCCGCAGACCGGGGTGTTCTGGTGCGGCTTGAGCACCACGGCGTTGCCGAGCGCCAGGGCGGGGGCGACCGACTTCAGCGACAGCAGGAACGGGAAGTTGAAGGGGCTGATGACACCCACGACACCGACGGGCACCCGGTAGACGCGGTTCTCCTTGCCCTCGGTCGGCGAGGGCAGTATCTGCCCGGAGGGCCGCAGCGCGAGCTGGATCGACTCCCGCAGGAACTCCTTGGCGAGATGCAGCTCGAAGGCCGCCTTCAGCCGGGTGCCGCCCAGTTCCGCGACGATCGCATCGCCGATCTCGGGCTCGCGCTCCTCGACGACGCGCAGCGCCCGCTCCAGCACCAGCCGGCGGGCGTACGGATTGGTGTCGCCCCACGCCCGCTGGGCGGCCTCGGCGGACCGGTACGCCTGGTCCACCTCGTCGGCCGTGGCGACCGTGATCGAGGCGAGCTTCTCCCCGTTGTACGGATTGAAGTCGATGATGTCCCAGGACCCCTTGCCCGGCCTCCACTCTCCGTCGATGTACTGATGGGCCAGGTCGGTGAAGAAGGACATGAGATCCCTTACCACAGAGAGGCGGGCAGCTGATTGCGCTTCATATTACTTACATCTCAATGGGGTTGGAGCGGTTCACCATGGTATCCGAGGGCAGGAATCGGACATCCCCGAGCCACGCGAGGGCACCCGGAAACGCCGTTGCCCCTCACGGCACGAACGGCCGTGAGGGGCAACGGTGTTGCGGGATCTCGGAATCAACTCCAGCTGGCGTGCAGCGGCTTGCCCTCGGCATAACCGGCGGCACTCTGCACCCCGACGACCGCCTTCTCGGCGAACTCCTCCAGGGAGGCCGCTCCGGCATAGGTGCAGGAGGAACGGACGCCCGCGATGATCGAGTCGATCAGGTCCTCGACGCCGGGCCGGGCCGGGTCGAGGAACATCCGCGAGGTGGAGATGCCCTCCTCGAAGAGCGCCTTGCGGGCCCGGTCGTACGCCGACTCGTCCGACGTACGGTTCTTCACGGCGCGCGCGGACGCCATGCCGAAGGACTCCTTGTAGAAGCGGCCGTCGGCGGACTGCTGGAGGTCACCCGGCGACTCGTACGTACCGGCGAACCAGGAGCCGATCATCACGTTGGACGCGCCCGCGGCGAGCGCCATGGCGACATCGCGCGGGTGACGGACGCCGCCGTCCGCCCAGACGTGCTTGCCGTACTTCTTCGCCTCGGCGGCACACTCCAGGACTGCGGAGAACTGCGGCCGGCCCACACCGGTCATCATCCGGGTGGTGCACATGGCGCCGGGGCCGACACCGACCTTGATGATGTCCGCGCCGGCCTCGACGAGGTCGCGCACACCCTCGGCGGCGACGATGTTGCCCGCGACGATCGGCACCTGCGGGTCGAGCGCCCGGACGGCCCTGACCGCGCTGATCATGGACTCCTGGTGGCCGTGGGCGGTGTCCACGACGAGCGTGTCGACGCCCGCGTCCAGGAGCTGCTTGGCCTTGCCGGCCACATCGCCGTTGATCCCGACTGCGGCGGCGATCCGCAGCTTGCCGGCCGCGTCGGTGGCGGGCGTGTACAGGGTGGCGCGCAGTGCGGCCTTACGGGTGAGGATGCCGACGAGCCGGCCGTCCGCGTCGACCGCGGGGGCGAGCTTGCGGTGGGCGCCGTCGAGCTTGTTGAACGCATCGCGCGGGTCGATGTCCGCGTCGAGCAGCACCAGATCCCTGGACATGACCTCGGAGAGCTGGGTGAAGCGGTCGACACCGGTCAGGTCGTGGTCGGTGACGACACCGAGGGGCCGCTGCTCCTCGTCGACGACGACGCCCGCGCCGTGCGCGCGTTTCGGCAGCAGGGACAGGGCGTCGGCGACCGTCTGGCCCGGGGCCAGCACGATCGGCGTGTCGAGCACGAGGTGGCGCGTTTTCACCCAGGAGACGACATCGGCGACGACGTCGATCGGGATGTCCTGAGGGATGACGACGAGCCCGCCGCGGCGGGCGATCGTTTCGGCCATCCGGCGTCCCGCGATGGCCGTCATGTTCGCGACGACGAGCGGGATGGTGGTGCCGCTGCCGTCCGGCGAGGAGAGGTCGACACCCTGACGGGAACCGACCGCCGAACGGCCCGGAACCATGAAGACATCGTCGTACGTGAGGTCGTACGGGACCGAGGGGGAGTCTGTGTAGCGACCAGTGCCGGGCTCAAGAAAACGCATAACGCTCATTTTTTCATACGAAACGGAGCAGGTCGCTTCCAGGAAGACACAGCAAATGGCCCCCGCGTTCATACGTTCCCCCAAAGGAACGGAACGGGAGTCCCGGGCAAGTGGAACCTGCCTTACCCACGGACCCTACCCGTACGGCATCCGAATCATTCGCGATCATCTTCCCTGGACCTGGTGACAAGCGGTCGGGTAGCTTCAAATCCGCAGGTCCCGTGGGTCACGACTACGCCCCGGAGGAACTGGCGGACGGTCACAACTTCCGTCACACGTACGACCGGAGAGGATCACGACCCACCCGTGGAGAGCGAACTGCCGGACATCTACTGCCCGTTCCCCCAACGGACGAATCCGCACGTCGGGCACACCCGGGCCCACCTCGACAGCTGGATCCGCAACACCGGTCTGGTGCACCGCGATTCAGCCAGGGAGCGCTTCGAGCAAGCGGACTTCGGAGCGTTCGTCGGCATGGTGCATCCGACCGCCGACGGCAAGAATCTCGACCTCGTCGCCGACTGGTTCGTATGGCTGTTTCTCGTCGACGACCAGCTCGACGACGGTCACCTGGGCCGCAGCCCGGAGCGGGTGCGGGACGTGGTCGCATCGATGCGGTCCGTGATCGAGGGCACCGGTACGGGCACCCTGCCGGACGAGGACCTTCCCGCCGCCGTGGTCGCCCTGGTCGATCTGTGGGAACGGACGACGCCGACCGCGGCCGCGCACTGGCGCACCCGGTTCGGCCGGCACCTCACCACGTATCTCACGACGGCCACCACCTGGGAGGCCGGGAACCGGGCCGCAGGGGTGGTGCCGTCCGAGGAGACGTACATCGCCAAGCGTCGCCACACCGGCGCGATACATGTCTGCATGGACCTGATAGAGATCGTGGCCGGGATCGAGGCTCCCGAGTCGATCCACCACGATTCCCGGTTCATCACCGCGCTGGAAGCGTCGTGCAATGTCGTGTGCTGGGCCAACGACGTGTACTCGTACGAGAAGGAGCAGGTGCTCGGCGAGATCCACAATCTCGTCCATCTGGTCCGGCACCACCGCGGTTACGGCAAGCAGCAGGCGCTCGAACACGTCTGCGCGGAGATCGCCACGGAGACGGAGCGGTTCCTCACCGCCGAGGCCGAACTGCTGGCCGTGTACCCGCAGCTGTCCTGGATGCTCACACCGTACCTGGACGGGATGCGGAGCTGGATGCGCGGCAACCTGGACTGGTCACGGCAGACCCCCCGCTACAACCCGGCCGATGTGAGCCAGTACGAGGAGCCGGAAGAGTACCTGGAGGCCACGGTCCTGGGCGTGGCCCAGAACTGAACCACCGGACTCGTCGGTCAAGGCCACTCAATCGCCGGGCGGCAAAATCAAGCCCGTCCGGCGGTTGAGGACACAGCGGCCACCGGGCGGCCCCGGCAACAATCACCGCAACCACCGCTGCCCGCCCCCGGCACCCGCTTAGACCCCGTCCGGATCCGCCCGCTCCAGCGCCGGCCGCCGCGGCGCCGCCGACTCGGTCAACAGATAGTCGGCCGCCGCCGTATCCGTCACCAGGCTGGTGACGAGCCCGGACCGCAGTACCGCCCCGATCGCCGCGGCCTTCCGCTGGCCGCCCGCGATCGCCACCACCTCGGGGATGCGGCGCAGCCGGTCGGCCTCGACCGTGATGCATCGCTCCCCCAGGTCCCGGCCGACCCGCCGCCCCTCCGTGTCGAAGAGGTGCGCGGACATCTCGGCGGCGACGCCGAGCGACGCGTAGTGCGCCCGCTCCTCGTCCGTGAGCATGTCGTGGACGGTGGAGATGCCCGGCTCCCAGGAGCCGATGGACACCGCTGCGACCGTCACCTTGTCGAAGTACTCGAAGGCGCGGGCGATACCGGTCTGATGGCGCAGCGCGGCGGCCGTGGCCGGGTCGGGCAGCAGCATCGGCGCGTAGATCGGGTGGGCCTCACCGCCGGCCACCTGGGCGGCCCGCCGGACCGCCTCGACCGAGCCGCGCTCGGCCGTCCCGGCGTCGTACACCCCGGTGAGCTGCACGACCGTGCACGGCGGCAGCCGGTCGAGCGCCGCCGCCATGTGGATGGTGGACCGGCCCCAGGCCAGGCCGAGCACATCGCCCTCGTTCACCAGTTCCCCGAGAAGCTCCGCCGCGACCTCACCCAGGTTCTCCGGGTCCGGTGCGTCGTCCTGCTCCTCCGCCGGAGATTCGACGACGACCGCGTGACGCAGCCCGTAGCGGGCCCTGAGCGCGTCGGAGCGCTCGGCGTCCAGCTCGGCGGGGACGCGGATCTCGATCCGTACGAGGTCGCGCTCAAGAGCCGTCTCCAGGACCCGGGCCACCTTGAAGCGGCTGACGCCGAACTCCTCGGCGATCTGGATCTTCGACTTTCCTTCGAGGTAGAAGCGACGGGCCATGGCCGCCGCCTGCACCAGCTCCGCGGGCCCCATCCGCAGGGCGGACCGTCCCGCCGACATTGCAGACACCGCGATCTCCTCACTGCTGTTCACACTCTCGATACGCCGTTCATCCTGTCAGATCCGGCGATCCTTGATCGGTCCTGTCGGACCGCGTTCATCTGCCCTTGGCCGGGCCGACCTGTAATCGGAGGCCGGAGCGGGTTCCGGCTTCAGTGGCGGCACGCCCAGGCCGCCGAGGCGGTGGCCGCTTCCGCCTTGGCGCGCAGGGCGCGCACCGCTTCGGCCGGGTCCTCGGCCCCGTACACCGCCGAACCCGCGACGAAAACGTCCGCACCGGCCTCGGCGCACCGCTCGATGGTGGACTCCGAGACGCCGCCGTCGATCTGGAGCCACAGTTCGAGGCCGTGCTTGGAGATCAGCTCACGGGTGCGGCGGATCTTCGGCAGCATGATGTCCAGGAAAGCCTGGCCGCCGAAGCCCGGCTCCACCGTCATGATCAGCAGCATGTCGAGTTCGGGGAGCAGGTCCTCGTACGGCTCGATGGGCGTCGCGGGCTTGAGCGCCATGGAGGCGCGGGCACCCTTGGCCCGGATCTCCCGCGCCAGCCGTACGGGGGCTGCCGCGGCCTCCACGTGGAAGGTGACGGAACCGGCGCCCGCCTCGATGTACTGCGGTGCCCAGCGGTCCGGGTCCTCGATCATCAGATGGCAGTCCAGCGGAGTGTCCGTGGCCCGGCTCAGCGATTCCACGATCGGCACGCCGAGGGTCAGATTGGGCACAAAGTGGTTGTCCATCACATCGACATGGAGCCAGTCGGCACCTTCGACTGCCTTCGCCTCCTCGGCGAGACGGGCGAAGTCGGCGGACAGGATGCTGGGGTTGATCTGAGCCATGTGCCAAGCCTGCCATGTTCCGCGCCACTTCCCCGCCCTGGTGCGGGCCAAAGCCTCACGGGATCATTACAGTTCGCGGAATCCAGGCCTCCCGGCCGTGCGATACGGGCGTTTCAGCCCGCGTCGGGCCCTTCGGGGGCGGTACGGGGCCCTGAGGCGGTGGGCCTACTGCCGACAGGCGGCCAAGGGCCTTCTGCCAACGGGCCGGCACCGAATCCGGCGGGCGGCCGGTCCCGGCGGCGGCCAGTACCCGTGCCGGTCGCACGTGCCTCGGACCCTGACCGCCTGCCGGTCTCGCGCGGCCCCGGCCTGCCTCAGGCGGTCCGGCGCAGCAGTGCCAGGTACATCGCGTCGGTGCCGTGCAGATGCGGCCACAACTGGACGTCGGGACCGTCGCCCAGCGCGGGCACTCCCGGCATCAGCGGGCGGGCATCGACCCACTCCGCATCGGCCGGCGGGCCGCCACGCCCCTTGAGCACGTCCTCGACGACGACCCGGGTCTCCGCAAGATGCGGTGAGCAGGTCGCGTAACCGACGATGCCGCCGACCCGTACCGCCTTCAACGCCTCACGCAGCAGACCGCGTTGCAGCGGTGCGAAGCTCTCCAGGTCCTCCGGGCGGCGCCGCCAGCGCGCCTCCGGGCGGCGGCGCAGCGCGCCGAGGCCCGAGCACGGGACGTCCATCAGGATCCGGTCGAAGGTGCCGGGCTGCCACGGCGGGCGGGTTCCGTCGGCGGTGATCACCTGGTACGGGCCGGGGTTGCCGGCCAGCGCGCGCGCTACGAGGCGGGCCCGGTGCGGCTGCTTCTCGGCGGCGAGCAGGGCGGCACCGCGTCCGGCGGCGAGTGCGCCGAGCAGGGCGGCCTTGCCGCCGGGCCCCGCACAGCCGTCGAGCCACCGGGTGTCGCTGCCCTCCAGCGGTGCGTTGGCAAGGGCGGCGGCAACCAGCTGGCTGCCCTCGTCCTGGACCCCGGCCCGGCCCTCCTGCACGGCGGTCAGCGCGCCGGGCTCGCCGCCCTCCGCCATCCGTACGGCGTAGGGTGACCAGCGGCCGGGCAGGCCGTTCTCGTCACCGAGGGCGGTGAGCAGTTCGTCGGTGGTGGAGCGGCCGGGGCGGGCGACCAGGGTGACCTCGGGCCGTTCGTTGTCCGCTTCGAGGAGGTCCTCGATCCCGGCACGGCCGCCGCCCAGTGCGTCCCAGAGCGCGGACACGACCCAACGCGGATGCGAATGCACGACCGCGAGGTGGTCCTCGGCGTCCTCGTCGTACGACGGGGCCACGCGCGCCACCCAGCCGTCGAGGTCGTCCGCGGAGACCTTCCGAAGCACGGCGTTGACGAACTTGGCCCGCCCTTCGCCGAGCACCACACGGGCCAGCTCCACGCTGGCGGAGACCGCCGCGTGGGTGGGGATACGGGTGCCGAGCAGCTGGTGCACGCCCATGTTGAGAACATCGAGGACCGGCGGGTCGACCTCGCGCAGCGGCCGGTCGATGCAGGCCGCGACGATCGCGTCGTACGTCCCCTGGCGGCGCAGCGTCCCGTAGACCAGTTCGGTCGCCAGCGCCGCGTCCCTGTTGTCGAAGTCTCCCTTGGCGCGGGCCTTCTTCAGCAGAGGAGGAAGGACGAGGTTGGCGTACGCATCGCGTTCGTCGACGGCCCTGAGCGCTTCGAAGGCGAGGAACCGGACGGGGTCCTTCTTGGGGCGGCGATGCGGCTTGGCGGGACGGCTACGCTGCTGGTCGTTCACGTGAAAGGTGCTCCGCTGATGGTGAGGGGGCGAACCCTCCCAGCGTACGTCGCCGCCCCGGCCCGGGATTCCGCTAGATCCCCATCAGCTCGCCGTGGACGATCCGCACCCCGCGGGCCCAGTCCGCGGCCCGCATCGGCTTCTTGCCCTGCGGCTGGACCCAGAGCAGTTCGACGGCGTGCGAGCCGGTGCCCACGTACACATTGTTCTTGGCCGCCGACAGCTCGCCGGGCGCCAGATCGGCACGGTCCAGCACGGGCACCGCCTGGATCACCTTCAGTCGCTCCCCGCGGAACAGCGTCCACGCCCCGGGGGCGGGAGTGCAGCCACGCACCACCCGGTCGACCCGCAGGGCAGGGGCGGACCACTGCACCTGGGCGTCCTCGACGGTGATCTTCGGCGCCAGGGTGACGCCCTCGGCGGGCTGGGGTACGGCGTGCAGCGTGCCGTCCTCGATGCCGTCCATGGTCGCGACGAGCAGCCCCGCGCCCGCGAACGCCAGCCGGGTGAGCAGGTCACCGCTGGTGTCGGTAGGCCGTACCTCTTCGGTGAGGACGCCGTACACCGGGCCGGAGTCGAGCCCCTCCTCGATCAGGAAGGTCGACGCACCGGTCACCTCGTCCCCGGCCATGATCGAGTGCTGTACGGGGGCCGCGCCGCGCCAGGCGGGCAGCAGCGAGAAGTGGAGGTTGACCCAGCCGCGGGCGGGCACGTCGAGCGTGGTCTTGGGCAGCAGCGCTCCGTAGGCGACGACCGGACAGCAATCCGGGCCGATCTCCCGCAGCCGCGCCAGGAAGTCCTCGTCGCGCGGCCGGGCGGGCTTGAGCACCTCGATCCCGGCCTCCTCGGCGCGCTCGGCGACGGGGCTGGCGACCAGGCGGCGGCCTCGCCCGGCGGGGGCGTCGGGCCGGGTGACGACGGCGGCCACCTCGTGCCGGTCGGAGGCGATCAGGGCGTCCAGGGCGGGTACGGCTACCTCGGGGGTGCCTGCGAAGACGAGCTTCATGGGTGGCTGACTGCCTCTCGGGCCGAAACGTACGGTGACGAGCAACGCATAAGACCGACCGGCAAATGGGGGGTGGGAGAAGGAGCGGGGCTGGGCGCGTGCAGCTGCAAGGCGGAGGATCGATGCATGGCGGAGCCATGGTGAGTGACGACAACGCCGCAGATGTGCGTGCCCAGCCCCGCGACGCCGCCCCCCATTTGCCGGTCGGTCCAAGTCTATGGGCCGGGCGACCGGGGGGCGTACGCATGACTGCGCGCCCCTTGGATATGCACATGCGCCCCTGCACCGTGACCAGATCCCCGGCTGACGCGTTGGTCAAGAGAGATTGACCGAAGCGAGCCGCCACGGTGCGGCCCGATCCCTTTCAACGCCGGTTCGAGAGGCTTCTTCATGGCCGACCACGCAACCCACGACGCCCAAGCGCGGGCCAGCCTGCATCTGTTGGTGCGGGACATCGAGCGGGTCCGGCGGCAGGTGGACGCGCTGCGCACGCTCACCGCCCAACTGGGCAACGTCTACCGTCCGCGCCGCTCCGGCCCGTCCACGGGCTTCGTCGTCTACGGCAGGGCCCCGGCCCCCACCGTCAGGCTGGCCCAGGAGCTGCGGGACAGTGTCGAGACCCTGGTCACCGCGGCAGTGGACTTCGACCGCTCGTTGGGCTTCTCCTGGGACGCGGTGGGCTCCGCGCTCGGGGTCACCAAGCAGGCGGTGCACCGCCGCTACGGCGCCCGCCGCAACACCCGGCAGCCGGGAACGGCCGAGGCCACCGCGGAGACAGCGGTGCCGCGCCCGCTGCCCATTGCACCCGGCTCCGCCAATGCGCCCGCACTGCCCGCCGTACCCGCCGCACGCTCCATGCCCCCGCAGCCGTCGGTGGACCGCACGTCCCCGCGCGAGGACGTGCGTCCGGGCATCTTCCCCGGCCCACGCAACGGCTGACCACCCCACCCCTCTGCCCCGCCGCGCCCGATGCACGGCGGGGCAGCCGCCTCTCCTCATCCGGCCTCACCCACCGAACCGTCACCCGATGTCCGGCGGATCCACCCTGATCCGGACCTGCGCACCGCCTCCCCGGGACATCCTCGCCGCCTGTGCCGCCTTCAGCGCGGCCGCAAGCGCCGCCCCGCTCCCAGGCGGCACCCTGAGCAGCGCCCGCTCCCAGGACTCCCCCGGCGGTGCGTCCCAGGGCCTGCGGGGCCTGCCCGGCTCGGCGCCCGGCACCGGGACCGGGCCGAGCACCTCGGCCTCCGGCGGCAGTTCGGCGGCCGTGAGAAACGCGGCGAGCGCCTCCGGCGAGCCGGTCACCGAGGCCATCCGGGACACCGGGGGGAAGCCGAGCTCGGCCCGTTCCGCCAGCTCACGGCGGGCGTGTCCGACCGGGTCCCAGCGGACCAGGGCCTGTACGGGCCGCAGCGTCGGCTCGGCGACGATCACCACCGTGCCACCCTCCGGCTGCCCCCTCACCAGCGAGGCCGCGGCCGTCCAGCGGCGCAGTGCCTCCTCGCCGGCCCGTAGGTCGGGGCGCCCGACCATCGCCCAGCCGTCCAGCAGCAGCGCCGCCGCGTAGCCGCCCTCGGCGACGGGTTCGGCGCCGGGGGTGCTGACGACCAGTGCCGGCGCGTCCGGCACCGAGTCCAGGATGTGATCGCGGCCCGACGTCCGTACCGGCACCGCGGGAAACGCCCGGCCGAGCTCCTCGGCGGTGCGGCGGGCGCCGACGATCTGGGCCCGCAGCCGACTGGAGCCGCAGGCGACGCAGTGCCAGGCGGTCTCGGCCCGCCCGCACCAGGCGCAGTCGAGATCCCGCTGGTCCGGTGCCTGAAGCGGTCCCGCACAGTGCCGGCACCGGGCGGGTTCACGGCAGCGCTCGCAAGCCAGCCGCGGCGCGTATCCGCGGCGCGGCACCTGGACCAGGACGGGGCCGCTGCGCAGCCCGTCCCGTACTGTCTGCCAGGCCAGGCTGGGCAGCCGGGCCGCCCTCGCGGCCCCGTCCCTCGCCAGCTCCCCGTCGCCGACCGTACGCACCAGGGGCGCCGCGATGCGCAGCTGCTCCCGGTCCGCGCGCAGCGGCAGCGCCCAGCCGCTCTCCACCAGCTGGGCGGCCTCCACGGTGCAGTTCGTACCACCGAGCAAAAATGCGCACCGGCCATGCGCGGCCCGCAGTTCGAGCACCTCGCGGACGTGCGGGAAGGGGGCATTGTCGTCGCTGTGGCTGGAGTCCCCGTCGTCCCAGACGGCGACCAGGCCCAGATCGGCGACGGGTGCGAACATCGCGGCCCTCGTCCCGACGACCGCCCGCACCGAGCCGCGCCGGACGGCGAGCCACTCCCGGTACCGCTTCTCCGGTCCGGAGTCGGCGGTCAGCAGCGCGTGACTGCCCTCGCCGAGCAGCTCGGTGAGCGCGGCATCCACCCGCCCCGCGGTCCGGCCGTCCGGCACGACGACCAGCGCGCCGCGCCCTGAGGCGAGCGTCGCGGCCATGGCCCTGGCGATCTCCTGGGGCCAGTGCGGGCCGGGCAGGGCGGTCCATACGGCCCGGGGCGCACCGCCCTCGGCCAGCGCCCGCAGGAACGCGGGCCCCTGGGCGTACCGCTCCCAGCTCCCCGCCGATGGCGCGGGCGGCGGTGGCAGGGGCTCGGGCGAGGGCTTGGACTCGGCCCGTCCGTTCCTGGGCGGCACGGCGAGCTGCAGCACATCGGCGAGGCTGCCCGCGTAACGGTCGGCGACAGCCCGCGAGAGGGCCAGCAGCTCCGGTCCCAGCACCGGTTCGGGCGATACGACATAGGCGAGCGCGGCCAGGGCTCCCGTGTAGTCCGATTCGGCGAGCCGCTCGACGAGGAACCCGTCGATCAGGCCGCCCCCTTCGCGCCGCCCGCCGCGGACATTGCGCCCCCCGGCCCCGAATCGCACCCGCACCCGCACTCCGGGCTGCGCGTCGGCGTCGAGCTCCTCGGGCACGGCGTAGTCGAAGTACTGGTCGAGATGGAGCACGCCCTTGTTGACCAGCACCCGGGCGACGGGCAGCTCCTTGGCGAGCGCGGCGCCGCGCCAGGTCCGCGGCTTGGCCCGCGGCACGTTGGCCTTCCGTACCGTCTCCCGAATGAGCGCAAGCTGCTCCGGGGCCCCGCCCCCGGGGTCCTCGGATCGCTCGTTGTCGCTGCTCACAGCCAAATTCCTACCAGACACCACTGACATTGATACTCGTACGCGGGTTCTGGTGGTCGTGGCTCTGCCACTGACTGACGCCCTGCTGGGCTGTCTTCGCGGTGTGCACCGGCCCCGGCGAGAGCACACCGGCGGCCGCACGCACCGGGGCCCGGACACCGCGTGCGGCGTCCGGGCCCCGGCGTACGGACTGGGAGCGGCAGACTTACAGCCCGGCCGCCGTGCGCAGCGCGTCCACGCGGTCCGTGCGCTCCCAGGTGAAGTCGGGAAGCTCACGGCCGAAGTGGCCGTACGCCGCGGTCTGGGCGTAGATCGGGCGGAGCAGGTCGAGGTCGCGGATGATCGCAGCCGGGCGGAGGTCGAAGACGGCGCCGATGGCGTGCTCGATCTTCTCGGTCTCGACCGCGGCGGTGCCGAATGTCTCGACGAACAGACCGACGGGCTCGGCCTTGCCGATCGCGTATGCGACCTGCACCTCGCAACGGGCGGCAAGGCCCGCGGCGACGACGTTCTTGGCGACCCAGCGCATGGCGTACGCGGCCGAGCGGTCGACCTTCGACGGGTCCTTGCCCGAGAAGGCGCCACCGCCGTGGCGGGCCATGCCGCCGTAGGTGTCGATGATGATCTTGCGGCCGGTCAGGCCGGCGTCGCCCATCGGGCCGCCGATCTCGAAGCGCCCGGTCGGGTTGACCAGCAGCCGGTAGCCGTCGGTGTCCAGCTTGATGCCGTCCTCGATCAGCTGCGCGAGCACGTGCTCGACGACGAACTCGCGAATGTCGGGCGCGAGCAGCGAGTCGAGGTCGATGTCGCTGGCGTGCTGCGAGGAGACGACGACCGTGTCGAGACGGACGGCCTTGTCGCCGTCGTACTCGATGGTGACCTGAGTCTTGCCGTCCGGGCGCAGGTACGGGATGGTCCCGTTCTTGCGGACCTCGGAGAGCCGGCGCGAGAGCCGGTGCGCGAGGTAGATCGGGAGCGGCATGAGTTCGGGCGTCTCGTCGCAGGCGTACCCGAACATCAGGCCCTGGTCGCCGGCGCCCTGCTTGTCGAGATCGTCCCCTTCTTCACCTGCGGCGGAACCCTCGACCCGCTTCTCGTACGCGGTGTCGACGCCCTGCGCGATGTCGGGCGACTGCGCGCCGATGGACACCGAGACGCCACAGGAGGCGCCGTCGAAGCCCTTCTTGGAGGAGTCGTAGCCGATCTCGAGGATCTTGTTGCGCACGAGGGTCGGAATGTCGGCGTAGGCCTTGGTCGTGACCTCACCCGCAACATGCACCAGACCGGTGGTGATCAAGGTCTCGACGGCGACGCGGGACCGGGGGTCCTCACGGAGCAGCGCGTCGAGAATGGTGTCGCTGATCTGGTCAGCGATCTTGTCGGGGTGACCCTCGGTGACAGACTCCGAGGTGAAGAGACGGCGGGACACATCGCTCCCTGGGGTTGCAGCGGCTGCTGGCTGATCATTTGGCGGACCGCCGGGAGCTGCGCCCAGCACGGTCCGGGGGTCAGTTTATCCGTCGCTGTCGCTCAGCGGACAACGTGTCTCGCCCTTTGGGAGTTCTGTGACCTGCGGCACGGCCCGTCACGGTACGAAAATCGCCTTCCGGAAAAGCCATTTGCGCCCATATTTCAGGGGTTTCGGCCTGCGCGATGGCGTGAAACGAGAATTTCATCCGAGCCGCGACGACACGAGATCCCAGACCGTGTCGGCGAGCGCCTCCTTGGGACCGAACGGCACCGGGGTCTCACCGCCGTCGGCTGCGAGGACCACCGCTTCGTTCTCCTCGGAGCCGAATGTCCTGCGCTCCCCCACCTCATTGACGACGAGGAGATCGCAGCCCTTGCGGCGGAGCTTCTCGCGGCCGTGGGCGAGGACATCGTCGGTCTCGGCGGCGAAACCGACGACGATCTGGTCCGGCCTGGCGCGTTCACCGGCGACCTCGGCGAGGATGTCGGGATTGCGGACGAGCTTGATGGGCGCGGGCTCCTGACCGTCCTTCTTCTTGATCTTCCCGGTCGCGTACTCGGCGGGACGGAAGTCGGCGACCGCCGCCGCCATCACGACCACATCGGCGTCCGCGGCGGCCTTCAGCACCGCCTCGCGCAGCTGTATGGCGGTACCTGCGTGCAGGACGTCGGCGCCGGCCGGGTCCGGCAGACCGGTGTTGGCCTCGATGAGCGTGACCCGGGCGCCGCGGGCGACCGCGGTGCGGGCCAGCGCGAAACCCTGCTTGCCGGAGGAACGGTTGCCGAGGTAGCGCACCGGGTCGAGCGGCTCGCGCGTACCGCCTGCGCTGATCACGACGTGACGGCCGGCCAGGTCGGCTTCGACGGGCCCGCGGGCCAGCACCCGGCGGCAGACCTCGAAGATCTCCCCGGGGTCGGGCAGCCGGCCCTTGCCGGTGTCGACGCCGGTCAGCCGGCCGACGGCGGGCTCGATGACGACGGCGCCGCGGCGGCGCAGCGTGGCGACGTTCTCCCGGGTGGCGGGGTGCTCCCACATCTCGGTGTGCATGGCGGGCGCGAAGACGACAGGACAGCGGGCGGTCAGGAGCGTGTTGGTGAGCAGGTCGTCGGCGAGACCGTGGGCGGCCTTGGCGAGCATGTCGGCCGTGGCCGGGGCGACGACGACCAGGTCGGCTCCCTGCCCGATCCTGACGTGCGGCACCTCGTGGACATCGTTCCAGACCTCCGTCGACACCGGGTGGCCCGAGAGCGCCGACCAGGTGGCCGCCCCCACGAAGTGCAGCGCCGACCCGGTCGGGACGACCCTCACGTCATGACCGGACTCGGTCAGCCGGCGCAGCACCTCGCACGCCTTGTACGCGGCGATGCCTCCGCTGACCCCAAGAACGACCTTCGGCTTGTCCACTGCGTCTCCCCGCACTCGGATACGAACACCCCCATGCTGCCTCACCGCACCCGGTCCGGTGCTGTCGCCCCGGACACACCACAGGCCCGGCAGCCGTGGCCGCCGGGCCTGTGGTGAAGGTGCAATTCCTGCTTACTGCGCGGGGCCCTCGATGGCCTCGGAGGTGAGCAGGCCCGCGTTGATCTCGCGGAGCGCGATCGAGAGCGGCTTCTCGTGCACGTGGGTGTCGACGAGCGGACCGACGTACTCCAGGAGACCCTCGCCGAGCTGCGAGTAGTACGCGTTGATCTGGCGCGCGCGCTTGGCGGCGTAGATCACGAGGCTGTACTTCGAGTCGGTGGCCTCAAGGAGCTCATCAATCGGCGGGTTGATGATGCCCTCGGGCGTGGTGATGGAAGAGGACACTCTCTGCCTTCCGAAGGGGGTAAAGATCAAAGAAATCTTTGACAGTGCGGAGTTCCGTACTGCCGCGCGTGCCGGCTGCGTCAGTCGCTGTCGGCACGGTGGCCGGAAGCCTCCAGCATCAAGGCTAGCAGCTCACGTGCCACGTCCTCGACGGAGGTGTTGACCAGCGTCGTATCGAACTCGGACTCGGCAGCCAGCTCGATCCTGGCAGCGGCGAGCCGGCGCTCGATCACCTCGGCGGATTCGGTCCCCCGGCCGGTGAGCCGACGCACCAGCTCCTCCCAGCTCGGCGGGGCCAGGAAGACGAGCCGGGCGTCCGGCATCGACTGCCGGACCAGCCGGGCGCCCTGGAGATCGATCTCCAGCAGCACCGGCTCGCCCGCCTCCAGGCGGTCAAGCACGGCACGGCGCGGCGTGCCGTACCGATTGCCGGCGAACTCGGCCCACTCCAGCAGCTCGCCATTGGCGATCAGCTTGTCGAACTCGTCGTTGTCCACGAAAAAGTAGTGGACACCGTTGCGCTCGCCGGGGCGCGGCTTGCGGGTCGTCGCCGACACCGAGAGCCATACCTCGGGGTGGGCCTTGCGCATATGGGCGACGACCGTGCTCTTGCCGACGCCCGAGGGGCCGGAGAGCACGGTCAGCCGCGGACGTACGTCCGGGGGTACGGGGGACGTCCCCCGGGATGTTGCAGCCATGAAGCGATTATCCAGGTTCTCAGGGGTGCCTGAGAACGTCAGGCGGCGCTGCCGCCGAACTCTCGCTCCAGGGATGCGATCTGGTTGGAGCCGAGACCCCGGACCCGGCGGCTCTCGGAGATGCCGAGCCGCTCCATGATCTGCTTGGCGCGGACCTTGCCCACGCCCGGCAGGGACTCCAGGAGGGCAGAGACCTTCATCTTGCCGATGACGTCGTTCTCCTGGCCCTGCTTGATGACCTCGTGGAGGGAGGCGCCGGAGTGCTTGAGTCGATTCTTGACCTCGGCCCGCTCCCGGCGAGCCGCGGCGGCCTTTTCGAGCGCGGCTGCGCGCTGTTCAGGGGTAAGGGGCGGAAGAGCCACGCCTACGTCACCTCGGATGTCGATCTGTCGGATACGGACCGGTGAGGAAGCTGGACGCTCCACACCAGGTGAGCGACGGACAACTTGTGTACGTCGGCTCTCGACGGAGACTAGCGGCCAAGACCGCTCGAGTCAGCGAGAACCAACGAAAAGTCCTGGTCAGCCTCAGCCGACCAGGACATTTCAGTCATAACAACCGAGTTTTTTGGTCAGGATTCAGTCAACACGCTGTTACGTGGCATGTTCACCTACCTGCGACGGCCGCCCGGACCTCGTCCGTGAGCCGTTCGGCGGCTGCGCGCAGCCCTGCCACGTCCGGTCCCTGGCTCAGTACACCGCGGCTCACACTGGGCACCACATTGCCCACCGCGTCGCCGAAGACACCGGGCAGATCCGCGGGCGTCGCACCCTGGGCCCCGATCCCGGGGGCGAGCAGGGGGCCGTTGATGGCGAGATTCACGCCCGCGTCCCCGAGCGTGGCGCCCACCACCGCGCCGACGGAGCCGAGCGGGGTGGCCCCTTCGTTCTCGGCGGCCATATGGTCGAGCATCAGCTGGGCCAGCGAACGGCCGTCGGCGGCAGTGGCGCGCTGAACCTCCGCCCCCTCCGGGTTGGAGGTGAGGGCGAGCACGAAGACGCCCGCGCCGGAGAGGACGGCCGCGTCGAGCGCCGGGCGCAGCGAACCGAAGCCGAGGTACGGCGAGACGGTGACCGCGTCCGAGAACAGCGGCGAGTCCTTGTCCAGGTAGGTCGCCGCGTAGGCACCCATGGTGGAGCCGATGTCTCCGCGCTTGGCGTCCATCAGGACGAGTGCACCGGCCGCCCGCGCCTCCTCGACGGCCTTCTCCAGGACCGCGATGCCGCGCGAGCCGAAGCGCTCGAAGAACGCGGACTGCGGCTTGAGGACGGCGACCCGGTCCGCCAGTGCCTCGACGACCGTACGCGTGAAGTGCTCCAGACCTGCGACATCGTCGTTCAGGCCCCAGGCGGTGAGGAGCGAGGCGTGCGGGTCGATGCCGACACAGAGCGGCCCGCGGGTGTCCATGGCGCGGCGCAGGCGTGCGCCGAACGGTTCCGGGATCATGCGGTGGCCTTCCTGGTTTCTGCGCCGACGGCTTCGGCGAGGGTGGCGTGCGGGGAGGCGGCCAGGCGCGCGGCCAGGCCCTTGTGAATCGCCCGGGCGTAGAACGGGCCCTCGTAGATGAAGGCGCTGTAGCCCTGGACGAGCGTGGCGCCGGCGAGAATGCGCTGCCAAGCGTCCTCGGCGTTCTCGATGCCCCCGACACCGACCAGGGTGATCCGGTCGCCCACGCGCGCGTACAGGCGGCTCAGGACCTCCAGGGAGCGTGCCTTGAGAGGCGCACCGGACAGCCCGCCGGTCTCCCTGACCAGGGACGGCGAGGACTTCAGGCCGAGGCCGTCCCGGGCGATGGTGGTGTTGGTGGCGATGATGCCGTCCAGACCCAGCTCGACCGCGAGATCGGCGACCGCGTCGACGTCCTCGTCCGCGAGGTCCGGAGCGATCTTTACGAGCAGGGGGACCCGCCGGTCGGTGACGGTCCGGTCGGCTGCCTCACGCACGGCGCTGAGCAGGGGCCGGAGCGCCTCGGTGGCCTGGAGGTTGCGCAGGCCGGGGGTGTTGGGCGAGGAGACGTTCACGACGAGGTAGTCGGCGTGGCGGGCGAGCCGCTCGGTGGACTTCACGTAGTCGCCGACCGCTTCGGCCTCCGGCACGACCTTGGTCTTGCCGATGTTGACGCCGACCGTGGTCCGGAAGACCGGCTTGCGGGTGGCCAGGCGGTCGGCCACGGCCGCGGAGCCCTCGTTGTTGAAGCCCATGCGGTTGATCAGCGCGCGGTCCGCCACGAGGCGGAAGAGACGCTTCTTGGGGTTGCCGGGCTGCGGCTCGCCGGTGACCGTACCGATCTCGATGTGGTCGAAGCCGAGCATCGACATGCCGTCGATCGCGACGGCGTTCTTGTCGAAGCCCGCGGCGAGGCCGAACGGGCCGTGCATGCGCAGACCGAGCGCCTCGGTACGCAGCCCCTTGTAGCGGGGGGCGAGCGCGGCGGCGACGCAGGTGCGCAGCGCGGGGATGCGGGCGGCGAGGCGGATCCACCGGAAGGCCAGGTGGTGCGCCTGCTCCGGGTCCATCCGCTTGAAGACCAGCTGGAAGAAGAATTTGTACATCGGGGTGTCCTCGGTGTCCTCACAGAGAGGGGGACACCGTTTCCGGTGTCCCCCTGCTGGGCCTGCTAGTCGCGCGCCGCGGTCAGATGTTCCGCGTGTTCCTGGAGGGAACGTACGCCGACGTCTCCGTGGTTGAGTGCGTCGATGCCCTGGACGGCGGCGGCGAGTGCCTGGACCGTCGTGAGGCACGGCACGGACCGGGCGACGGCCGCGGTACGGATCTCGTAGCCGTCGAGACGGCCGCCCGTTCCGTACGGCGTGTTGACGATCAGGTCGACCTCGCCGTCGTGGATGAGCTGGACGATGGTCTTCTCGCCCTGCGGTCCGACGCCCTCGGACTGCTTGCGCACGACCTTGGCGTGGATGCCGTTGCGCTTGAGCACCTCGGCGGTGCCGGAGGTGGCCAGCAGTTCGAAGCCGTGGGCGACCAGCTCGCGCGCCGGGAAGATCATCGAGCGCTTGTCGCGGTTGGCCACGGAGATGAACGCGCGGCCCTTGGTGGGCAGCGGGCCGTACGCGCCGGCCTGCGACTTGGCGTACGCCGTGCCGAAGACCGAGTCGATGCCCATGACCTCGCCGGTGGAGCGCATCTCCGGGCCGAGGACGGTGTCGACACCGCGGCCGTGGATGTCGCGGAACCGCGACCACGGCATGACGGCCTCCTTGACGGAGATCGGCGCGTCGAGCGGCAGGGTGCCGCCGTCGCCGTTCTTCGGCAGCAGACCCTCCTCGCGCAGCTCGGCGATGGTCGCGCCCAGCGAGATACGGGCGGCGGCCTTGGCGAGCGGCACCGCGGTCGCCTTCGAAGTGAAGGGGACGGTGCGCGAGGCGCGCGGGTTGGCCTCCAGGACGTACAGGATGTCGCCGGAGAGCGCGAACTGGATGTTGATCAGTCCGCGTACGCCGACGCCCTTGGCGATGCCCTCGGTGGAGGTGCGCAGCCGCTTGATGTCGTAGCCGCCGAGCGTGATCGGGGGCAGCGCGCAGGCGGAGTCACCGGAGTGGATGCCGGCCTCCTCGATGTGCTCCATGACGCCGCCGAGGTAGAGCTCGGTGCCGTCGTAGAGCGCGTCGACGTCGATCTCGATCGCGTCGTCGAGGAAGCGGTCGACCAGGACCGGCCGGGTGGGGCTGATCTCGGTGGACTCGGCGATGTACGAGGAGAGCCGCGTCTCGTCGTACACGATCTCCATGCCCCGGCCGCCGAGCACGTACGACGGGCGCACGAGGACGGGGTAGCCGATCTCGTCGGCGATGGCCTTGGCCTCGTCGAACGTGGTGGCGGTGCCGTGCTTCGGGGCCGGGAGTCCGGCCTCGGCCAGGACGCGGCCGAAGGCGCCGCGGTCCTCGGCGGCGTGGATCGCCTCCGGGGAGGTACCGACGACCGGCACGCCGTTGTCCTTGAGCGCCTGCGACAGACCCAGCGGGGTCTGGCCGCCGAGCTGGACGATGACACCGGCGACCGGGCCCGCGAGGGACTCGGCGTGCACGATCTCCAGCACGTCCTCGAGCGTCAGCGGCTCGAAGTACAGGCGGTCGGAGGTGTCGTAGTCGGTGGAGACGGTCTCCGGGTTGCAGTTGACCATCACGGTCTCGTAGCCCGCGTCGCTCAGGGCGAAGGAGGCGTGGACGCAGGAGTAGTCGAACTCGATGCCCTGGCCGATGCGATTGGGGCCGGAGCCGAGGATGATCACCGCCGGCTTGGTGCGGGACGCCACCTCGCTCTCCTCGTCGTAACTGGAGTAGAAGTACGGCGTCTTCGCGGCGAACTCGGCGGCGCAGGTGTCGACCGTCTTGTAGACCGGGCGGATTCCCAGGGCGTGCCGCACCTCGCGCACGACGTCCTCGCGCAGGGTGCGGATGTCGGCGATCTGGGCATCGGAGAAGCCGTGACGCTTGGCCTCTGCCAGCAGTTCGGGGTCGAGCTCGTCCGCGGCGGCCAGCTCGTCGGCGATCTCCTTGATCAGGAAGAGCTGGTCGACGAACCAGGGGTCGATCTTCGTGGCGTCGAAAACTTCATCCTGGGTGGCGCCGGCCCGGATCGCCTGCATGACGGTGTTGATCCGGCCGTCGGTCGGGCGGACCGCCTCGGCCAGCAGCTCGGCCTTGTCGCCGGTCTCACCGGTGAAGGAGAACTGCGAGCCCTTCTTCTCCAGCGAGCGCAGCGCCTTCTGGAGCGCCTCGGTGAAGTTCCGGCCGATCGCCATGGCCTCGCCCACCGACTTCATGGTGGTGGTGAGGGTGGAGTCGGCGGAGGGGAACTTCTCGAAGGCGAACCGCGGGGCCTTGACGACGACATAGTCGAGCGTCGGCTCGAAGGAGGCCGGGGTCTTCTCGGTGATGTCGTTCGGGATCTCGTCGAGCGTGTATCCGACGGCCAGCTTGGCGGCGATCTTGGCGATCGGGAAGCCGGTGGCCTTCGAGGCGAGCGCCGAGGAGCGGGAGACGCGGGGGTTCATCTCGATCACGATGACGCGGCCGTCGGTCGGGTCGATGGCGAACTGGATGTTGCAGCCGCCGGTGTCGACGCCGACCTCGCGGATGATCGCGATGCCGATGTCGCGCAGCCGCTGGTACTCGCGGTCGGTGAGCGTCATCGCCGGGGCGACGGTGATCGAGTCACCCGTGTGGACGCCCATCGGGTCGAAGTTCTCGATGGAGCAGACGACCACGACGTTGTCGTTCTTGTCGCGCATCAGCTCCAGCTCGTACTCCTTCCAGCCGAGGATGGACTCCTCCAGGAGCACCTCGGTGGTCGGGGAGAGCGTCAGGCCCTGTCCGGCGATCCGGCGCAGCTCCTCCTCGTCGTGCGCGAAGCCGGAACCGGCGCCGCCCATCGTGAAGGAGGGGCGGACGACGACGGGGTAGCCGCCGAGCGTGTCGACGCCCTGGATCACGTCGTCCATCGTGTGGCAGATGACCGAGCGGGCGGACTCGCCATGGCCGATCTTCGCGTTGACGGCCTCGACGACGCCCTTGAAGAGGTCGCGGTCCTCGCCCTTGTTGATGGCTTCGACATTGGCGCCGATGAGCTCGACGCCGTACTTCTCCAGGACACCGTTCTCGTGCATGGAGATCGCGGTGTTGAGCGCGGTCTGGCCGCCCAGCGTCGGGAGCAGCGCGTCGGGGCGCTCCTTGGCGATGATCTTCTCGACGAACTCGGGGGTGATCGGCTCGACGTACGTGGCGTCGGCGATCTCCGGGTCGGTCATGATCGTCGCCGGGTTGGAGTTCACCAGGATGACGCGCAGGCCCTCGGCCTTGAGGACGCGGCAGGCCTGGGTGCCGGAGTAGTCGAACTCGGCGGCCTGACCGATGACGATCGGGCCGGAGCCGATGACCAGGACGGACTGGATATCGGAGCGCTTAGGCACGCTGGCCCTCCATCAGGGATACGAAGCGGTCGAAGAGGTACGCGGCGTCGTGCGGGCCGGCGGCCGCCTCGGGGTGGTACTGGACGCTGAAGGCCGGCTGGTCGAGGAGGTGCAGCCCCTCGACGACCTGGTCGTTCAGGCAGACGTGGGAGACCTCGGCGCGGCCGAACTTCGTGTCGGACACCTTGTCCAGCGGGGCGTCGACGGCGAAGCCGTGGTTGTGCGCGGTGACCTCGACCTTGCCGGTCGTGCGGTCCTGCACAGGCTGGTTGATGCCGCGGTGGCCGTACTTCAGCTTGTAGGTGCCGAAGCCGAGGGCGCGGCCCAGGATCTGGTTGCCGAAGCAGATGCCGAAGAGCGGCGTCTTCCGCTCCAGGACGCCCTGCATGACGGAGACCGGGTGGTCGGCGGTGGCCGGGTCGCCGGGGCCGTTGGAGAAGAAGACTCCGTCGGGCTCGACCGCGTACACCTCGTCGAGGGTGGCGGTGGCGGGCAGGACGTGCACCTCGATGCCGCGCTCGGCCATCCGGTGCGGGGTCATGCCCTTGATGCCGAGGTCGATCGCGGCGACGGTGAACTTCTTGGTGCCGATCGCGGGGACGACATACGTCTCCTTGGTCGCGACCTCGGTGGAGAGGTCGGCGCCCACCATCTCGGGGGCTTCCTTGACGCGGGCCAGCAGCGTGGCCTCGTCGGCGACGGCGTCACCGGAGAAGATGCCGACGCGCATGGCGCCACGCTCGCGCAGGTGGCGGGTGAGGGCGCGGGTGTCGATGCCGCTGATGCCGACGACGCCCTGGTGCTCCAGTTCATCGTCGAGCGAGCGCTGCGAGCGCCAGTTGGAGGGCACCCGGGCGGGGTCGCGGACGACGTATCCGGCGACCCAGATCCGCTTCGACTCGGGGTCCTCGTCGTTCACACCGGTGTTGCCGACGTGCGGGGCAGTCATCACGACGACCTGACGGTGGTACGAGGGGTCGGTCAGCGTCTCCTGGTAGCCGGTCATGCCGGTGGAGAACACCGCCTCGCCGAAGGTCTCCCCCACGGCCCCGTAGGCGCGGCCGCGGAAGGCGCGGCCGTCCTCCAGGACGAGTACGGCGGGAGCTTTGGCGGCTCCCCGGGTGGAGATCGTCATCGTGCGGTGCCTTCCGTAGTGCTGGTGAGTTGTTCGATGGCCTCGACCCAGGCCGGGTGCTCGGCCGAGTGGTCGGAGCGGAAACCGGAGTCGATCAGCTTGTCGCCGTGCGCCCAGGTGATGATCAGCAGGCCGCCCTCGGGGAGGACCTTGCCCGCGATGCCCTTGTCGAGCCGGGCCTCACGCAGTGCGGCGGCCGGGACGAAGAAGTCGGCCGCCCCGGGTCGTACGACGTCGAGTCCCTGGTCGGTCAGGGTGAGCTCGACGCGGCTGCGGGTACCGAGGCCATGGGCGACGATCCGGTCGAGCCACTGCCCGGCGGTCGTCGAGGCGTGGTACCTGCCGGTCAGCGTCAGCAGCTTCTCGCCGTCCGCGAACCCCTCCGGGGTGGAGCTGAGTTCCGGCAGATCGGACTGGAGGCTCCCCCGCCACTTCCATCCCTGGCGCATCAGCCAGTAGACGAAGGCGATGAGGACGATCAGTCCGATGACCCAGCTGATGCGAGCGGACCAGTCGGTCACTTCGGCCGACTTCTGCTCGGCGGCGAGCTGGAGGTACAGGGGGGTGAGTGATGTCACGCGAGCTTCCCGTCGACGACCGTGGCACGGCCCCGCAGGAAGGTGTGGGTGACTCGTCCCGGCAGCTCGCGACCCTCGTAGGGAGTGTTGCGGCTGCGGGAGGCGAAGCCCGCGGGGTCCACCACACCACGGTATGCCGGATCGACCAGCGTGAGGTTGGCGGGCTCACCGGCCGAGACGGGCCGGCCGTGTCCGTCGAGACGGCCGATGGCGGCCGGCCGGAACGACATCCGGTCGGCGACGCCCGCCCAGTCGATGAGGCCGGTGTCGACCATCGTCTGCTGGACGACGGAGAGCGCGGTCTCCAGGCCCACCATGCCCATGGCGGCGGCGGCCCACTCGCAGTCCTTGTCCTCGTGCGGGTGCGGGGCATGGTCGGTGGCGACGCAGTCGATGGTGCCGTCGGCGAGCGCCTCGCGCAGGGCCATGACGTCGGCCTCGGTGCGCAGCGGCGGGTTCACCTTGTAGACCGGGTTGTAGGACCGCACGAGCTCGTCGGTGAGGAGCAGGTGGTGCGGGGTGACCTCGGCGGTGACGTTCCAGCCCTTGGACTTGGCCCAGCGGACGATCTCGACGGAGCCGGCGGTCGACAGGTGGCAGATGTGCACCCGGGAGCCGACGTGGGCGGCGAGCAGTACGTCGCGGGCGATGATCGACTCCTCGGCGACGGCGGGCCAGCCGCCGAGACCGAGTTCCGCGGAGACGATGCCCTCGTTCATCTGGGCGCCCTCGGTGAGGCGGGGCTCCTGGGCGTGCTGGGCGACGACACCGTCGAAGGCCTTCACGTACTCCAGCGCACGGCGCATGATCACCGCGTCGTCGACGCACTTGCCGTCGTCGGAGAAGACTTTCACTCCGGCGGCCGAATCGTGCATGGCGCCGAGCTCGGCGAGCTTCTTGCCCTCCAGGCCGACAGTGACGGCGCCGATCGGCTGCACGTCGCAGTAGCCGGACTCCTTGCCGAGCCGCCAGACCTGCTCGACGACACCGGCGGTGTCGGCGACCGGGAAGGTGTTGGCCATGGCATGCACGGCGGTGAAGCCACCGACGGCCGCCGCCTTCGTCCCGGTGAGGACGGTCTCGGAGTCCTCGCGGCCGGGCTCGCGCAAGTGGGTGTGGAGGTCGACCAGGCCGGGCAGCAGGATCTGGCCCTCCGCCTCGACGACGGTCGCGTCACCGGCCTCGATGCCGGTACCGACAGCGGCGATGGTCTCGCCGTCGATCAGGACGTCCTGGGATTCGCCGCCGAGGACCTTCGCGCCGCGGATAAGGATCTTGCTCATGGTTACTTGTTCTCCTCGGTACGGGCGGGGGTGGCGGGCGACGGGTGAGCCGGGGCGGCGGGCTCGGAACCGCCCAGCAGCAGGTACAGGACTGCCATGCGGATCGAGACGCCGTTGGCGACCTGCTCGACGACCGTGCACCGGTCGGAGTCGGCGACCTCGGCGGTGATCTCCATGCCGCGGACCATCGGACCGGGGTGCATGACGATGGCGTCCTCGGGCATCTTCGCCATGCGGTCGCCGTCCAGGCCGTAGCGCCGGGAGTACTCGCGCTCGGTCGGGAAGTACGCGGCGTTCATCCGTTCGCGCTGCACACGCAACATCATCACCGCGTCGGACTTCGGCAGCACCTCGTCGAGGCTGTAGCTGACGTCGCACGGCCAATGCTCGACCCCGACCGGGACGAGAGTCGGCGGGGCGACCAGGGTGACGTGGGCGCCGAGCGTGGTCAGCAGGTGGACGTTGGAGCGGGCCACCCGGCTGTGCAGGATGTCGCCGACGATGGTGACCCGGCGGCCTTCGAGGTCCCGGCCGATACCGGCGTCGGCCCCTACGAGGCGGCGGCGCACGGTGAAGGCGTCCAGGAGGGCCTGGGTGGGGTGCTCGTGGGTGCCGTCCCCTGCGTTGACAACGGCGCCGTCGATCCAGCCGGAGGTGGCGAGGCGGTACGGGGCACCGGAGGCACCGTGCCGGATGACGACGGCGTCGGCGCCCATCGCCTCCAGGGTCAGCGCGGTGTCCTTGAGCGACTCGCCCTTGGAGACGGACGAGCCCTTCGCGGAGAAGTTGATGACATCGGCGGAGAGGCGCTTGGCGGCGGCCTCGAAGGAGATGCGGGTACGCGTCGAGTCCTCGAAGAAGAGGTTGACGACGGTACGGCCGCGCAGGGTGGGGAGCTTCTTGATCGGCCGGTCCGCGACCCGTGCCATTTCCTCGGCGGTGTCGAGGATCAGGACGGCGTCGTCGCGGGTGAGGTCGGCGGCCGAGATGAGGTGACGCTTCATCTGGGTGTTCTCCGGGTGGCTGGAGGGTTCAGGCATGCGGGCGTGCGGAAGCTGCCGTACGGGTTCGAGGTACTCCGTACGGGTGAAGTGCAGCTACTGCTCGCCCGCCGGGGCGGTCTGCTGGACACCGAGCAGCACGGCGTCGCGGCCGTCCTCCTCGGCGAGCTGGACCTTGACCGTCTCCCGCAGCGACGTGGGGAGGTTCTTGCCGACGTAGTCGGCACGGATCGGGAGTTCGCGGTGACCGCGGTCGACGAGGACCGCGAGCTGCACCGCGCGGGGCCGGCCGATGTCGCCCAGCGCGTCGAGCGCTGCGCGGATCGTGCGGCCCGAGAAGAGGACATCGTCGACGAGGACGACCAGGCGGCCCTCGATGCCCTCGCCGGGGATCTCGGTGCGGGCCAGGGCGCGCGCAGGGCGCAGCCGCAGGTCGTCGCGGTACATCGTGATGTCGAGTGACCCGACCGGCATCTTCCGGCCGGTGATCTCTTGGAGTTTTTCGGCGAGCCGGCCGGCGAGGAAGACGCCCCGCGTCGGGATGCCGAGGAGCACCACGTCGTCGGCGCCCTTGGCGCGTTCGACGATCTCGTGGGCGATTCGGGTCAGTACTCGGGCGATGTCGGGAGCCTCGAGAACGGGGCGTGCCGCATTGCCGGTGGCTTCGTGCTGTGCGTCCATAAGAAACGGACCTCCTTCTCCGCCTCACTGGACGGACCTTAAAGGACGTCGAAATTGCGTCATCAACGTTACCAGGGCTTGCACAGCGCCCTGGTAACACCCCCGGGAGGTGCCGGTCCGGACCATTCGGCTTGACGCATCCAAGTAACGCTGCGTAACCTCACAGTGAGTTACCAGCCACGCGGCGGAGCCGCAAAAATGTTCCAGCGTCCGGGGAGCCTTATGTCCAGCGAATACGCAAAACAGCTCGGGGCCAAACTCCGTGCCATCCGCACTCAGCAGGGCCTCTCCCTCCATGGCGTGGAGGAGAAGTCCCAGGGCCGCTGGAAGGCCGTCGTGGTCGGTTCGTACGAGCGCGGCGACCGTGCCGTGACCGTCCAGCGCCTTGCCGAACTCGCTGATTTCTATGGAGTCCCGGTACAGGAGCTCCTGCCCGGTACGACGCCCGGCGGGGCCGCCGAGCCGCCGCCGAAGCTCGTCCTGGACCTGGAGCGCCTCGCCCACGTCCCGCCGGAGAAGGCCGGGCCGCTGCAGCGCTACGCGGCGACGATCCAGAGCCAGCGCGGCGACTACAACGGCAAGGTGCTCTCGATCCGCCAGGACGACCTGCGCACGCTGGCCGTGATCTACGACCAGTCGCCGTCCGTGCTCACGGAACAGCTGATCAGCTGGGGCGTGCTGGACGCGGACGCGCGTCGCGCCGTCGCCCACGAAGAGGGCTGACACCCCTCGCAGAAACGTACCGCCGTGTCGGCACGGACTCACCCTTCCGGGTGCCCGCGCCGACACGGCTTTTTTGTTGCCGGCAACCGGCCTCCCACACGCCGAATGATCCGCCGCAACCGCACGGACGGCACCCGCGGCCAGTGGCACTACCGCCCGCACGCGGCCCGGGCCCGCGCGGACGCCCGCCGGCCCCGTCCCGAACCCCGCAAGATCAGCGAGAACCCGGAACTGCGAGACGCCGTCCGGACGATGCTGGACGAGAAGTGGGGCCCGGAACAGATATGCCAGGCTCTGCGGGCGAGGTTCCCCGACCGGCCGGAGATTCATGTGGTCCACGAGACCGTCCACCAGGCGCTCCATGTCCAGGGCCGGGGCCAGCTGAGGCGTGAGCTCGCCGGCGCCCTGCGCAGCGGCCGTGCCCGCCGCCGGACCCAGCGGCAGGCCAACTGCCGCCGGCCGCGCTTCACCACACCCATGGTGATGATCAGCGAACGGCCGGCTGAGGCCGAGGACCGGGCCGTGCCCGGCCACTGGGCGGGCGACCTGATCATCGGCAAGGACGGGAAGTCCGCGATCGGCACCCTGGTCGAGCGGGCGACCCGCTACGTGATGCTCCTGCACCTGCCGGGCGACCACGGAGCCGAGGCTGTCCTGGGCGCTCTGACAGCCACCGTCCGACCCTGCCCGCACATCTCTCGCGGTCCCTGACCTGGGACCAGGGCAGCGAGATGGCCCGGCACGGCGAGTTCACCCTCGCCACCGACATCCCGGTCTACTTCTGCGACCCCGCCAGCCCCTGGCAGCGCGGGTCGAACGAGAACACGAACGGCCTGCTGCGGCAGCACTTCCCCAAGGGCACGGACCTGTCCGTCGACAGCCCCGAGCACCTGATCGCAGTCGCCGACCGGCTCAACCGCCGCCCACGCAGAACGCTCGGCTGGGAAACCCCAGCCGAGCGCCTGCATAAACTACTCGCGGCCTGATCAACACATCCACGTGTTGCAAGGACCGCTAGAAACCGCCGAAAGACCGCAGGCCCTTCGTTGGCTGAACGCCTCCGGAGGCTACTGCTCCCGGCGGAGGTTCGGCTTGAGGTCCTTGAACCGGGCCAGCAGCCCGTTCACGAAGGACGGGGAGTCATCGGTGGAGAACTCCTTGGCGAGCTGGACCGCCTCGTCGATCACCACTGCGTCCGGGGTTTCGTCCACCCAGATCAGCTCGTACGCACCGAGCCGCAGGATGTTCCGGTCGACGACCGGCATGCGGTCGATCTCCCAGTCCACGGCGTAGGTCACGATGAGGTCGTCGATCCGGTCCGCGTACTGCGCGTACCCCTCGACGAGCTCCATCGTGTACTCGGTGACCGGCGGCTGACGGTTGTCGGCCCGCGAGTGCCGCACCCAGTCCGCGAGGACCGTCTGCACGGACTCACCGCGCTGGTCGGCCTCGAAGAGGATCTGGAAGGCGCGCTTGCGGGCCTTGTTCCGGGCAGCCACGGTTAGCTGTTCACCCGGCCGAGGTAGTCGCCCGTGCGGGTGTCGACCTTGATCTTCTCACCCGTGGTGATGAAGAGCGGGACGCCGATCTCGTAGCCGGTCTCCAGCGTGGCGGGCTTGGTGCCACCGGTGGAGCGGTCGCCCTGGACGCCCGGGTCGGTGTGCTGGACGGTCAGCTCGACGGCGGCCGGCAGCTCGACGTAGAGCACCTCGCCCTCGTGCTGGGCGACGGAGGCGGTGAAGCCCTCGATCAGGAAGTTGGCGGCGTTGCCGACAGCCTTGCGGTCGACCATGAGCTGGTCGTACGTGTCCATGTCCATGAAGACGAAGTACTCGCCGTCCATGTACGAGAACTGCATGTCGCGACGGTCGATGGTGGCCGTTTCGACCTTCACGCCGGCGTTGAACGTCTTGTCGACGACCTTGCCGGAGAGCACGTTCTTGAGCTTGGTGCGCACGAAGGCCGGGCCCTTGCCGGGCTTGACGTGCTGGAACTCGACGACGGACCAGAGCTGGCCTCCGTCGAGCTTGAGCACCAGGCCGTTCTTGAGGTCGTTCGTGGAAGCCACGGTTGCGGAATCTCCTGGACTGAAGCTGGTGGAACGGCCGAGGATGCGCGCTAGAGCGCGAGCAGCTCCTTGGTCGTAATGGTGAGTAGCTCGGGTCCGCCGTCCGCCTCGGGGCGCACGACGAGCGTGTCATCGATCCGGACCCCGCCCCGGCCCGGGAGGTGGACCCCCGGTTCGACGGTGACCGGCACACAAGCGTCCAGTTTACCCATGGCTGCAGGTGCCAGCTGCGGGTCCTCGTCGATTTCGAGCCCCACCCCGTGCCCTGTCCATGGTGCGAGGCCCCCGCCATGGCCCGCGGAGTCCAGGAGATAGCGGGCCGCACGGTCCACATCGCGGTAGGCGGCCCCCGGCACGAGAGCCTCGCGCCCGGCCCGCTGAGCGGCGAAAACCAGGTCGTAGAGCTCGATCTGCCAGTCGGCGGGCGCGGTCCCGATGACGAACGTACGGCCGATCTCACAGCGGTAGCCGCGATAGTTCGCGCCCAGGCAGACGGAGAGAAAATCCCCCTCCTCCACCCGCCGGTCCGAGGGGCGGTGGCGGCCCTGGCCGGAGTTCGGCCCGGTGGCCACGGAAGTGGCGAAGGCGGGGCCGTCGGCACCGTGGTCCACCAGGCGGCGCTCCAGCTCCAGGGCGAGATGCCGTTCGGTGCGGCCCACCAGGATGGATTCGAGGAGTTCGCCCAGGGCCTGGTCGGTGATCTCGGCGGCGATCCGCAGACAGGCGATCTCCTCCTCGTCCTTGACCACCCGCAACTGCTCGACGGTGGCACCGAGGTCGGCGAGCCGCAGCCGCGGGGCGACCGAGCTCATGGCCCGGTGGCGGGAGACCGTCAGATGGTGTTCCTCGACGGCCAGGGACTCCGCACCGACGGAGGTGGCCAGACCGGCGGCCGCGACCGCCGGATCGCCGTCGGTGGCCGGCATCAGTGACACCCGCAGCTGATCGTCGGTGCGCCCGTCGGCGGGATCGCCGGTCGGGGCGTGGGGGCAGAGCAGGACGTCCTCACCGGGGCCGAGCAGCAGCACGGCGCCCGGGGGCGCTCCGCCCGCGAGATAGCGGACGTTGGCGGGGCGGGAGACCAGAGCGGCCGCGGATCCGACGGCGGCGCACCGGTCGCGGAGCAGCCCGCGGCGGACGGCGTACACGTCTGACATGTGACGAGCCTACGAGCGGTGGCGCAGGCCTGCTCGGTCAGCGCATCCGACCGGGGGCCGCGGCCGGGCCCGTCACCTGACCGGGAACACCGCCCGATGGCGGTTCACCAGGCCGGGGGGCTGGCTATGGAGCGGGCGAGTATGTCGTCCAGGACGCGGGCGGTGGTCTCCACGTCGTACGTCGAGTTGTCGATGATCGGCAGTCCGGAGCCGTACCATCCGGCCATCCGGCCGTGGATGCGGGCGACCTCCTCGTCCGAGAGGCGGCGGTTCCCGCTGCGGGCGGCGTTGCGCTCCAGCACGATCTCCAGGCCGGGCAGCAGAACGACGGGCAGCAGTCCGGGGCCGACATGGCGCTTCCAGCCGCCGAGGCCGACGACCGGCCGGTCCGGGAAGACGGCGTCGTCCAGGATGCAGGAGATCCCGTTGGCGAGGAAGTTGCGGGCGGCGAAGCCGCAGGTGCGACGGGCGAGACGGTACTGGGCCTCGGAGTGGTCGTTCCACCCGGCCTGGGGGTCGGCGAAGCCGGAGCAGACCCATTCGCGGACGTCGTCGAGGCTGACGTGAGCCGTGGGAACCCGGCGGCGGCCGGCCCAGAGCTTGGCCACGGTGGTCTTGCCCGCGCCCGCGGGGCCGATCAGGAGAACGGCGAGGGTCGCGCTGCCGGTGCCGGGCTCGGCGGGCGGCGCGGGCAGCGGGACGGGCCCGCCGGGCGGCAACTGGATGTGCCCGGTGGTCTCCCTGGAGACAGGCGCCGACGCGTGCTGCGGGGCGGGTCCGCTCCAGCCCTGGCGCGTGGGAGGGGTGGTGGGCGGCGGCCCCGGCGGTCCGGGGTGCTGGGCCTGGTGCGTCCAGCCGACAGGTCCGCTTCCGGGGCCTTGGGGCGGCGGCAGCGGGGCCCCCACTGCGTGCTGCATCCGGTGCCACTCCGTCTCGTACAGGCAACTGGCGCTGGTGGAACGGCAACCGTACCGTCCCCGGCCGCCACTGAGGGAACGGCCGGGAACGGTCCACAGTGCCCGGTCGGCCGGTCGGCCGTCCGGTGCACCGGTCCGTCAGCCGGTCAACTCGTCCGCGAGGGCGCGCAGAGCGAGGCGGTAGGAGCCGATGCCGAATCCGGCCACGGTCCCCGTGGCGACCGGCGCGACCACGGAGTTGTGGCGGAATTCCTCCCGTGCGTACGGGTTCGAGATGTGCACCTCGATCAGCGGGGCGGTGCGCTGGGCCGCCGCGTCCCGCATTCCGTACGAATAGTGAGTGAAGGCCCCCGGGTTGAGAACGACCGGAATCGAACCGTCTGCGGCCTCGTGGAGCCAGCGGATCAGCTCGCCCTCGTCGTTGGTCTCCCGGACGTCGACATCGAAGCCGAGCTCCTTGCCGAGGGCCTGACAGGTCTCGACGAGTCCGGCGTACGACGTGGCGCCGTACACATCGGGCTCGCGGGATCCGAGGCGGCCGAGGTTCGGCCCGTTGAGGACGAGGACCCGGCGGGTCACGCCGACACCTCCCCGTAGGCGGCGAGCAGCACTGCCGGGTCGGGGCCCTCCAGCACGGTGGGCTTGCCGAGGCCGTCGAGGACGATGAAGCGCAGCAGGTCGCCGCGGGACTTCTTGTCGACCTTCATGTTCTCCAGCAGCTTGGGCCACTGGTCGCCGCGGTAGGTGAGCGGCAGTCCGACGGACTCCAGGACGGCGCGGTGCCGGTCGGCGGTGGCGTCGTCGAGGCGTCCGGCCAGCCGGCCCAGCTCGGCGGCGAAGACCATGCCGACCGAGACGGCCGCGCCGTGCCGCCACTTGTAGCGCTCGTTCTTCTCGATGGCGTGGGCCAGGGTGTGACCGTAGTTGAGGATCTCGCGCAGTCCGGACTCCTTGAGGTCGCTGGAGACGACCTCGGCCTTGACCCGGATGGCGCGTTCGATCAGCTCGGCGGTGTGCGCTCCGGTGGGCGTACGGGCGCCTTCGGGGTCCGCCTCGATGAGGTCGAGAATCGCCGGGTCGGCGATGAAACCGGCCTTGATGATCTCGGCCATGCCGCTGACGTAGTCGTGAACGGGCAGCGAGTCCAGGGCGGCGAGGTCGCAGAGGACCCCGGCGGGCGGGTGGAAGGCGCCGACGAGGTTCTTGCCCTCGGCGGTGTTGATGCCCGTCTTGCCGCCGACGGCCGCGTCGACCATACCGAGCACGGTCGTGGGTACGGCGATCCAGCGCACCCCGCGCAGCCAGCTCGCCGCGACGAACCCGGCCACATCGGTGGTGGCTCCGCCGCCGACGCCGACGATGACATCGGTGCGGGTGAAGCCGGTCTGCCCGAGCGCCTTCCAGCAGTACGCCGCGACCTCGACGGTCTTGGCCTCCTCGGCGTTCGGCAGCTGGATCGCGATGGCCTCGTAGCCCTGCTCGGCGAGGTCCTGACGGACCGCCTCACCGGTCTCGGCGAGCGCCTCGGGGTGCAGTACGGCAACCCGCTTGGCACGGTCGCCGATGAGCGTGGGCAGCTCGCCGAGGAGCTGCCGGCCGACCAGCACCTCGTACGGGTCGGTGCCCGCGCTGCCGGCGATCTGGATACGGGTGGGGCCCTGCTCGGTCATACGTGTGTTCTCCACGCCGGGGGTGACGGGGTCGCCCGTGCGCTCCGGCAGTTCCAGTGCGTCGAGGACCGCCTGGGCGACCTCTTCGGGGGTGCGCTCGTCGGTGGCGACGGTCGCCCGGGCCACCTCGGTGTACAGATGACGGCGGGCGTCCATCAGCTCGCGCCACTGCCGGCGCGGGTTGACGGCGAGCAACGGACGGGCGGTGTTCAGGCCGACCCGCTTGACGGCCTCCTCCACGTCCATCGAGAGATAGACGACGGGGTGGTCGGCGAGCAGTGCGCGGGTCGTCTCGTCGAGCACGGCGCCACCGCCGAGGGAGAGAACACCGGTGTGCTCGGCGACGGCGGTGTGCACCGCCTGGCGCTCCAGCTCGCGGAAGTGTTCCTCGCCCTCGTCGTAGAAGATCTCCGAGATCGGCTTGCCTGCCGTGACGACGACGTCCGCGTCGGTGTCCCGGTAGGTGGTGCCGAGCCGGTCGGCGAGCAGTTCACCGACCGTGGACTTGCCGACGCCCATCGGGCCGACGAGGACGATCAGCGGGCCGCTCATCGGATCTGGAGGTGGTCGAGGTACGACTGAACGTTGCGGTGGGTCTCGGGGACGCTGTCGCCGCCGAACTTCTCGGCGACGGCGTCGGCGAGAACCAGGGCGACCATCGCCTCGGCGACGATGCCCGCAGCCGGCACGGCACAGACATCGGAGCGCTGGTGGTGGGCCTTGGCGGGTTCGCCGGTGACGACGTCGACGGTGGCGAGCGCGCGCGGCACCGTCGCGATGGGCTTCATCGCGGCGCGGACCCGCAGCAGCTCGCCGGTGGTCAGACCGCCCTCGGTGCCACCGGAGCGGCCGGAGGCCCGCTTGATGCCGTCCTCGGTGACCAGGATCTCGTCGTGCGCCTTGGAGCCGGGGACCCGGGCCAGGTCGAAGCCGTCGCCGACCTCGACCCCCTTGATGGCCTGGATGCCCATCAGGGCCGCGGCGAGCCGGGCGTCGAGACGGCGGTCCCAGTGCACGTGCGAGCCGAGGCCGACGGGCACGCCGTACGCCAGCACCTCGACCACACCGCCGAGGGTGTCGCCGTCCTTGTGGGCCTGGTCGATCTCGGCGACCATTTCCTTGCTCGCGTCGGCGTCCAGGCAGCGCACCGGATCGGCGTCGAGCCTCTCGACGTCTGCGGGCGTCGGGTAGACGCCGTAGGGCGCCTTGGCCGCGGCCAGCTCGACGACGTGGCTGACGATCTCGATGCCGGCGGTCTCCTTGAGGTACGACCGCGCGACGGCACCGAGCGCGACCCGAGCCGCGGTCTCCCGGGCGCTGGCGCGCTCCAGGATCGGCCGGGCCTCGTCGAAGCCGTACTTCTGCATGCCGGCGAGGTCGGCGTGGCCGGGGCGGGGGCGGGTCAGCGGGGCATTGCGGGCCAGCGCGGCCAGTTCGTCGGGGTCGACCGGGTCGGCCGACATGACCTGCTCCCACTTGGGCCATTCGGTGTTGCCCACCATGACGGCGACCGGGGAGCCCATGGTCAGCCCGTGGCGTACCCCGCCGAGGAAGGTGACCTCGTCCTTCTCGAACTTCATGCGAGCGCCGCGGCCATAGCCGAGCCGCCGCCGGGCCAGTGCGTCCGCCACCATCTCCGTGGTGATCGGGACACCGGCGGGAAGACCCTCCAGCGTCGCGACCAGTGCGGGGCCGTGCGACTCCCCTGCGGTCAGCCAGCGCAACCTGCTCAACGGTGCTCCTCATGCTCGCGCCTGAAACTGCAACGGCGCGACCGGGTGCGCGGCCCTGGCCCGCCGCCTTCGATCCTCCCACGCTTGGGCACCCGAACCGGCCGCCGGTCCAGCAGACGGACGGATCGGGACCCGCACATGCGCGTGGTCAGCGTGCGGCCAGCGCCTCTTCGCCGGCCTGCCGCATCGCCGCGAGCGGCGCGGGCGCGCGGCCCGTCATCTGCTCGACCTGGAGGACGGCCTGGTGCACCAGAAGGTCGAGACCTCCGACGACTGCGCCGTTACGGGCCGCCCAGGCGGCCGCGAGTCCGGTCGGCCAGGGCTGGTACAGCACGTCGAAGAGAGTGCCGGGCCGATCCGGTACGGCATCGGTCAGCGCGTCCGTGGCACCTGCCGGGGTGGTGGCGATGACCAGCGGGGCGCGCAGCGCCTGCTCGGCCTCCGCCCAGTCGGAGATCCGGACGTCGACGCCGAGGCGTTCGCCCCAGCCGCGCATCTCCTGGCCCCGTTCCCGGCTGCGGACGTACGCCGTGACCGGTCCCGTACAGATCTCGGACAGCGCGGCGAGCGCCGAGGAAGCGGTCGCACCGGCGCCGAGCACGGCGGCGGAGTCGGTGTTCTCCACACCGCGTTCGCGCAGCGCGGCGATCATGCCGGGGACATCGGTGTTGTCGCCGGTCCTTCGGCCGTCATCCGTGAAGACGACCGTGTTGACCGCCTCCACCGAGGACGCCGTCTCGCTGATGGAGTCCAGCAGTGGGATGATCGCGCGCTTGAGCGGCATGGTCAGCGACAGGCCGGCCCACGAGGCGTCGAGCCCCTCGACGAAACCGGGCAGCCCCGCCTCGTCGACTTCGAAGCGGTCGTACGACCAGTGGGAGAGGCCGAGTTCGGCGTACGCGGCACGGTGCAGGACCGGGGAGAGCGAGTGGGCGATGGGCGAGCCGAGGACGGCTGCCCGGCGGCGCCCGTCAGTCGAGGCCATGCTGTTCCCTGAACTTCTTGTTGAGCTTCTCGTGCTCGGCGGCCGTCTTGGTGAACTCGGTCTTCTTGCCGTCGAGCGAGATGAAGAACATCCACCCGTCACCAGTGGGATTGAGCGTGGCTCGCAGGGCTTCGTCACCCGGATTGCTGATCGGGCCCGGCGGAAGGCCCGCGTGGTAATAGGTGTTGTAAGGGTCCGGATTGTTCAGGATCTCACTCGACCCGATCTTGATCTTGCTCTGTTTCTTGAGGTAATTGAATGAGGAGTCGAATTGAAGCTTACGGTTCGTGACCGTGTTGCCCGGCTTCAAGCGGTTGTATGCGACTTCAGCCATCTTGCGGAAGTCGTCGTGCGTGAGGCCCTCCGCCTGGACCAGGCTGGCGACAGTGAGAACCTGCCATGGGCCTTCCAGCTTGTACTTCTTGGCCGTTCCCTCGAGGTCGAGCTTGTCGTACTCCTCGTTGGCACGGGAGACCATCTTCTTCAGGATCGTCTCCGGCTCGGTTTCCTTGGTGACCGGATAGGCGGCCGGGTAAAGGAAACCTTCCAGCGGGTCCTTGATGTCCTTGTCGTTGATCGCCCAGTCGGGCAACCCGAGGTCGGACGCCTTGGACGTGGCAATTCCCTTGGTCGTTCCCTTTTTGAGGCCCAGTTTCTTGTCGACCATCCCGTAGATGGTGTCATTGCGGTAACCCTCGGGAATCACCAAAAGATTCTGGCTGTTCGGGTCGATCATCATCTTCAGGGCCTCGGCCGCGGACATCTTCTCGTGGAGGAGATAGACACCTGCCTGGATCGACTTGCCCTTGGGGTTCTCGTTCTGCGCGGCGACGAACGCGTCGACGCTCTTGATGACACCCTTCTGCTTCAGGATGTTGCCGATGTCGGAGCCGAAGGCGCCCTTTTCGATCTCGACCTCGACCTCGCCGGTGCCCGTTCCGGTGTAGTCGGGCGCCGCGCCGAACTTGTCCTGCCAGTACGAGTAACCGACGTAGCCCACTCCGCCGAGGCCGCCGACCAGGACCACCGCGACGACCAGGCAGGCGACGCCGCTGCGGCTCTTCTTCTTGCCCTTGCCCCGGCGCTCGTTGCCGCCGCGACCGCCGCGGCGTGACTCACGCGGGTCGTCGTCGTGCTCGCCGTCGTTGTCGTCGCGGTCGTCGGCGCCCGTGAAGAAGGGGTGGGTCTCCTTCGGCTGGACCTCCGGGTCCCAGTCGGGACTCTGCGTGGGGGCCTGCTCGGCAACGGCCTCGCGGCGGCCCGGGGGCTGCGGCGGCGGGTAGGCCTCCGGCGTGCTGTAGTAGTCATGCGTCTCGCCGTAGCCGGCCTGCGGGCCGCCGTACGGGTCGGCCTGCTGGGCTTCATACGGCGTCGAGGCGGGTTGTTGCCCGGTGTCCCAGCCGCCGTTGTCGTATTGGGGCTGCTGGGGCTGGGGTTGCTGCTGCTGCGCATACGGGTCCTGCGGGGCTCCGTACGCGGGCTGCTGCTGATAATGCTGCGGCGCGTACGGATCCTGCGGCTGCTGCGGCGCGTACGGATCCTGCGGCTGCTGCTGCGCGTACGGATCCTGCGGCTGCTGCTGCGCGTACGGGTCCTGAGGCTGCTGCTGTGCGTACGGGTCCTGGGGGTAGGGCTGCTGCTGGCCGCCGTACTGGTTCTGGCCGTGGGCAGACTGCTGCCCTCCCCATCCCTGCACCCCGTACATGGGGTCCTCGGGATGCCACGGTTCGGAGCCGGGGCCCCGGCCATACTCAGTCATCGATCCCCTAGAGCCGCGAGACGACATTCCGTCTCTTTGCTGTGCGGTGTTTATTCGAACACCGCCGCATCGCGCGGAACGTTACCGTATCGCGATCAGACAACCACTTCGACGCCTTCGCCGGGAGCTTTACCCGACGCCCGTTCGGACTCCAGAGCGTTCTGAAGGATCACCACAGCGGCAGCCTGATCGATGACGGAACGGCCTTTCTTGGACTTCACGCCCGAGGCGCGCAGTCTTTGACTGGCCGTCACTGTGGTCATCCTCTCGTCCACCAGTCGCACCGGAATGGGCGCGACCGAGCGGGCGACCTCCTGGGCGAAGACCCGGATCTTGGCGGCGGCGGGGCCTTCACCGCCCCCGAGGGACCGCGGCAGGCCGATGATGATCTCGATCGGCTCGTACTCCTCGACGATCTGCCCGAGCCGCCGGTGGGCCGCCGGGACATCGCGTCCCGGAACGGTCTCCACCGGCGTGGCAAGGATCCCGTCGGGGTCGCACGAGGCGACCCCGATCCGGGCGTCCCCGACGTCGATCGCGAGACGACGGCCGCGGCGCATCTGCGTCATCCCCGCCGTCACGCCGTCTCGGTGACGAGGCGTTCGACGGCGGCCACGGCGGCGCCGATGGCCTCGGGGTTCTGGCCGCCGCCCTGGGCGACGTCCGGCTTGCCGCCGCCACCGCCGCCGAGGGTCTTGGCGGCCGTACGGACCAGGTCACCGGCCTTGAGTCCGCGCTCACGGGCGGCCTCATTGGTGGCGATCACGGTCAGCGGGCGGCCGCCCGCCGTGGTGAACAGGGCCACGACGGCCGGGCGGCCGCCCTGGATGCGTCCGCGGACGTCGAGGACGAGCTTGCGCAGATCATCGGCCGAGGTGCCGTCGGGGACCTGACCGGTGACCAGGGCGACGCCCCGTACGTCCCTGGCGGAATCGGCCAGCCCGGCGGCGGCCTGGAGGACCTTCTCCGCGCGGAACTTCTCGATCTCCTTCTCGGCGTCCTTCAGCTTGCCGAGCATTCCGGCGATCTTCTCCGGGAGCTCCTCGGGACGGCCCTTGACCAGCTCCTGGAGCTGGGCGACGACCGTGTGCTCCTTGGCGAGGAAGTTGTACGCGTCGACACCGACGAGGGCCTCGATACGACGCACACCGGAACCGATGGACGATTCACCGAGCAGCTTCACCAGTCCCAGCTGGGCGGTGTTGTGGACGTGCGTACCGCCGCAGAGCTCCTTGGAGAAGTCGCCGATGGTGACGACCCGGACCCGCTCGCCGTACTTCTCGCCGAACTCGGCGATGGCGCCCTGCTTCTTGGCCTCGTCGATCGACATGACCTCGGCCTGGACGTCGAGTTCGCGGGAAAGGACCTCGTTGATCTTCTGCTCGACGTCGGTCAGGACCGTGCCGGGTACGGCGGCGGGCGAGCCGAAGTCGAAACGGAAGCGGCCCGGCGAGTTCTCCGAACCGGCCTGGGCGGCCGTCGGGCCCAGTGCGTCGCGCAGCGCCTGGTGCGTGAGGTGCGTGGCGCTGTGGGCGCGGGCGATGGCGCGGCGGCGGGTGTTGTCGATGGCGGCGTAGGCACAGGCGCCGACGGTCACCTCGCCGACCTGCACCGAGCCCTTGTGGACGGAGACGCCGGGGACCGGCTGCTGGACGTCGCGCACCTGGATGACGGCGCCGCTGTCGAGCCGGATCCGGCCCTGGTCGGCGAGCTGGCCGCCACCCTCGGCGTAGAACGGGGTGCGGTCCAGGACGACTTCGACCTCGTCGCCCTCGGAGGCGGCGGGCGAGGGTACACCGTCGACGAGCAGGCCGACGATGGTCGATTCGCCCTCGGTGGCGGTGTAGCCGGTGAACTCGGTGATGCCGGAGTTGTCGGCGACCGCACGGTAGGCGGACAGGTCGGCGTGGCCGGTCTTCTTGGCCTTGGCGTCGGCCTTGGCGCGCTCCCGCTGCTCCCTCATCAGGCGGCGGAAGCCGTCCTCGTCCACCGAGAGGCCCTGTTCGGCGGCCATCTCCAGGGTGAGGTCGATCGGGAAGCCCCAGGTGTCGTGGAGCAGGAACGCCTTGTCGCCGGCGAGGACCTTGCCGCCGGCGGCCTTGGTCTCGGTGACGGCGGTGTCGAGGATGTTGGTGCCGCCCTTGAGGGCCTTGAGGAAGGCGGCCTCTTCGGCGAGGGCGACGGTCTCGATGCGCTTGCGATCGGTGATCAGCTCCGGGTACTGCTGCCCCATCGTGTCGATGACGACGTCGACCAGGTCCTTGACGACCGGTCCGGTGGCACCCATCAGGCGCATGTTGCGGATGGCGCGGCGCATGATGCGGCGCAGCACATAGCCGCGGCCCTCGTTGCCGGGGGTGACACCGTCGCCGATGAGCATCACGGAGGTACGGATGTGGTCGGCGACCACACGGAGCGAGACGTCCGAACCGTGGTCTGCGCCGTACTGGACACCGGTCAGCTCGGTGGCCTTGTCCATGACGACACGCAGGGTGTCGGTCTCGTACATGTTCTGTACGCCCTGCAGGATCATGGCGAGGCGTTCCAGGCCCAGACCCGTGTCGATGTTCTTCGACGGCAGGTCACCGAGGATCGGGAAGTCCTCCTTGCCGTCACCGGCGCCCCGCTCGTACTGCATGAAGACCAGGTTCCAGATCTCCACGTAGCGCTCGTCGTTGACGGCCGGGCCACCCTCGACGCCGAACTCGGGGCCGCGGTCGTAATTGATCTCGGAGCAGGGGCCGCAGGGTCCGGGGACACCCATGGACCAGAAGTTGTCCTTCTTGCCCAGGCGCTGGATGCGCTCGGCCGGTACGCCGATCTTGTCGCGCCAGATGGCCTCGGCCTCATCATCGTCCAGATAGACCGTGATCCACAGCCGCTCGGGGTCGAGACCGAAGCCGCCGTCCGCCACGGAGCTCGTCAGAGCCTCCCAGGCGTAGTTGATGGCGCCTTCCTTGAAGTAGTCACCGAAGGAGAAGTTGCCGCACATCTGGAAGAACGTGCCGTGCCGGGTGGTCTTGCCGACCTCTTCGATGTCCGGCGTACGGACGCACTTCTGCACGCTGGTGACGCGCGGGGCGGGCGGCTTGACCTCGCCGAGGAAGTACGGCTTGAAGGGGACCATGCCCGCGGGGACCAGGAGCAGAGTCGGGTCGTCCGCGATGAGCGACGCCGAAGGGACGACGGTGTGACCGCGCTCCTCGAAGAAGCTCAGCCAGCGGCGACGAATTTCAGCCGACTCCATCAGTGGTCCTCATTCCGGTTGTACGAGTTGTAGGGGAGCTTGCGGTAGTTGGTGGCTTCGAGGGACCTGTCCGGTCCGACGGGCTCGGCCGCCTCGACGGCGAAATGCCGCCGTACGGGGAGGTCGGGGTCGACCGGTGCCTCCAGGCCCAGCGCCTCGCCCAGTTCGGCCTCGCGCCGAGCCATGGACTCACGGACGTCCAGAGCGAAGTCCTTGAGCTTGTGGCCGGTCTCGATCGCCTTGTCCGCGGCCTGCGCCGCGAGACTCTCGGGGGTCAGCTGCTTGAGCTTCCGGTTGACCTTGGCAGTGGCCCAGACACCGGCGGCGGCGCCGGCGGTGAACCAGAACGTACGGCGGAACATCGCTGCGTCAGTCCTTCGATCCGCGGGAGTTTCTGCCGCTGCGCTTCCTGCCGCGCGCGGCAGGCACGGTGCGGCCGACGATCACCGTACGACGGGCAGGTTCCGGTTCCGGATTGGTCTTGCGGCCGATGGCCTGCCGTACCCCGTAACCGAACGCGGCGACCTTGACGAGCGGGCCACCGAAGGCCGAGGCGACAGTGGTGGAGAGCGCCGAGGCGTTCGAGGTGACTTCCTGGACGTCCGTGGCGATCGCGTCGACCTTGTCGAGCTGGGTCTGCGCGGAGCGCACGGTGGCGGAGGCGTCGGCAAGCAGTGGGACCGCCTGCTCGGTCACGTCTGCCACGAGCTTGGTGGTCGCCCTGAGCGTCTGGGCCAGCCTCACCAGTACGACGGCGAGGAACGAAACCAGGATCGCCCAGAAGACGGCCACCAGAATCCCGGCCACCTCTCCACCGGACACAGTGCACCGCTCTCTAGCTCGTCGCTGTCTCTGTACTGTCTCTGTCTGTCTCTGCCAGGTCCGGCGACCGCTGTCGCAACAGCCGATCGTCGTCTCCCGAGCCTATCGCGCCGGTGGTCGCGCCCTGTACCGCATTACCGGCGGCAAGGACCGCAGTTGCCATAAGGAGATTGCACGGAGAGCTTCCGCACCAGTACTCCGCGTGTTTCATGCAACGCCCCCAGCGCCCCTTTCCGTCCCCCGCGATCCGAGTACCCCCCGCCAGCCCCCTCGGCGATCTCCCGGCGGAACTGAACAGATTCGTGGGACGGAAGGACGAACCGGCCGATCTCGGTCAGCTGCTGGACGAGTCGCGGCTCGTCACCGTGGACGGAGTGGGCGGGGTGGGCAAGACCCGTTGCGCCACCAAGATCGCAACGCTCAGAAACGGTACGGCGACGGGATCCGGATGGTGGAGCTGTCCGCCGCCACGATCCCGGGCTGCTGGAGCATGCGCTGATCGACGCCCTCGGACTCACCGATCACACCAGCAGACCGCCCCGCACGACACTCCTCGAACATCTTGCCGGGCGCCAACTCCTCCTGGTGATCGACGGCTTCGAGCATCTCGCGGACGCCTGCGCCCAGCCGGTACGGGAACTGCTGCGCGGGTCCCCGCTGCTGCGGGTGCTCGCCGCCGGGCGGCTGCCCCTGGAACTGGACGGCGAGCTCACGTTCCCGCTCGCACCGATGACGGACGAGGACGCGATGCCGCTCTTCGCGGAGCGGGCCGCCGCGGTGCGGCCGGAGTTCCGGCTGACCGACCACAATCGCGCAACCGCGCGGGAGCTGTGCCGCCGGCTGGACGGGATCCCGCTCGCGGGCCCCGAAAAAAATGCCGAGGCCCGCCGCCTCCCGTACATCGGGAAGGGGCGGGCCTGAGCGCCGGTGAGAGCGGCTACGCCAGGATCAGCGGGCGTAGTACTCGACGACGAGCTGCTCGTCGCAGATCACGGGGATTTCCTTGCGGTTCGGGTCCCGGTCAAGGCGGAAGGCCAGGGCCTTCAGGTTCACCTGCAGGTAGCGCGGGGTCTCGCCGTCGGGGGCGTAACCACCCTCGCGGGCAACCTGGAAGGGGTGCTTGTCGCGGCTGCGCTCGCGGACCATCACGATGTTGTCGGGACGGACACGGAAGGACGGCTTGTCGACCTTGCGGCCGTCGACCTCGATGTGACCGTGCACGACCATCTGGCGGGCCTGGTAGATGGTGCGGGCGATGCCCGAACGCAGGACCAGGGCGTCGAGGCGACGCTCGAGCTCGACGACAAGCGCCTCACCCGTCTTGCCCTCGGCCTTCTTGGCGCGGTCGTAGGCACGCGCCATCTGACGCTCGCTGATGTCGTACTGGGCGCGCAGACGCTGCTTCTCCAGCAGACGGACCTTGTAGTCCGAGTTCTGCTTGCGGCCACGGCCGTGCTCGCCCGGCGGGTAGGGGCGGGCCTCGAAGTACTTGACAGCCTTCGGCGTCAGCGCAATGCCGAGCGCGCGGCTCTTCTTGACCTTGGGACGCGACTGGTTAGGCACGTTCTCCAGACCTCCGTTGTAGGTTAGGTTAGGCTCACCTTACTTGAGGAGATCGCATGTCTCGCCCGGGGAACACCACACACGTCACGGACAGCACTGACAGCGTCGACACCCCTCAGGGTGCCGATACGACGGAGGACCGATCAGATCGTGGTCAGCCGCGTCCCGGCGGGCTAGAAAACACTCGGATGCCGTCAGCAGCCGAGCGCACACGAACTCTCGTACAGAGTACCTGTTCGGCAGTACTGCTCGTCCCCGGGCTGAACGCACCCGGCTCCGATCAGCTGATGCCGCTGACCAGGAATGTGGGCCCCGACGGGGATCTGTTCCTCGAACTCCCCGCTGATTCCCCGGCCGTGGGGGCCGCGACGCACGCCGAGGACGACGAGCTGACCGCTGTGCTGGAGATCACGGACGTCGCCCCGGTCTCCGTACCGCACCGCATCCGCGGCCGCGCCTGGGTCTCGGGCCAGCTCACCACCGTACCCGGCATGTCGGGGCCCGGCCGGATGACGCTCCGGCTGGAGACGGGCGAGGCGTACGTCGACGATCTGTGGGGCGCCGAGGAGGTCGACCCCGACGGATTCCGGGACGCGTCCCCCGATCCGCTCGTCGGACACGAGGCGGAGCTGCTGCAGCATCTGCACGCGGCGCACGGCGAACTGCTGGACACGCTGTGCGGGCTGCTCGGCGAGCGTGCGGCCCGTCGCTGCGCGGCTCACCGGCCCTCCGTCGTACCGCTCGCGCTGGACCGGTACGGGCTGCGTGTGCGCTTCTGCGAGGACCGGGGGTGCTTCGACGCACGCTTCGAATTCCCCGAGCCGGTGCGGGACGTCGGCGAGCTGCGCCACGCCATGCACACGCTCTTCGAGGCGGCGGCGCACTGAACGGGTGAACGGCCCCTGCGCGTCCTCCTCAGTCGGCGGACGGGCCGGCGAGCCGCTCGCGGACCCGCTCCACCACATCCGCGTAGCGCGCTTCCGCGCCGTAGCGCGTGGGCTGGTAGTAGTGCTTGTCGCGTACGGCGTCCGGGGCGTACTGCTGAGCGGCGATACCGCCGGGGACATCGTGCGGATACACATAGCCCTGGGCATGACCCAGCTTGGCGGCGCCCTTGTAGTGGCCGTCGCGCAGATGGGCCGGAACCGGGCCCGCGAGACCCTTCCGTACGTCCTCCTGGGCGGCGAAGATCGCCAGTGTCGCCGCATTGGACTTGGGGGCGAGGGCCAGGGCGATCGTGGCATGGCTCAGGGTGAGCGCCGCCTCGGGGAAACCGATCATGGCGACCGCCTGGGCGGCCGCGACAGCGGTGGGCAGTGCCGTTGGGTCGGCGAGACCGATGTCCTCGCTGGCCGAGATCATCAGCCGCCGGGCGATGAACCGCGGGTCCTCCCCCGCCTCGATCATCCGGGCCAGATAGTGCAGCGCGGCATCCACATCGGAGCCGCGGATCGACTTGATGAGCGCACTCGCCACGTCGTAGTGCTGGTCGCCGTCCCGGTCGTACTTGACGGCGGCACGGTCGACGGTCTCCTCCAGGGTCAGGAGGGTGATCTCCTTCTCCTGTTTGGCCAGCGCCGCACCGGCCGCGGCCTCCAGCGCCGTGAGCGCCCGGCGGGCGTCGCCGCCCGCGATGCGCAGCAGATGCGCCTCGGCGTCGCTCGGCAGCGCCACCGCGCCGCCGAGTCCGCGCTCGTCGGTCAGGGCACGCCGCAGCAGGCCACGCAGATCGTCGTCGGTGAGTGATTCCAGGGTGAGCAGCAGCGAGCGCGACAGCAAAGGCGAGATGATCGAGAAGTACGGATTCTCGGTGGTCGCCGCGATCAGCGTCACCCAGCGGTTCTCCACCGCCGGGAGCAGCGAGTCCTGCTGCGCCTTGGAGAAGCGGTGGATCTCGTCGAGGAAGAGGACGGTCTCCTTGCCGTAGCCTCCGGTGGCGCGGCGGGCACCCTCGATGACGGCCCGCACTTCCTTGACGCCCGCGGTGATCGCGGAGAGCTCGACGAAGCGCTTGTTGGTGGCCTTGCTGACCACGTACGCCAGAGTCGTCTTTCCGATGCCGGGCGGGCCCCAGAGGATCACCGACGACGGGCCTGCGGGCCCGCCGTTCCCCTCGCCGACGAGGCGGCGCAGCGGCGAGCCCGGCTTGAGCAGATGCTGCTGGCCGACGACCTCGTCGAGGGTGCGGGGACGCATCCGGACAGCCAGTGGGCTGCTGGACGGGTCATTCTCCTGGCGGTCTTCGGCGGCTGCGGTAAAGAGGTCGGGCTCCACGTTTTGAAGCCTATGTCACGGCACTGACATCCCTGCCGGGCCGGTTGCCCGGCAGGAGCGACGGGCCGGTCAGCTGGTCCAGAAGTCCCACCAGCGAGTCAGGATCAGCATGCCGATGATGCCGATCCACAGGACCGGCGGCACCCAGTGGAACTCCGTCAGTCCGTTGCGCAGCCAGTTCGGCGCGGGCAGGATCCGGTGCTTGATGTTGTGCGTGGTGACGTAGCAGAACATGAAGATCGTGGCGACCCAGGCCAGGACGCACCACAGGCAGAGCGAGTTGATGTTGTAGAGCGACTGGTACTGGAGCCAGGTGCAGAAACCGACGCCGAACAGCGTGCCGGCATTCATCCCGAGCCAGTACCAGCTGCGGAAGCGGGCGCCCGCGAGCAGAGCCAGGCCGATGCCGATGATCACGGAGTAGGTGGCCAGGCCGAGCATCGGGTTCGGGAAGCCGAAGGCTGCCGCCTGCTCGCTCTTCATGATGTTGCTGCACGCGACGACCGGGTTGAGACTGCAGCCCGGTGTGAAGTTGGGGTCTTCCAGCAACTTGAACTTGTCGATGGTGATGGCCCACGCGGCGAGGAGTCCGGCGGCACCCGTGATCACCAGCAGCAGTGCGAACGCCCGACTGCCGCCGATGGTCGTCTTCCCGCCGTCCTCGTCCTGGTCGGAGGAGGGATGGTCAACCGCTGCAGTCGTCATATCGCCGTTCCATCAGTGAGTGGCCTGCTGGGCATGGTCATTGTGCCGCACCGCACCACTGGTCTTCCGTTCGATGGACATAAAGGTGTACGCAAGGTCTGCGCACGACCTGTACGGAACCCTCGGGTCCGCGAGGGGCTCCGGACCATGACCGAACTTGTGGTGGAGGTGCGCGGCCTGCGTAGGCGCTACGGCGAAGTGACCGCTGTCGACGGCCTGGACCTGGGCATCCGGCAGGGCGAGGTGTTCGGAATCCTCGGACCGAACGGGGCCGGGAAGAGCACGACCGTGGAAATCCAGCAGGGCCGTCGCAGCCGCGACGGAGGAACCGTGTCGGTGCTCGGCGTGGATCTGGCTTCCGCCGACCGCCGTTGGCGTTCCCCGGTCGGAACCGTCTGGCAGCATGAATCCGCGCCCGCTGAGTTGACGGTGCGCGAGACGGTGACGCACTTCGCCCGCTACTGCCCGAGGCCGCGCGACTGCGAGCACGTCATCGCGCTGGGGGCCCGGAGAGGTCGCGCTGATGCCGGGTGCCTGATGCATCGGCGGTCTGGTGCTGTGCCTGCTGACCTTCCGCTGGAAGGACCGGCGCGACGGCCGACCGGGGTAGGCCGGTGAGCCTTGCGCTCCCGGGGGGGGGGGGGGGGGGGGGGGGGGTGAGGCCCACGGAGATACCAGTCCCCTTTCGTCCCCGCCTG
>NZ_JBVJWD010000011.1:140639-183786 GCF_055602785.1 Streptomyces sp. NPDC037301
TTGCTTTCTTCCTGCTGGGCGAGGCATACACCTGCCCTGCCGGGGGGGCCTTTGTTCCCCCCCCCCCCCCCCCCCCCCCCTTTTCCCCTCCCCCCCCCCCCCCCCCCCCCCCCGGGAGGCTCTAGGCCAGGCGCCCGCGGATCGCCTCGGCCACGTCCGGCAGGGGTACCGCCGTCTGCTCGCCGGACTCCATGTCCTTGAGCTGGACGACGCCCTCGGCCAGGTCCCGCTCGCCCGCGACGATCGTGAACCGCGCCCCCGACCGGTTCGCACTCTTCATCGCACCCTTGAGGCCGCGGTTTCCGTACGCGAAGTCCGCCGCCACACCCTCGCGGCGCAGCTGCGTGACGATCCCGAACAGCACCCGCCGGGCCTCTTCGCCGAGCGGTACCGCGAAGACGCTGGTGGCCGCAGGCAGTTCGAGCTCGATGCCCTCCGCCTCCAGCGCGAGCACCGTACGGTCCACGCCGAGCGCCCAGCCGACCGACGGAAGCGCCGGGCCGCCGATCATCTCGGAGAGGCCGTCGTAGCGGCCGCCGCCGCCCACCGCGGACTGCGAGCCGAGTCCGTCGTGGACGAACTCGAAGGTGGTGCGGGTGTAGTAGTCGAGGCCGCGGACCAGCTTCTCGTCGTCCTCGTACACCACACCTGCCGCGGAGAGCAGGTCGCGCACCTCCTCGTGGTACGCCTTGCAGGCGTCGCACAGATAGTCGCGCAATACCGGGGCGCCGGTCAGCTGCTTCTGCACCTCGGGCCGCTTGTCGTCGAGGACCCGGAGGGGGTTGATCTCGATGCGGCGACGGGTCTCCTCGTCCAGGTCGAGCTCGCGCAGGAAGCCCTGGAGCGCGTCCCGGTAGACAGGGCGGCACTCCTTGTCGCCCAGCGAGTTGAGCAGGATACGGAAGTTCTGCAGCCCCAGCGTGCGGTACGCCTGATCGGCCAGGATGATCAGTTCGGCGTCCAGCGCCGGGTCCTCGGCACCGATCGCCTCGGCACCGACCTGCGAGAAGTGCCGGTAGCGGCCCTTCTGCGGGCGCTCGTAGCGGTAGTACGAGCCGGAGTACCAGAGCTTCACGGGCAGATTGCCGAGCTTGTGGAGGTTGGCCTCCAACGCGGCGCGCAGGACGGACGCGGTGCCCTCGGGGCGCAGCGCCAGCTGGGAGCCGCCCTTGGTCGTGAGGGTGTACATCTCCTTGGTCACGATGTCGGTGGACTCACCGACACCGCGCGAGAAGAGGGCGACGTCCTCGAAGCCGGGCGTCTCGATGTAGCCGTAGCCGGAGTTCTTCAGGGGTGCGGCGATCGCCTCTCGCACCGCGAGGTACTTCGCGGAGTCGGGCGGGGTCAGGTCGTACGTGCCCTTGGGGGCCTTGAAGGTGCTCACGGAATTTCTCTCGTCACATTCCTCGTCGGGGCGCGTCCATACCGTGCAGATACGGATTCGAGGCGCGCTCGCGGCCGATGGTGGTCTGGGGGCCGTGGCCGGACAGCACCACGGTCGAGTCGTCGAGCGGCAGGCACACACGGGCCAGCGACTCGAGCAGCTCGGCGTGGTCGCCGCCGGGCAGGTCGGTGCGTCCGACGGAGCCGGCAAAGAGCAGGTCGCCCGAGAAGAGGATCTGCGGAACATCCGCGGCCTCGGGCAACCTGAACGTCACCGACCCCTTGGTATGGCCGGGCGCATGCGCGACACCGAATTCCAGACCGGCCAGCTTCAGCCGGGCGCCGTCACTCAGTTCCTTGACGTCGTCCGGCTCCCCCACCGTCAGCTCACCCATGAGCGGCATCCCGATGGAGCGGCCGAGGGCCTTCTCCGGGTCGCTCATCATGTACCGGTCCTCCGGGTGGATCCAGGCAGGGACGTCGTGCGCGCCGCACACCGGGACGACCGAGGCGACATGGTCGATGTGGCCGTGGGTCAGTACGACGGCGACGGGCTTCAGCCGATGCTTCTTCAGCGCTTCCTCGACTCCGGATGCGGCCTGATGGCCCGGGTCGATGATCACGCACTCCTCGCCTGCGGCCGGGGCGACCAGGTAACAGTTGGTCCCCCAGGCCCCGGCGGGGAACCCGGCAATGAGCACGATCGTCCTTAATGGTCGTCCGACGGTGGATTGCGACTGAGAAGGTCGCAGCAGTTCAGAGCCTACCGGCGCTCCTCATTCCACAGCTAACCCATATACGGTACGGGGCAGCCCAGGCCTCATCACACGACCTACAAGGAGATCACCCGGTGGTCAGCAGCGATCAGCGGCGGCGGCAGCTCGCCAGGGAGAAGTTCGAGCGGCAGCAGCAGCGCCGGGAGGAGGCCCGCCGCAAGACAAGGCGTCTGACGGTCGTCATCACGTCCGTGGTGGCCGTGGCGGCGATCGTCGGGGTGGGCTCGTATCTCGCCCTCGACGGCGACGGCAAGAAGGACAAGAGCGACGCGGCCGCGAGCGCGAGCCCGTCGGCCTCACCGTCGGCGAGCGAGAGCAGCGTGCCCGAGCCCGCGCTGAAGATCGACAAAAAGGCGAAGTACGCGATGTCGCTCAAGACGAGCCAGGGCGACATCGCGTTCACGATGGACGCGGCGAAGACGCCGCACACCACGAACTCCTTCAAGTCGCTGGCCGACAAGGGCTTCTTCGACGGTACGAAGTGTCACCGGCTGACCACGCAGGGCATTTTCGTCCTGCAGTGCGGTGACCCCAAGGGCGACGGCACGGGCGGCCCCGGCTACACGATCCCGGACGAGAACCTGACCGCGCTGGGCAAGGCGGGCAAGGACGGCACGGTGACCTATCCGGCGGGCACGGTGGCGATGGCGAACACCGGCCAGGCGCACACCGGTGGCAGCCAGTTCTTCCTCGTGTACAAGGACAGCAAACTGCCGCCCGCCTACACCCCGTTCGGCACGATGGACGATGCCTCGCTGAAGGCGGTCAAGGACATCGGTGCGGCGGGTGTGGCCGGCGGTGCGGCCGACGGTGCGCCGAAGAAGGCCGTGAACATCTCGAAGGCCGCTGTCGACAAGTCGTGACGCGGCCGGACCGGGCCGGCCGGTGGTGACGACGAAGGGCGGGCCGGATTATTTTCGGCCGCGCTGAGTGCGGACAGCCGGGCGGCCGGTCGCCTAGATTGGCGTTGTGCAGGGCGGGCGCTGCCCGCCCCAGGAAACTGTGGACGATGCCAGGGGGGCGAACCCTCTCGCAGGCATCAGGTGGAGGAGGCGCTGTGAGCAGCGACCCGTGGGGCCGCGTCGATGAGACGGGCACCGTGTACGTGCGTACAGCCGATGGCGAGCAGGTCGTCGGATCGTGGCAGGCGGGTTCCCCCGAGGAGGCTCTGGCCTACTTCGAGCGCAAGTACGAGGGCATTGTGGTCGAGATCGGCCTCCTCGAACGGCGGGTGAAGACCACCGACCTGTCGGCCAAGGACGCCACGACCGCCATCGAGCATCTGCGCCTGCAGGTGGACGAGCATCACGCCGTCGGTGACCTCGACGCGCTGCGCAAGCGACTCGACGCGCTGGTCGCGACGGTCGACTCGCGGCGCGAGGAGCGCAAGGCCCAGAAGGCGAAGCAGACCGACGAGGCGAAGCACGCCAAGGAGGCGCTGGTCGCCGAGGCCGAGGAGCTGGCGCAGAGCGAGCAGTGGCGCTCCGCGGGCGAGCGCCTCCGTGCGCTCGTCGACACGTGGAAAGGCCTGCCGCGGCTCGACCGCAAGTCCGACGACGAGCTGTGGCACCGCTTCTCGCACGCCCGCTCGGCGTTCTCCAAGCGCCGCAAGGCCCACTTCGCCTCGCTGGATGCCCAGCGCGAGGAGGCCCGCAAGGCCAAGGAGAAGCTGGTCGTGGAGGCCGAGTCGCTCTCCGGCTCCACGGACTGGGGAGCGACGGCCGCCCGTTATCGCGACCTGATGACGGAGTGGAAGGCTGCGGGCCGCGCCCAGCGCGAGGCCGAGGACGATCTGTGGAACCGCTTCCGTGGTGCTCAGGACGTCTTCTTCGCCGCCCGCGGCGAGATCTTCGCCGAGCGGGACGCGGAGCAGGGCGAGAACCTCAAGCTCAAGGAGGATCTCGCGGTCGAGGCCGAGAAGCTGGTGCCGGTGCAGGACCTGAAGGCGGCCAGGGCCGCGTTCAGGGCCATCAACGAGCGCTGGGAGGCCATCGGCCATGTGCCGCGTGACGCCCGCCCGAAGGTCGAGGGGCGGATGCACGCGGTGGAGCGGGCGCTCCAGGAGGCTGAGGAGTCGGAGTGGCGCCGGACGAACCCGGAGGCGCGTGCGCGCGCCGCGGGTCTGACCGGTCAGCTGCAGGCGGCCGTGGACAAGCTGCGTACGCAGATCGACACGGCCCGCGCCTCGGGCAACAACGCCCGGGCCGACAAGCTGGCCAAGGAGCTCGAAGGCCGGCAGGCGCTGCTGGACCAGGCGCTGAAGGGCCTGGAGGAGTTCGGCGGCTGAAAACAGCACCTGCTGTGCTGACCAGCTGTGACAAGGCCCCCTGTGCGCGTCCCTCGGGACGGGCACAGGGGGCCTCTCGTATGCGCGGGGTCCGTCGGTCAGGGCCTGCGGGCCGAAGTGACGCGGTAGACGTCGTAGACGCCCTCCACGCCCCGTACCGCCTTCAGCACGTGTCCGAGGTGCTTCGGGTCGCCCATCTCGAAGGTGAAACGCGAGGTGGCCACCCGGTCCCGGGAGGTCTGGACGGCCGCCGACAGGATGTTGACGTGCTGGTCGGACAGGACGCGCGTGACGTCCGAGAGCAGCCGCGACCGGTCCAGGGCCTCGACCTGGATGGCGACCAGGAAGACCGAGGACTGGGTGGGCGCCCACTCGACCTCCAGGATCCGCTCCGGCTGCTGCGACAACGAGTCGACGTTGACGCAGTCGGCGCGGTGCACGGAGACGCCGCTGCCGCGGGTGACGAAGCCGATGATCGGGTCGCCGGGGACCGGCGTACAGCAACGGGCCAGTTTGACCCAGACGTCCTCGACGCCCTTGACGACCACACCCGGATCGGCGTTGGAGCGGCGCTTGTGGCGGCTGCGCGAGGGCGGCGCGCTCTCCGCGAGGTCCTCGTTGGCGGCGTCCTCGCCGCCGAGCGCCTGCACCAGCTTCTGCACGACGCCCGCGGCCGCGACATGGCCCTCGCCGATCGCCGCATACAGCGACGAGATGTCGGGGTAGCGCATCTCATGGGCGAGCGTGACCAGCGAGTCGCCGGTCAGGATCCGCTGGATCGGCAGATTCTGCTTGCGCATGGCGCGCGCGATGGCGTCCTTGCCCTGCTCGATCGCCTCGTCGCGACGCTCCTTGGAGAACCAGGCGCGGATCTTGTTGCGGGCCCGGGGCGACTTGACGAAGCCCAGCCAGTCCCGGGAGGGTCCGGCGCCGGCCGCCTTGGAGGTGAAGACCTCCACCAGATCGCCGTTGTCAAGGGTCGATTCGAGCGGTACGAGCCGCCCGTTGACCCGTGCTCCTATGGTCCGGTGGCCGACCTCCGTGTGCACGGCGTACGCGAAGTCCACCGGCGTCGCACCCGCGGGGAGCGCTATGACGTCGCCCTTGGGCGTGAAGACGAAGACCTCGTTGCGGGAGAGGTCGAAGCGCAGCGACTCCAGGAATTCGCTGGGGTCCTCGGTCTCCTTCTGCCAGTCCAGGAGCTGGCGCAGCCACGCCATGTCGTTGACGGTGTCCTGACCGCGGCCGGTGTTCTTGGGCACGTCGGTACGCACCTTGGAGGCGCCCGCGACGGCCTCCTGCTTGTACTTCCAGTGCGCGGCGATGCCGTACTCGGCGCGGCGGTGCATGTCGAACGTGCGGATCTGCAGCTCGACGGGCTTGCCGCTGGGACCGATCACCGTGGTGTGCAGCGACTGGTACATGTTGAACTTGGGCATCGCGATGTAGTCCTTGAACCGGCCGGGGACCGGATTCCATCGCGCGTGGACGGTGCCGAGAGCCGCGTAACAGTCGCGGACGGTGTCGACGAGGACCCGAATGCCCACCAGGTCGTAGATCTCGGCGAAGTCCCGGCCCCGCACGATCATCTTCTGGTAGACGCTGTAGTAGTGCTTCGGGCGTCCGGTGACGGTGGCCTTGATCCGGGCGGCGCGCAGGTCGGCCTGGACCTCGTCGGTCACTATGGCGAGGTACTCGTCACGCTTGGGCGCCCGCTCGGCGACGAGGCGGACGATCTCGTCGTACATCTTGGGGTAGAGGATCGCGAAGGCGAGGTCCTCCAGCTCCCACTTGATGGTGTTCATGCCCAGGCGGTGTGCCAGTGGGGCATAGATCTCAAGCGTCTCGCGGGCCTTCTTCTCCTGCTTCTCCCGCTTGAGGTAGCGCATGGTGCGCATGTTGTGCAGCCGGTCGGCGAGCTTGATGACGAGGACCCTGGGGTCCTTGGCCATGGCGACGACCATCTTGCGTACGGTCTCGGCCTGTGCGGCCTCGCCGAACTTGACCTTGTCCAGCTTGGTGACACCGTCGACGAGCAGGGCGACCTGGTCGCCGAAGTCGCGGCGCAGCGTGTCCAGGCCGTACTCGGTGTCCTCGACCGTGTCGTGCAGCAGTCCGGCCATCAGCGTCGCCGGGTCCATGCCCAACTCGGCGAGGATCGTCGTGACGGCGAGCGGGTGGGTGATGTACGGGTCGCCGCTCTTGCGCTTCTGGCCGCGGTGCCAGCGCTCGGCGACCTGGTAGGCGCGCTCGATCTGGCGCAGCGTGGACGTCTCGATCTTGGGGTCGTTGCTGCGGACGGCGCGCAGCAGCGGTTCGAGGACCGGGTTGTACGGGCTGGAGCGCTGCACACCGAGGCGGGCGAGCCTGGCCCGTACCCGGTTGGAGGAGCCGCCGGAGCGGGTGGTGGGAGCATGCGGGGTGACCGGCTTCGCAGCGGGCTTCGCCGGGGGCTTCGGCGCGGAGGCGGCCGGGGAGGCCGGCTGAGCGGGCGAGGCGGGCGCGGGCCGCAGCGCCGGGGCACCGGCCCGCTCCGGGCCCGTGCCGGGCTCGGGGGCCGGGGGCTTCGGCTTCTCCGCGGCCTGATTCTTCCCGGGCGCGACTGGGGCCGCCACCGGCTTGTCGGGCTGCGGGGCGGCGACTGGCTGGGCCTCGTCTGGCAAGAGCGCTCCTCGTGCGGATCCGGATACCCCGGAAAGGCCATCGTATCGACCCTGTGGCCGGTCCTCCCCCGGGGACTGTGAGAGCCCTCACAACGCGGGACGGGCACCCGGTTGTTCCCGACTGTCCGTCCTTCGCGCATGAGCCGTTGCCACGTACGGTCCGCTGCTGCTCAGACAGTGATCAGAACCTCCGGAGGTACGACGCCGGCTGCGGGAAGAGCTGACCACATTTCGCGGACGCACAACGGGTGCCCCAGGAAAATCCCTGGGGCACCCGTTTCACGGTCGGCGGTTCTCAGACCTGGCTGAGCGCCTCCAGCGGTGCGCCCGCCAGAGCGGGCTCCAGACGGGCCCGGCCGGCGAGGAACGCGAGCTCCATGAGGACCGCGACGCCCGCGACCTGGGCACCGGCCCGCCGGATGAGTTCCAGCGACGCCTCAGCGGTGCCACCCGTGGCGAGGACGTCGTCGATGACCATGATCCGGTCGTCGGCGCACAGGTCCTCTGCGTGGAGCTCGATCTCCGCGGTGCCGTACTCCAGGTCGTACGCCTGCCGCAGCGTGGCCCTGGGAAGCTTCCCCGCCTTGCGTACGGGAATGAATCCCATCCCCGCCCGGACCGCGACCGGCGCGGCCAGGATGAAGCCGCGCGCCTCCAGGCCGGCGACCTTCGTGGCGCCGTGCCGTACGCACAGCTCCGCGAGGGTGTCGGTGAGGGCCGCGAACGCCGTCGGGTCCGCGAGCAGCGGAGTGATGTCCTTGAACAGCACACCCGGCTTCGGGTAGTCCGGCACGTCGCGGATCCGGCTGAGCAGGAGCTCGCGGGTGCTGTCGGTGGTGCTGGTCATCGACGCTTCCCCGGGGTCCGGCCGTGGCCCCTGGGGGGCTGCTGGCGCTGGCCGACGACCGCGGCGGCGGGGGCGGCGTCCTGCGGGAAGCCGTCGTCCGACGGGTCCTCCTCGGCGGACTCGCCCTTGGCGGCGGCTGCCGCGCGCTTGGCGAGGATCCGCTTCTTCAGGGCCTTCATCTGCGGGTCGCGTTCCTTGAGGTCGGCGACGAGCGGCGTGGCGATGAAGATCGAGGAGTACGCACCGGCGGCGAGACCGACGAAGAGCGCCAGGGAGATGTCGTTCAGCATGCCGGCGCCCAGGACGCCACCACCGATGAACAGCAGACCGGCGACCGGCAGCAGGGCCACCACGGTGGTGTTGATGGAGCGGACCAGTGTGCCGTTGATGGAGCGGTTGGCGATCTCGCTGTACGTCCACCGGGTCTGCTTGGTGATCCCCTTCGTGCCCTCCTTGAGGCTGTCGAAGACGACGACCGTGTCGTAGAGGGAGTAACCGAGGATGGTCAGCAGACCGATCACGGTGCCCGGGGTGACCTCGAAGCCGACCAGGGCGTAGACCCCGACGGTGATGGTGATGTCGTGGATCAGCGCGACCAGGGCCGCGATGGCCATGCGCCACTCGAAGGCGATGGCCAGGTAGATCACCACGAGGACCATGAAGATGCCGAGGCCGGTCCAGGCCTTGTTGGCGATCTGCTCACCCCAGCTGGGGCCGACCAGGTCGGCGGCGATCTTCTCCGCCGGGACGTCGAGGTCCTTGGAGAGCTTGTTCTTGATCTCGTCGGACTTCGCGGTGTCGACCTCGGTGATCTGGATGCGCAGACCACCGTTGCCGAGCTTCTGGACGATTGCCTGGTGGCCGGAGGCCTCCGTGGCCAGGTCCTCCGCCTTGGCGACGGTGACGCTGGTCTTCGGGGTGGTGAAGACCGCGCCGCCCTTGAACTCGATGCCCATGTTCAGGCCGCTGACCGCCAGGCCGACGATGGCCGTGATGGTGATCAGGATCGAGATCCCGTACCAGATCTTGCGCTTGCCGATGAAGTCGTAGCCGACCTCGCCTCGGTAGAGACGGGCGCCGAGAGTGCCGAGTCGCGACATCTCACGCCTCCTTCGGGTCAGTGGGGGCGTTGACACGGCGCGAGCGGCGCAGCGGCGGCTTGGCGCCGAGCCGCTTCGGGTCCAGGCCGGACCACGGGTGACCGCTGGCGAAGAACTTCGTACGGGCCATCAGCGTCATGACGGGCTTGGTGAAGAGGAACACCACGACCACGTCGAGCAGGGTGGTGAGACCCAGCGTGAAGGCGAAGCCCTGGACCTTGCCGACGGTGACCACGAAGAGCACCGCGGCGGCGAGGAACGACACGAAGTCGGAGACCAGGATGGTGCGCCGGGCGCGCGGCCAGGCCCGCTCGACGGCCGGACGGAGCGTGCGGCCCTCGCGGATCTCGTCGCGGACCCTCTCGAAGTACACGATGAAGGAGTCCGCGGTGATACCGATGGCCACGATGGCGCCGCAGACCGCCGGGAGGTTCAGCGCGAAGCCGATGGCCGGGCCGAGCAGCGACATGAGCGTGTAGGTCAGGATGCCGGAGACCAGGAGGCTCAGGAGCGCGATGAGCGCGAGGCCTCGGTAGTAGGCCACCAGGTAGATGACCACCAGGGCCAGACCGATGGCACCGGCGATCAGACCTGCCTGAAGCTGCTCGCCGCCGAGCGCGGCGGTGACCGTGGTGACGCTCTGCTCCTTGAACGAGAGCGGGAGCGCACCGTAGGAGAGCACGTTGGCCAGGTCCTCGGCGGACTGCTGGGTGAAGCTGCCGGAGATCTCGGCGCTGCCGCTGAGCGTCGTGTTCACCTGGGGCGCGGAGACGACCTCGCCGTCCAGGGCGATGGCGAACTGGTTCTGCGGGGACTGCAGCGCGGAGAGCTTCTTGGTGATCGTCTGGAACTGCTTGGAGCCCTGCTTGGTGAACTCCATGTTGACGACCCACATGCCGCGCTGCTGGTCGAAGCCGGCCTTGGCGTTGTCGACCTCGGTGCCGGACACCTCGGACGGGCCGAGGACGTACTTGGCGTCGCCCTCGGAGCTGCATGCGACGACCATGTCGGTGGGCTTGGCCCCCCGTGCGGCCTCGGCGCGGGACGCCTTGCTGGAGCAGTCCAGCGCCGCGAACTGCTTCTGCAGCTTGGCCGCGGCGGCCTCGTCGGCGGCGGACGCGGACGGCGTGGCGTCGGCCTTCGGCGTGGTGCTCGCCTTGGGCGTCGGCGTGGAGTCGGCCTTGAGGGCGCCGGTGACCGCGCGACCCTGGGTGGTGGCGCTCGCGTTCGGCGTCGCCGACGTCTTGCCCTTGTCGGCGGTGGGGGCGCTGGGGCTGCCGGACGGGGTGGGCTTGCCGGACGTCGAGGCGCTGGGCGTCGGGGTGGGCGTGCCCTGGGCGACGGTCAGCACCGGCCGGAAGTAGAGCTTGGCCGTGGTGCCGACCTGCTCCCGGGCCTGGGCGGAATTCGTGCCCTTGGGGATGTTGACGATGATGTTGCTCTTGCCCTGCGTCTGGACCTCGGCCTCGGAGACGCCAAGACCATTGACACGGCGTTCCATGATCTGGACCGCCGTGTCCATGTTGGTCTTGTTGATCGCCGATTCCTGGCCCGGCTCGCTCTTCGCCTCAAGCGTGATGGACGTGCCGCCCGCCAGGTCGATGCCCAGTCGTGGGGTCGGCTGATCGGCCAGGAACATCCCGCCGGTGAGCGCGACCATGGCGATCAGGATCAGAGCCAGGGAACGCCCCGGCCTGCCCTGACCGCCGGCCGGCCCTCGGCTCTTCTTCGGTGCTGCCACCTTCTCGTTTCTCCCTGTCCAACCGCCCCGCGCCGGGTACGCGCCCGAGCGGCCACGAAGTGTAGTGGGGACCCGCCCCCGCAGAAGATCGCACGGTCCGGGGAGTGCCGGATACCGGTGGGCTCACGGCATCCCCGGGTCGTGGGTTACTTCGCGTCGGCCTCGCCGTCGGTCTTGCCCTCGGACTTCTTGTCGGACTCGGCGTCCTTCGGCTCGGCGTCGTCGGCCTCGGCCTTCTTGCCCAGGTCGATCTTGGCGTCGTCCGAGGTGTCCTCGTCGGCGTCGGCCTCGGTCAGCGAGGAGGCGTCGTCCGGCACGACCGCGCCGTCGATGTCGAGGTCGTCATCGCCGTCGCCGTGGACGATGCGGTTGTACTCCGCGTCGTCCAGAACGGCGCCGATGGCGTTCTTGGCGTAGATGGCGTGGACGCCGGGCGCGATCTCAAGGAGAACCGTGTCGTCGTGAAGCTCCTTGACGGTGGCGTACATGCCCCCGATCGTCCGGATGCCGGTGCCGGGCTGCATCTCATTGCGCATCTGGGCAGCGGCCGCCTGCTTCTTCTTGGCGGACCGCGTCATCAGGAACATGGCCCCGATGAGCACGATGAAGGGGAGGAGAGTCACGGGATTCACGGGACGAGTTTCCTTCGCACGACCGCGCTGGAAGGCGGCCTGATCTACGGGGGTGGGTACACCGACCTGTACGGGCGGCATCGGCGGAGTCTAAGCGAGTCCGCATCGATGGAACAACGCCCGGCGTCCCTCGGTGGTTCCTGTCCGGGTGAACCTGTGATGCATCACGCCCCGAACAGGCCCTGTTGTCCCTTTCCGCCGTGCTGGGGAGGTACGAGGCCGAGGTGGGCCCAGGCCGCGGGTGTCGCGACACGCCCCCTCGGCGTCCTGGCCAGCAGTCCTTCCCGTACCAGGAAGGGCTCCGCGACCTCCTCGACCGTCTCGCGCTCCTCGCCCACGGCCACCGCAAGGGTGGACAGCCCGACGGGGCCGCCGCCGAAGAGCTTCAGCAGGGCGCCGAGCACCGCCCGGTCCAGCCTGTCGAGGCCGCGCGCGTCGACCTCGTACACCCCGAGGGCGACGGAGGCGACGGCGCGGTCGATCCGTCCGTCGGCCTTGACCTGGGCGTAGTCCCGGACGCGGCGCAACAGCCGGTTGGCGATGCGCGGGGTGCCGCGGGAACGTCCGGCGATCTCGGAGGCGCCCTCCGCGTCTATCGCCACGTCGAGGAGGCGGGCGGAGCGGTGGATGACGCGTTCCAGCTCCGTGGGGGCGTAGAACTCCATATGGCCGGTGAAGCCGAAACGGTCGCGCAGCGGGGGCGGCAGCAGTCCGGCCCTGGTGGTGGCGCCGACCAGGGTGAAGGGCGGCAGTTCCAGCGGGATGGCGGTGGCTCCGGGGCCCTTGCCGACGATGACATCGACGCGGAAGTCCTCCATCGCCATGTAGAGCATCTCCTCGGCGGGCCGCGACATGCGGTGGATCTCGTCCAGGAAGAGAACTTCGCCCTCCTGGAGTGAGGAGAGAATCGCGGCAAGATCACCCGCATGCTGGATGGCGGGGCCCGAGGTGATCCGGATCGGGGCGCCCATCTCGGCCGCGATGATCATGGAAAGGGTGGTCTTGCCGAGACCGGGGGCGCCGGAGAGCAGGACATGGTCGGCAGTGGCGCCACGGGCCCTGGCCGCCTTGAGGACCAGGTCGAGCTGTTCGCGCACCTTTTCCTGGCCGACGAATTCGTCGAGGTCCTTCGGTCGCAGCGCCGCTTCGACCGCGGTGTCCTCGCCGTCCGCGTCGGCGTCGACGAGGCGCTCGTCGGTGTCGGGTCCGGTCTCGTCCCAGTTCATTCAGTCTGTCCCGCCTCGGGTGTTTCGGTGCCGTGCGGTGCCCGGCCCGGCGTCGGGGTCTCCCCCGGTGTGACGTGCTCCGGTCAGCGCGCGCGGTTGAGGGTCTGCAGCGCGGCGCGCAGCAGCTGCGGCACGGGGGCCTGTCCGCCCTCGGCCAGGGCCGCCTCGGCCTGTGGGGCGACAGCGGTGACCGCTTCGTCGGCCTCGCGGGTGGCGTAGCCGAGACCGATCAGGGCGGCCTGCAGCTGATCGCGCCAGGAGGAGGTGACGGCGGTGCCGATGCCCTGTCGGCCGATGTGGGCGCCGACGGGCTCGCCGAGTCTGTCCTTCAGTTCGAGGAGGAGTTTCTGCGCGCCCTTCTTGCCGATACCGGAGACGGCGGTGAGCGCCTTCTCGTCGCCGCTGGCGACCGCGATCCGCAGGGCGTCCGGACTGTGCGTGGCGAGCATGGCCTGGGCGAGCCGCGGTCCGACTCCGCTGGCGGTCTGGAGCAGCTCGAAGACCTGCCGCTCGTCGTCGTCGGCGAAGCCGTAGAGGGTGAGCGAGTCCTCCCGCACGACGAGGGAGGTGGCCAGCCTGGCCTCCTTGCCGATCCGGAGGCCGGCGAGGGTGTTCGGCGTGCACTGGACGGCCATGCCGATGCCGCCGACCTCGATCACGGCCGTGGTCGGGGCGAGTGCGGCCACGGGGCCGCTGACGAAGGCGATCATCGGGGGACCTTCCGGACGGGAACTGCGGGTGTACGGGGAACGCGTGAGGTGCGAACCGCTGCGGCGGCTGCCGTGTGTGCCTGCTGGAGGCGGTTGACGGCGGGGGCGCGCCAGATGTGGCAGATGGCGAGCGCGAGGGCGTCGGCCGCGTCGGCGGGTTTCGGCGGGGCGTCGAGCCGCAGCAGTCGGGTGACCATGGATCCGACCTGTGCCTTGTCGGCACGGCCGCTGCCGGTGACGGCCGCCTTGACCTCGCTGGGGGTGTGCAGGGCGACCGGTATGCCGCGCCGGGATGCGCAGAGCATGGCGACCGCACTGGCTTGGGCGGTGCCCATCACCGTACGGACGTTGTGCTGGCTGAACACCCGTTCCACGGCGACGAATTCGGGCCGGTGCTCGTCGAGCCATTCCTCGATGCCGCGCTCGATGGCCACCAGCCGGTGGCCGAGCTCCGCATCGGCCGCGGTGCGGACCACTCCGACGCCGAGCATCGTCAGGGGCCGGCCGGCGACGCCTTCGACGACGCCGACACCGCACCGGGTCAGCCCCGGGTCGACGCCGAGTACCCGCATGGGAGGCCCCCTCCGTACCGATCGGTCAACTGTTCCCGCAGGCTATCGGCTCGCACTGACAATGCGACGGGCCGACGGGGTGTGTCCCCGTCGGCCCGTCCGTGAAGGCTGTGCTGAGCGTGGCTCAGGCGTCGACCTTCTCCATGACCTCGTCCGAGACATCGAAGTTGGCGAAGACGTTCTGCACGTCGTCGCTGTCCTCCAGCGCGTCGATCAGCTTGAAGATCTTGCGCGCGCCCTCCTCGTCCAGCTCGACCTGCATGGTGGGCAGGAAGTTGGCCTCGGCGGAGTCGTAGTCGATGCCGGCCTGCTGGAGCGCGGTACGGACCGCGACCATGTCGGTGGCCTCGCTGACGACCTCGTAGGTGTCACCGAGGTCGTTGACCTCCTCGGCGCCCGCGTCGAGCACGGCACCCAGGACGTCGTCCTCGGTCAGCCCGCCCTTGGGGACGATGACGACACCCTTGCGGTTGAAGAGGTACGAGACCGAACCGGGGTCGGCCATCGAACCACCGTTGCGGGTCATCGCGACACGCACGTCGGATGCGGCACGGTTGCGGTTGTCGGTGAGGCACTCGATGAGCACCGCGACACCGTTCGGGCCGTATCCCTCGTACATGATCGTCTGATAGTCGACGCCGCCCGCTTCGAGACCGCCACCGCGCTTGACCGCGGAGTCGATGTTCTTGTTCGGTACGGAGCTCTTCTTCGCCTTCTGGATCGCGTCCACGAGGGTCGGGTTTCCCTCGGGGTCCACACCCCCGGTGCGGGCCGCGACCTCGATGTTCTTGATCAGCTTCGCGAAGAGCTTGCCGCGCTTGGCATCAATCACGGCCTTCTTGTGCTTCGTCGTAGCCCATTTAGAGTGGCCGGACATCTGCCTTCTCCTTCGCGTCACCAAATTCGATCCGAACCCGAGAGATCCTACCGGGATCGAGTCAGCCGACCGCGCGCACCATGTCCACGAACAACGCGTGAACCCTGTGGTCCCCGGTCAGTTCCGGGTGGAATGACGTCGCCAGGGCGTTTCCCTGACGTACGGCGACGATGTGACCACCGTGCTCCGCCACCACCTTGGCCTGCGCGCCGACCGATTCCACCCACGGGGCGCGGATGAACACGCCTTCGACCGGGCCGCCCTCGATTCCGGCGACCTCGACGGCCGCCTCGAAGGACTCGTTCTGCCGCCCGAAGGCGTTACGGCGCACGATCATGTCGATCCCGCCGACCGTCTCCTGCCCCGAGCGCGGGTCGAGGATCTTGTCGGCGAGCAGGATCATTCCGGCGCAGGTGCCGTAGACCGGCATCCCGTCCCGTACCCGCTCGCGCAGCGGTTCCAGCATGCCGAACAGGGAAGCCAGCTTGGACATCGTGGTGGACTCGCCACCGGGAATGACCAGGCCGTCGACCTCGGCGAGTTCCTCGGGACGCCGGACCGGCCTGGCCAGGGCATCCGCCGAGGCCAGGGCGATCAGGTGTTCCCGTACGTCGCCCTGGAGAGCCAGGACTCCGATCACAGGGGTGTCGCTCATCAGTGATTACCAGCCACGGTTGGCGTAGCGTTCGGCCTCGGGCAGAGTGTCACAGTTGATGCCGACCATGGCCTCGCCCAGGTTCCGGGAGGCGTCCGCGATGATCTTCGGGTCGTCGTAGAAGGTGGTGGCCTTCACGATGGCGGCGGCGCGCTTGGCCGGGTCGCCGGACTTGAAGATGCCGGAGCCCACGAAGACGCCCTCGGCGCCGAGCTGGCGCATCAGCGCGGCGTCGGCGGGAGTGGCGACGCCGCCCGCGGAGAACAGCACGACGGGCAGCTTGCCGAGCTCGGCGACCTCCTTGACCAGCTCGTACGGGGCGCGGAGCTCCTTCGCGGCGGCGTACAGCTCGTTGTTGTCGTAGCCGCGCAGCCGGGCGATCTCGTTCTTGATCTGGCGCAGGTGACGGACCGCCTCGACGACGTTTCCGGTGCCGGCCTCGCCCTTTGAACGGATCATGGCCGCGCCCTCGGCGATGCGGCGCAGGGCCTCACCGAGGTTGGTGGCGCCACAGACGAACGGGGTGGTGAAGGCGAACTTGTCGCTGTGGTTGACCTCGTCGGCCGGGGTGAGGACCTCGGACTCGTCGATGTAGTCGACACCGAGGGACTGCAGGACCTGGGCCTCGACGAAGTGTCCGATGCGGGACTTCGCCATCACCGGGATGGAGACGGCCTCGATGATCTCCTCGATCATGTTCGGGTCCGACATCCGGGCCACGCCGCCATCCTTGCGGATGTCGGCCGGCACCCGCTCCAGGGCCATGACGGCCACGGCGCCCGCATCCTCGGCGATCTTCGCCTGCTCGGCATTGACGACGTCCATGATCACGCCGCCCTTGAGCTGCTCGGCCATGCCGCGCTTGACGCGAGCGGTGCCGGTGGCCGGGGAGTCGGCGGACTGCGGGGTGGTGGGAAGCGTGGACACGGATCGACCTCACTCGGAGAAAAAGTTACTGAAAGCGCTGGTTGGTGCAGTGCTGAGCAAACTCTCCGGGACCAGTCCACAGCAAGGGCCAATGGAAGGCCGGTGGATCGTTTTGCACGCGTACGAAACGGGTTGTGATCCCGGTCATGTATGAGCTCGGCCGCCGGGTCAGCTGACGGGGCGGTCCGCCAGGGCGACAGGCGGTTCGTCGTCCATCTCGAAGGCGAGCGGGAACGGGGCGTGCCCGGCCAGCCGGAACCACCGCACCGTACGGTGCCGGCGCAGCGCACGCGCCGCGCGCACCGCGTCGTTGTGGAACCGCCGGGCCATCGGGACACGACGCACGGCCGCGGCGAGTTCGAACGCCGCCTCCTCGCCGCCGGGGATCTCCTTCACGGACTCCACCTGCGCCGTCTCACCGAACACCGCCCGCAGCGCGGTGCTCAGCTCGCTCTCCGCAACCTCGCGATTCTCCTCCTCCGCCTGGCGGGCGGCGTGCGCGGCCTCGTACAGCACGATGGACGCGGCCGGGTCGAGGACACCCGATGTCGCCAGTTCCTGGGTGACCGAGGCGCGGCGCAGGAGCTGCGCGTCGAGGGCGGCACGGGCGGCGTCGATGCGCGTGTGCAGCCGGTCCAGCCGCCCGGCGGTCCAGCTGAGGTACATACCGATCGCGACGATCGCGACGGCGATCCAGATGAGGGTTTCGATCACGGGCGGCAAGGCTACCGTCGGGGCGCAGGCGGTGCGGCCGTCCGGTCCTGGGCGCGGAAGCGGGGGCAGGGCGGGTGCGGGCGGGCTCGATTGCCGCCGGGGTGCGGCCCCGGACCCCGGCCCTCGGTCTTCGGACAGGCGTGAACTGCTGCGCGCATCACTCTGCGGGCTCGACGCGAAAGGCAGATCGCCCGGCGGGCTTGAACCGGCGCCCCTAGTCCCGTGCCAGTCCCAAGCGTGCGCGCAGGCCCGTGCGTTCGTCGGCCGCCACCGACGCCGCGCCGTCCGTCACCGTCTCGTACACCGCGAGGATGTCCGCCCCGACCGTCGACCAGTCGAAGCGCCGCACGTGCGCGGTTCCCCGTTCGCGCAGCTCCGTACGCCGCTCCGGGTCGCCGAGCAGCCGGATCGCCGCCGCCGCCAGCGCGTCCGCGTCCTCGTTGGCGAAGAGTTCGCCCGCCGCTCCCAGGTCCAGAACCTGCGCGAACGCGTCCAGATCGCTGGCCAGGACCGGCGCACCGGCTGACATCGCCTCGACCAGGATGATCCCGAAGCTCTCGCCGCCGGTATTGGGCGCGACGTACACATCGACGCTGCGCAGCAGCCGCGCCTTGTCCTCGTCGCTCACCATGCCGAGGAATTCGACGCGCTCGCGCATCTCCTCGGGCAGCGAGGCGACGGCCTCCTCCTCGTCGCCGCGGCCCGCCACCAGCAGCCTGGTGTCCGGACGCGCGGCAAGGATCGCGGGCAGCGCCCTCATCAGGACGGGCAGGCCCTTGCGTGGCTCGTCGATACGCCCGATGAAGCCGATCGTGCCGCCCTGCCGTCTCCCACCACCGCCCTCAACCGAGCTCCGCGCGCCCTCTGATTGCCACTCGGCCTTGGGCTCGGCCCCGGCGAAGAAGCCGACATCGACCCCGTTGGGGATGACGACCGCGTCGCCGCCCAGGTGCTCGACCAGGGTCCGGCGTGCGTACTCGCTCACCGCGATGCGCGCGCTGATCTTCTCCAGCGCGGGCTGCAGGATCGGGTACGCGGCGATCATGGCCCGGGAGCGCGGGTTGGAGGTGTGGAACGTGGCGACGATCGGCCCCTGCGCCGCCCAGCAGGCGAGCAGCCCCAGCGACGGCGAGGTCGGCTCATGGATGTGGATCACGTCGAAAGTGCCGTCGTGCAGCCAGCGGCGCACCCGGGCGGCCGAGAGGAAGCCGAAGTTCAGCCGGGCCACGGAGCCGTTGTACGGGACGGGCACGGCCCGGCCCGCCGAGACCACGTACGGCGGCAGCGGTGTCTCGTCGTCGGCGGGTGCCAGCACCGACACCTGATGTCCCAGACGGATCAGGTGTTCGGCCAGGTCCCGGATGTGGAACTGCACACCGCCCGGTACGTCCCAGGAGTACGGGCATACGATGCCGATCTTCACGGCCGGTCCTCCCGGTTCTCCAGGTCGGCCAGCCAGAGCCGTTGCAGCATGTGCCAGTCCTCCGGATGCTCGGCGATTCCGACGGCGAAGGCATCGGCCAGCGCCTGTGTCATCGAGGACGTCTTCTCCGTACGGCTGCCTGACTCGGGCACCTCGACCGGCGGATGGATACGCGCCTTCATCACGGGCGTGTCGTCGTACGAGAGCGTCACCGGCAGCAGCAGCGCCCCGGTCTGCTGGGCCAGCAGCGCCGGCCCGGCGGGCATGCGTGCGGTGTCGCCGAAGAATTTCACCTCGACGCCGGTCGCCGACAGATCACGGTCGGCGACCAGACAGACCAGGCCGCCCGCGCGCAGCCGCCGCGCCAGGGTGCCGAAGGCGGCGCCGCCGCTGTGCGGCAGGACCTCCATGCCGAGTCCCTCGCGGTAGGCCACGAACCGGTCATACAGTGTCTCGGGCTTGAGCCGCTCGGCGACCGTGGTGAAGGGCACCTTGAGATCGGTGGTGACCCAGGCTCCGGCCAGGTCCCAGTTCCCCAGGTGCGGCAGGGCGAGGATGACACCGCGACCGGTGTCCAGCCCGTCGGTCAGCCGGTGCGCGTCCGTCACGTCTATGGACGCCTTGATCCGCGCCGGACTCCAGGTGGGCAGCCGGAACGACTCCATCCAGTAGCGCATGTACGAGCGCATCCCGGCCTTGGAGAGCGCGGCGAGCCGGGCCGGGGAAGCCCCGGGCACGACCCGTGCCAGATTCGACTCCAGCCGCAGCACGCTCTTGCCCCGCCGCTTCCACACCTGGTCGGCGATGGTGCGGAAGAGGGCCCGGGCGACTGGTTCGGGGAGCTTCTTGACGGCGGTCCAGCCGAGCCCGTACAGCCCGTCGGTCAGCCGGTCCCGCAGGCCGGACTGCGTGTCACCCGGTGCGCCGCTCATTGTGCGGCCCCGCTCCCCCGGTCCGCAGCAGCGGCCTCGGCCGCGTCGGCCTCCGCGGACTCGCGGCGCACCGTCACGACCCGCTGCACGAGCGTCACCAGGCTGCCCACGGCGACGATCCACAGCGCGATCGGCAGCAGGATCTGGATCCCGGGGACACCGAACGTGTGAAGACCCGCGAGTCCGGCCGCGACCAGCGAGATGACCAGCCGCTCGGCGCGCTCCACGAGACCGTTGACCGCGACCGGCAGCCCGATCGACTCACCGCGCGCCTTCGTGTACGAGACCACCTGGCCGCTCGCCAGGCAGAAGATCGCGACCGCGCACATCACGTTGTCGTCGCCGTTGCCCGCGTACCAGAGCGCGAACCCTCCGAAGATCGCCCCGTCGGCGACCCGGTCCAGGGTCGAGTCCAGGAACGCGCCCCAGCGGCTGGAGATGCCGGCCTGCCGGGCCATATTGCCGTCGACGAGGTCGGAGAAGACGAAAAGCGTGATGACGATCGTGCCCCAGAAGAACTCCCCCATCGGGAAGAAGACCAGCGCACCTGCCATCACCCCGGCCGTACCGATCAGAGTGACCGCGTCAGGGCTCACGCCGAGACGGAGCAACAGTGCGGCGAACGGTGTGAGGACACGCGTAAAAAATGCACGCGCGTACTTGTTCAGCATGGCCTTCCCGAGGGTCGGTGGGCCGAGCGGCCCCTACGGCCACCGGCTGGCCCATCGTAGTCACGCCCGCCGGACTCCACCGTCCGGGCACCCGGCATCGCGCCGCGGTGCACGACGTATGGACGCAGCCTGACCTGAGTGGAAAGCTCGAATTACCGCGGGCGTCGCCGTAGCCGCCGCGGCGGCTCCCCGTGCCCGTGCACCTTTCTCCCCACACCGCGCCGGCTTTTCTTCCCGCTCCGCGCCACTATCTGGGAGGCACGCATCATGGGCGACAAGGCACACGCACATACCGGGGCCGCCGGCAGGGCAGCGACGGCCGACCAGCCCTCATCCGTACGGAATGTGGTACTGGTCGGCCACAGCGGCTCCGGCAAGACCACCCTCGTCGAGGCCCTCGCACTGACCGCGGGGGCGGTCAACCGGGCCGGGCGGGTCGAGGACGGCGCCACGGTCTCCGACTACGACGAGATCGAACACCGCCAGCAACGCTCCGTACAGCTCTCGCTCGTCCCCGTCGAATGGGGCGGGTACAAGATCAATCTGCTGGACACTCCCGGATACGCCGATTTCGTCGGGGAACTCAGGGCCGGTCTGCGGGCAGCGGACGCGGCCCTGTTCGTTGTGTCCGCGGCCCAGGAGGCCGACGCCGTGGCGGGCGCCACCCGCGCCGTGTGGGAGGAGTGCGCCGCCGTCGGCATGCCGCGCGCCGTAGTCGTCACGCACCTCGACACGGCACGCACCTCGTTCGACGAGATGACCCGGATCTGCGGCGAGATCTTCGGCGGCGACGACCCCGACGCCGTACTCCCGCTCTACCTGCCGGTGCACGGACCCCAGGGCCCGGACGGGCACGCTCCGCTCACCGGGCTCACCGGACTCCTCACCCAGCGGATCTTCGACTATTCCTCGGGCGAGCGGCAGGAGAACCCGCCCGCCGACGCCCAGCAGACCACGCTCCAGGAGGCCCGGAACCGGCTCATCGAGGGGATCATCGCCGAGAGCGAGGACGAGGCCCTGATGGACCGCTACCTCAGCGGCGGCGAGATCGACATCAAGACACTCATCGACGACCTGGAGCGCGCTGTGGCCAGGGGCACCTTCCACCCCGTCCTCAGTGCGGCCCCCGCCGCCGAAGGCGCCCGCCAGGGCATCGGCACCGTCGAACTCCTGGACCTGATCACCGGCGGCTTCCCGACGCCGCTGGAGCGCCCGCTCCCCGAGGTCACCCCCCTACATGGGGCCCCGCGACCGGTCCTGACCTGCGACCCGCACGGCCCACTCGTCGCCGAGGTCGTCAAGACGGCCTCCGACCCGTACGTCGGCCGGGTCTCGCTCGTACGCGTCTTCTCCGGCACCCTTCGCCCCGACGAAACCGTCCACGTCTTCGGCCACGGCCTCAACGACCCCTGCCATGAGACCCGCCCCTTCCACGAGGCGGAGGTACGCGTCGGCGCACTCTCCTCCCCCTTCGGCAAACAACAGCGCCCCCTCACCGCCTGCATCGCCGGAGATCTGGCCTGCGTCGCCAAACTGGGCAGCGCCGAGACCGGGGACACCCTCTCCGCCAAGGACCAGCCGCTGCTGATGGACCCCTGGACCACACCGGACCCACTGCTGCCGCTCGCCATCGAGGCACACAGCAAGGCGGACGAGGACAAGCTCTCCCAGGGGCTCTCCCGGCTGGTCGCCGAGGACCCGACCATGCGCCTCGAACAGAACCAGGACACCCACCAGGTGGTCCTGTGGTGCCTCGGCGAGGCCCATCAGGATGTGGCGCTGGACCGCCTCCGCAGCCGCTACGGCGTCCAGGTCGACGCCGTACCGCACAAGGTGTCGCTGCGCGAGACCTTCGCCGGCCCGTCGACCGGGCGCGGCAGGCATGTGAAACAGTCCGGCGGCCACGGCCAGTACGCCATCTGCGAGATCGACGTGGAGCCGCTGCCACCGGGGTCGGGCATCGAATTCGTCGACAAGGTGGTCGGCGGGGCGGTACCGCGCCAGTTCATCCCGTCCGTCGAGAAGGGCGTGCGCGCCCAGGCCGCCCGAGGAGTCGCGGCCGGACATCCGCTCGTCGACGTACGCATCACCCTGCGGGACGGGAAGTCCCACTCGGTGGACTCCTCCGACGCCGCGTTCCAGACCGCGGGCGCACTGGCACTGCGCGAAGCCGCCGCGGACACCCGAATCCAGCTCCTCGAACCCGTCGCCGAGATCCAGGTCCTGGTCCCCGACGACTACGTCGGCCCGGTGATGAGCGATCTGTCCGGGCGGCGCGGCAGGGTGATCGGTACCGAGCAGTCCGGCCCCGGACGCACCCTCGTACGGGCCGAGGTCCCGGAGCTGGAGATCGGACGGTACGCGATCGACCTGCGCTCCCTGTCCCATGGCGCCGGTCGCTTCGACCGGGCGTACGCCCGGCACGAAGCGATGCCCCCACAGCTCGCGGAACGCATCCGCGAGCAGCAGGAGAACAACCCGAATGACGCGTAATCGACTGTGCCGCCCGCCCTTGTCCACAGAGGCGAGCGGCGTATTGATCCGGACGATACGCTGTGGTCCCAGCTCAGAAGGTGTGCCGGGCACGGTAGTTGGGAAACAGCCGCAGGAGCGGTTCCTTGGCGGCGAGTGGGGGCGACAGTGGCCAACGACGGATTCGATTTCTCTCCCGGAGCGCAGATCCCGCTCCAGGGCGCGGGCGCACAGGCGGTGGCGACGAACGCCCTCGCCTCCGCCGCGTACCGCGACAGCCCGGTTGAGAAGATCCTTGAAGCCAATAGCGAGTGGCACAAATCCGAAGTGAAGGCGGGCCGTTCCAAGCTCTTCAAGTCCGACTACTTCAAGCCCAACCTCGGCGAGGCATTCTCCCGCGCCGTCCAGGAACGCATGCTGGGCGGCGCCCGGAAGGCCCTCATCCAGTCCTTCGGAACCGACCCGCAGACCGTCGTCGAGCACTGCCTGTCCGCGACCCGCCTGCGCAGGGCACGCGACACCAAACTGACCGCCGTCACCGCCCTGTTCGGCTTTCTCTTCCTGCCCGGAATGCTCCTGTGGGTCATCGCCTTCCGACTGCGCGACTCGCTCGGCAACACCAAGGACAAGGCACTCGCCGCCCTGGGCAACGCCCTGCTCCCGGTCATCGGCATCGTGGCCCTGTTCTTCCTGATCAAGCTGCCGCTCACCGGATTCGCCGCACTCTACGTACGGGCGATGATGGTCGCTCCTGTCATCGGCTGGCTCATCGCCAAACGGATCGCCGAGTCCTCCGCCAAGGACATGCGCGCCCGCTGGGAAGGACTGCTCTCCGGCGGCGGCGTCATCGCCAAGATCCCCGAGGCCGTACCCAAGAACCCGAACGAGACCTCCCGCGAGGCACTCCGCCAGGGCCTGGAGAAACTCTCCGCCGAGCAGCAGTCCAACGCGGTCTTCTACGCGGGCCCCAAGGGAATCCTCGGTATGGGAACCCGCTGGGGCAGCTGGCAGCTCGCCGAACAACTCGTCGCCAAGGAACCCGGCAAGGAATTCCACCAGTTCCGCAGTTGGGACCTGATACGGGTCATCCACGACCAGCTCAAGGTGCTGGAGCGCGGCCCGCTGAACACCGGTGGATTCCCCACCCCGTCGGTCACCCACTGGATCGTGTCACCCGTCGGCGAGAACGCCGACGCGGTCTCCAGGCCCGACGGCGAGGACGTCGCCACCTTCCAGGTCAAGCCGCACGAAATACAGCGGATCTGCAACCACCAGCAGTTCGGCGGCGGCGACCGGCACTATCTGGGCGTCCAGTTCACCCTCTGGGACGGCCAGTTGGTCATCACGATGATGATCACGGTCACGGTGCTCTACGAAACCCTGCGCATCGAAGTCACCGGACACGCACTCGGCCCGGTCCACTCGCTCTTCACCAGCAAGCCGGCGGCCAAGAAGCGGACGGTCAACAAGACCGTCCGCTTCTGGGAGACCCGCGACATCACCCTCGCACTGGTCGAACCCCGCGAAGTTGTCCGCCTCGCCCTGCGCGCCCCCTTCACCTGGTATCCGCCGCTCCTCGACTACCTGGGCGGCAAGATCGCCCTGCCCGAGCCGTTCGGCCTGCGCCACGCCTGGGCCGAGAAGCCATGGCGCCACCGCTTCATGGCCGACGACGCGATGCGCGCCGCCACCCCCGTCCTGCGCGCCGTGCACAGCGCCGCCCTACGCGTCCTGGAGGAGAACGGCGTCGACACCGAACGCTTCGACAACCGCTCGATGATACTGAGCGGAATGGTGCAGGACCCGACCCCGCGCAAGGCCGACCTGTACGACGCATAGACATGCGCAGGGCGCCCCGGCAAAAAGCAGAAACCGGGGCGCCCGCGCAGAGGCAACGGCTCGGATCAGGCCGTCGGCCAGGCGTCGGCAAGCATCTTGCGCGTATCGGCGAGCAACTGCGGCAGCACCTTCGTGTGCCCGACCACCGGCATGAAGTTGGTGTCACCACCCCAGCGCGGCACCAGATGCTGATGCAGGTGGGCCGCGATACCGGCCCCCGCCACCGAGCCCTGGTTCATGCCGATATTGAACCCGTGGGCCCCCGACGCCGCCCGCAGAGCCACCATCGCCCGCTTGGTGAAATCGGCCAGCTCCATGGTCTCCGGACCGTCCAGCTCCGTGTAGTCGGCGACATGCCGGTACGGCACCACCATCAGATGCCCGCCGTTGTACGGATACAGATTCAGCACGGCGTACACCTTCTCGCCGCGCGCGACGACGAGTCCGTCCTCGTCCGATTTCGCCGGGATCGCACAGAACGGACAGCCGTCGCCGGCTTCCGGACCGGTCGGCTTGTTCTCGCCCTGGATATACGCCATCCGGTGGGGCGTCCACAGGCGCTGGAACGCGTCGGGCGTTCCCACTCCGATCTGCTGCTCCGGCTCACTCGTCATGCCGATCAGCATATTGCTTCGCTCCCGGGCAGCGTGTCGCCGGGGCCGCACCCGTCGGCGCACGGCGATGCTGAGGCGATGAGCGACCAGCCCGCGGACTCCACCCCTCTTCGTTTCAGGCGCTGGGAGCAGCGCACAGAAGTGCCGCTCTTCGGCGCCTCGCTGCTCTTCCTGCTCGGTTACGCAGTCCGCGTCCTCGCCCCCCACGACGCCGAGCCCTGGCACGGCCTCGCCCTCGCCCTGGTCGGCGCCACCTGGCTGGTCTTCGCCGCGGACTACGTCGTACGGCTCCGTCTCAGCGGCCTCGGCCACCGCTTCATCCGTGTGCACTGGCTGGACACGGTCGTCCTGCTGCTCCCCCTGCTGCGGCCGCTGCGCCTGATCCGGGTCTACAGCACGATCCAGCGGCGCAGGGAGCAGCCACGGCTGAGCCTGCACGCTCGCGTGATCACGTATGCCGGTGCGACCGCCCTGCTGCTCGGCTTCTCCGCCGCGCTCGCCGTCTACCACCAGGAGTACACGGCGAAGGGGGCTTCGATCCGTACCTTCGGCGACGCGGTGTGGTGGGCGTGCGAGACGCTCACCACGGTGGGGTACGGGGATACGGTGCCGGTCACGGCAGGTGGCCGAGTCGTGGCGTCGGGCCTGATGGCCTGCGGGCTGGCGCTGCTGGGGGCGGTGACGGGTTCGTTCTCGTCGTGGCTGTTGCAGGTGTTCACACGGGAGGACGAGAAGAGGCCCCCGGAGGGCGAGTAGCTCTCCGGGGGCCTCTCACTTCGTACCCGTCAGACCTGGACGCGGTCCTCGACGACCTTCTGGATCTTGGCGATGGCGTCCTCGACGGGGATGCCGTTCTCCTGCGATCCGTCGCGGTATCGGAAGGAGACGGCGCCGTTGGCCATGTCCTCATCGCCCGCGATGATCATGAAGGGCACCTTGGCCTTCTGCTGGTTCCGGATCTTCTTCTGCATCCGGTCGGACGAGGCGTCCACCTCGACCCGCAGGCCCTTCTTCCGGGCCTTGGCCGCGAACTCCTGGAGGTACGGGATGTGCGCGTCGCCGATCGGGATGCCGACCGCCTGGACCGGGGCCAGCCACACCGGGAACGCACCCGCGTAGTGCTCGAGAAGCACCGCGAAGAAGCGCTCGATGGAACCGAACAGGGCGCGGTGGATCATGACCGGGCGCTGCTTGGTGCCGTCGGGACCGGTGTACTCCAGGTCGAAGCGCTCCGGCAGGTTGAAGTCGAGCTGCACGGTAGACATCTGCCAGGTGCGGCCGATGGCGTCCTTGCACTGCACCGAGATCTTCGGGCCGTAGAACGCGGCGCCGCCCGGGTCCGGAACCAGGGGCAGCCCCTGCTTCTCGGCGACCTGTCGCAACGTCTCGGTGGCCTCTTCCCAGACCTCGTCCGAGCCGACGAACTTCTCCGGGTCCTTGGTGGAGAGCTCCAGGTAGAAGTCGGTCAGACCGTAGTCGCGGAGCAGGTTCAGGACGAAGGTGAGCGTCCGGTCGAGCTCCTCCGCCATCTGCTCCTTGGTGCAGTAGATGTGCGCGTCGTCCTGAGTGAAGCCGCGCGAGCGGGTCAGGCCGTGCACCACACCCGACTTCTCGTAGCGGTACACCGTGCCGAACTCGAAGAGACGCAGCGGCAGTTCACGATAGGAACGCCCACGCGCATCGAAGATGAGGTTGTGCATCGGGCAGTTCATCGGCTTGAGGTAGTAGTCCACCCCGTCGTCGAGCTGCATGGGCGGGTACATGCCTTCGGCGTACCAGTCCAGGTGGCCGGACTTCTCGAAGAGCTTGCCCTTGGTGGCGTGCGGCGAGTAGACGAACTCGTAGCCCTCCTCCTCGTGCCGCCGGCGCGAGTAGTCCTCCATGGCGCGGCGGATGATGCCGCCCTTGGGGTGGAAGACCGCGAGACCGGGGCCGATCTCGTCCGGGAAGGAGAAGAGGTCCAGCTCGTTGCCGAGCTTGCGGTGGTCGCGCTTGGCGGCCTCCTCCAGGAACTCCAGGTGCGCCTTGAGCTCGTCCTTGGTGGGCCACGCCGTGCCGTAGATGCGCTGCAGCATGGGGTTCTTCTCGCTGCCCCGCCAGTACGCCGCGGCGTTCCGCATCAGCTTGAACGCCGGGATGTTCCGAGTGGTGGGCAGGTGCGGACCACGGCAGAGGTCCTTCCAGCACAGGTCGCCGGTCTTCGGGTCGAGGTTGTCGTAGATGGTCAGCTCGCCGCCGCCCACCTCGACATCCGCGCCGTCGCCGGCGTTCTCGACGGAGTCGGAGCCCTTGATGCCGATGAGCTCCAGCTTGTACGGCTCGCCGGCCAGCTCCTCGCGGGCTGCCTCGTCCGTCACGACCCGGCGGGAGAACTTCTGCCCCCGCTTCTGGATCTCCTGCATCTTCTTCTCGATGGCCTTGAGGTCCTCGGGAGTGAACGGCTTCTCGACGTCGAAGTCGTAGTAGAAACCATCCTTGACCGGCGGACCGATGCCCAGCTTGGCCTCGGGGAAGAGCTCCTGCACGGCCTGCGCCATGACGTGCGCGGTCGAGTGCCGGAGGATGTTGAGGCCGTCCTCGGAGGAGATCTCGACGGGCTCGACGACCTCGCCGTCGGCGACGACGTACGCGAGGTCCTTCAGCTCACCGGCGACCCGGGCGGCGACAACGGTGCGCTCGCCGGGGAAGAGCTCGGCTGCCGTAGTGCCCGTCGTCACCACGCGCTCTTCCCGCTCGGAATCGCGTTGGATGATCACACGGACGTCTGACACCGGTCTCTCCTGACTCAGGGGGTACGCACGCATTCGTGGTGCACGTGCGATACGAATCGTACCGAGCCGTGGGCCCCCTCTGCGAAACGGTTGAGCGCGAAGGGCGCCTCTTGCCCGCGGCCCGCCCTCTGCGCCCCTCATTCGCCGGTGCACGCCTCCTCGAAATAGTCGACGTTCTCCTGGAGCGACTTCATCAGCCGGTCCCGTTCCGCCTCGTCCACCTGCACGGGCACGACCTGTGAGGTCCGGGTCAGCCGCCGGAAGCCGCCGCGGCTCTCCAGCCTGCCCTCCACCCGGATCGGCAGCCCCACCAGGTGGGCGTGGCCGGCGATCCGGTACGCCTCCTCGTCCAGCTCCAGCCGTACGTGCGGCACCTCGGCGCCGGCCAGCACCCGCAGCCGTACGATCCCGGCGCCACGCGGTCCCGAGCGGCGCAGCCGGACGACGGCGCCGGTGATCCGTACCGTCACGGCGGGTTCGTCCTGGAGGTAGCGGGCACCCGCCCGGCGCAGGGCGGGCAGGTCGCCCGGGGAGAACTCCACCCGCTCGGGGCGGGCCGGGCAGCCCTCGGGGATCCCGGCGGCGGGCGCCCATTCCAGGGCGATCCCGGCCCCTTCCGAACCCCGGACCAGTGCGATGACGGCCTCGGTGAGTTCCCGGCTGACACCTGCCTCGACAGCGGTGTCGAAGGCTTCGAAGCCACCGGTGGCCCGCTGGTAGTCCACTGCCTCGCGGGTCGCGTGCAGGGCGTGGTAGAGCCGTACGGCGACGGCACGGCCCGGTTCGACGGGGACGAAGGCGGTGAGATCGCGGCCTCCGGGCGCGGGCCCGACGAGGACGCCTTCGAGGGCTGCCAGGGCCCTGCGGCGGTGGCGTGCGCCGTGGTAGCCGGTGCGCCCCCGTACGGCGAGCGCCCCGGCGAGCAGGATCTGCCGGGCGGCTGTGTGCAGCTGCTCCGCCCCCGTCCAGCTGGCGGCCCCGGCCGCTCCCGCGACCGGTTCGGGGACCTCGCGCCACCAGCGGATCTCGTCGCTGGGTACGGCGAGGGAGACCAGGACTTCGCGGGCGGAAGGGGCGGCGCTGCGGGCGAGCGCGGTCAGCGCCTCGCCGAGGAGGTCCTCGCTGTCGGGGAAGGCGGTGGTGTCGGGGACGAGGAGGCTCGTACCGCCGCCGGGCGGAGCCGGTGGTCCCGGCGGGGTCCAGCGGCTGTAGCGTCCCGCCGCCCCGCCGCGGCGGTGCCAGCCGTGCCGGTCGAGCAGGGCGCCGAGGACCGCGGGGTCGATACGGGCGGGGTCGGGGATGTTTCCGAGCGGCTCGGCAGCGATGGGCCACGGTCCCGCGGATTCACTGGGGTGCGGGCGTGTCGCTGACGGGATCGCTTCGTTGACGGACTCGTCCATCGGCCGGTGCATCAGGGTCTCCCTCCCGCCCCTACGCGGGTCATGATCTCGCAGAGCGCCCGGTCGTCGAATATGCGCGAGGTCGGGATCCGCACAGTGGTCCTGTGGCGGCCTGTCACCGCGTGACCGGCCAGGTTGGTCCAGTAGCAGCAGTGCCGCAGGTCGAGCCGGTCGTGTCCGGCGCGCAGCCAGTCGTCCTGGCTGCGCGGCACGATCATCACGACCAGGATCTTGTGCACCGACACGGGGGTCCGGGCGAGTTTCACGAGATGTGCGTTGTCGAGCGTGAAGGAGAACGTCGGTCCGGTCGGGTGCGGCGGGATCTGGTAGGTGCATTTGAGCTGCACCTTTATGGTCACTTCGTCGTCCACGGTGTGGCCGGGGGCGCCGTGGCTGACGTGCCAGTCGATGCCGTTGTCGGGGAAGGGCTGTGACAGGGAGCACCCCGCCGCGGCCGCGACGGCGTGCAAGTAGCCCACCTGGAGGGTCTCCATGCAGGCGGTGGTGGCGAGTGTGCCGCGCAGCGGAGCGATCCGCTGGGGCAGCAGCCCGCTCGGTTCGGGCTGCGCGAGCGCCATGGCTGCGTGTGCCTTCCGGGCTGTGCCGATCGGTTCTTCGTTGCAGGGGTGACGGACAACTTCCCTTCCCGTCACCTGTGTTGTCACCGCACAGGGCGGCCCGCAAACGGCGTATCAGGCAAAGGGTGCGGGTATCACCGAACCGGGCAGGGGAATCACACCATCTGCCGTTCGCGCACGAGGAGTTCGGGGATGACTCACTGGTACGAAGGGCCACTGGCCGCTTTTGACACCGAGACAACGGGAGTGGACGTCGAGGAGGACCGGATCGTTTCGGCCGCCCTGGTCGTCCAGGACACGACAGGCGGGCGGGTGCGTGTCACTCGCTGGCTGGTGAATCCAGGGGTGCCGGTGCCCGCCGGGGCGACCGAGATCCATGGCCTGACCGACGATCATCTTCAGCGCAACGGCCGCTGGCCGGCGCCCGTGGTGGAGGAGATAGCCCGGGCGCTGGCCGAGCAGTGTGCGGCCGGCCGTCCGCTCGTCGTGATGAACGCGCCGTTCGATCTGACTCTGCTGGACCGGGAGTTGAAGCGTCATCGCGCGTCGTCGCTCGCCGGTTATCTGCAGAACGCACCGCTGTGTGTGCTGGATCCTCGCGTACTCGACAAGCATCTGGACCGTTACCGCAAGGGCCGGCGGACCCTCACCGATCTCTGCGAGCTGTACGGGGTGGTGCTGGACGGCGCACATGACGCGGCGGCCGACGCGGCGGCCTCGCTGGAGCTGGTACGGGCGGTGGCGCGGCGGTTCTCGTCCCGCCTGGAGCGGCTGACACCGGCGGAGCTGCACACCGTGCAGGCCGTGTGGCATGCGGCACAGGCGCGCGGCCTGCAGGCGTGGTTCGCGAAGAACGGCACGGCGGAGGCGGTGGATCCTGCGTGGCCACTGCGCCCGGGGCTTCCTGCCGCGGCGTGATCGGTCACGCCCCGGAGCCTCTTCCCGGACACGCAGAAGCCGGTCCGTCGATTCTGCTGACGGACCGGCCTCTTCCGGGTGGGCGATACTGGGTTCGAACCAGTGACCTCTTCGGTGTGAACGAAGCGCTCTCCCACTGAGCTAATCGCCCGGGAACGGGTTGAACCATACAGGGCCCGGCGGGTCTGGTTCAAACTCGTTCCAGCCGGGCCGTGAGGCCCCGCCGTCCGGCACGCATCATCAGGGCGTGGTTGGCCCGGAACACGGCGCGTCCGGGCACCGCGAGGAGCCGCATCAGCCGTCTGTGCACCTCGACCTCCTGCTCGTAGGTGGCACGGCTGCCGGTGCCGTGCGCGGTGACCGTCCACCGGGCCCAGCCGTCGAGGTCGCCGCTGAGGGTCGCTTCGAGGACCCTGGCCCGGGGGTCGCGGCGGCGTTCGCGGACGGTCATGACGAGGTCGTAGGGGAGGAGGGAGCGGATGCGGGTGGTTCCGTTGGTGCCGTCGACCGAGGTGACCTCGCGGATCTGTGGCCACCATCGCGGGTAGTCATCCGCGCGTCCGAGGATCTCGTACACGGCATCGGGTGGACCTGGCAGGTCCCAGATACTCACAAATCGGTAGTGACTCCAGTCCATGGTCCCAGTCTGCGCGTACTCAGCCGGATAACTGAGTACCCGAGCGCATGTCCGAATCTGTGGCTCGCGCCACACTCCCGTTCATGGAACATGTGCCGCCGCCCGCCGAGGAATTGGCGCTCCTCGATCGCGAGCTGGCCCGGCTGGATGCCCGCCGGTCCCAGTTGCTGGTTCGTCGTACCTGGCTGCTGAGTGTGCTGACGCCGCCCGTCGCGCGCCCTGCCGCCCCGCCCGCACCGCCGATCGCCGCTCCGTTCGGGCCGCCGTCGCCGGTCCGGCCGTCGGCGCCGTTCGCGGCTCCGTTCGGGCCTCCTGCCGCACCTGCCGGGCCGCGCAGTGCGCAGAATGTGCTGCTCACCCTGGGCGGCCTGCTGCTGACGATCGCGGCGATCGCGTTCACTCTGGTCAGCTGGGGGCACATGGGCATCGGTGGCCGCTCGGCGGTGCTCGGGGTGGTGACGGTCGCGGCGCTTTCCGCCCCTGCCGTGCTGCTGCGTCGTGGGCTGCCCGCGACAGCCGAGTCGCTCGCCGCCCTGGCTTCGGTGCTGATGGTGCTGGACGCGTATGCGCTGCACGGGGTGGCGGTGCCGGAGACCGACGGGCGAGGTTTCGCCGCGGTCGCCGCGGCACTGCTGACCGTGCTCTGGGGCGCGTACGGGCTGCTGCTCGACCGGCTGCGACTGCCGCTGCCCCTGGCGGTGGTGAGTGCGCAGCTGCCGCTGCTGCTGTGGGCGTGGGCGGCGGGTGCGGGAGCCACGGTGTTCGGTTGGGCGTTGCTCGTGACGGCGGCGCTGGACTGCGCGATCGCGGCGTGGGGCAAGGGTGTTGCCGTACGGGTGACGGCCTGCGTCTGCTGCTGGGCGACGGGTCTGCTGGGGCTGCTGGTGGCCCTGGCGCAGTCGGTGTCCGCCGATGCGGCGTCGGCCGCGCTGGCGCCGGGTGTGCTGTTGCTCGTGGGAGCGCTGATCGCGGTGTCCGGGGCGTGGCGTGCACCGGCGGGGCTTGCGGTGGCCGGTGGTGTGGTGGCCGGGTTGTGCGGGGTGGCCGCCGTGGGTGGTGTGCTGCGTGCCGGGGTGGCCTGGGGCTGGTCGGTGCCGGTGTATCTGCTGTGCGGTGTGGTGCTGTTGGTGGCGGTGCGCGCTCCGCTGCCGCGTCCGGTCGGGCAGGGGCTGGCGTGGGCCTCGTCGACGGTGACCGTCGGAGCGGTGCTGGCCGCGGCGCCGCCGGTCGGCCTGTCGCTGATGGGTGCGGTGTCGCAGCTGGCCCGGGTGTGGTCGGGGACACCGGACGATGGTGTCCGGGGCGCGCTGGGCGTGGAGAGTCCGGCGTGGTCCCAGATGGCTGCGGCGCCGGTGGTGCTGCTGGTGGTGGCCGGTCTCCTGGGGGCGGCGTCCCGGTCGTGGGCGTGGCTGGTGCGGGTGGCCGGGCCGGTGCTGTCGCCGGGTGCGGCGGGGCGGGGTGCGGCGGGGGCGGGGGCGGTGGCGCTCGGCTGGGCGGGGTTCACCGTGCTGCCCGCAGTGCTGGGGATGTCGTACGCGGCCGCTGTGTCGGTGCAATTGGCTCTCGTCGCCGGGGTGTTCGGGGTGGCGGTACGAGGTCTGCGCCGCAGGATTAATGGTGCGGGGCTGACTGCGCTGGTGTGCGGTCTGGCCGGCGCGGTGAGTGCGGGGATGCTGTCGCTGGCGGCGGAGGCTGCCACGTACGCGGCGTTCGCGGTGCTGCTGGTGGTGTCCGGCGGGGCCGCGGTGATGCTCGGCGGCGCTGCGGTGCCGGCGGCGCGGACATTGCCGCCGCTGCCGCCCGTTCAAGCGGCTCGATCCGTAAGGGCGTTGCAGATCGTGCAGGCGGTACCGGCGTGCGCCGCGGTGCTGTGCGGGATGGTGCTCGCCCGTGCGGTCGGGGCGTCGCTGGGGCTTGCCGCGCATCAGGCGGCGCCTGTCATGCTGGTCGTCCCTGCGGTGACGGTGTTGCTCGGAGCTCGTCTGCGGGGTCTCCCGTCGGCTCTGCCCGTCGAGCTGACCGGGGCCGTGGCGGGTGTGGTGGCGGTGGGCATGGCAGTGACGGACCGGCCGTTCCTGGCGTTGGTGCTGGCGCTGTGCGGGGTACTGGCGGCGGGTACGGCCGTACGGGCCGAACGGCGGCCGGTGGCCGGGTATCTGGCGATGACGCTGTTCATCCTGGCGGCCTGGCTGCGGCTCTCGGCTTCGGGGGTGTCAACCCCGGAGGCGTACACCCTTCCGGTGACGGTGCCCGCTCTGGCGGTCGGTGCGCTGCGCCGGCGCCGTGATCCGGAGGCGTCGTCGTGGACGGCGTACGGTGCGGGCCTCGCGGCGACGCTGGTGCCGAGCCTCTTCACGGCATGGGCCGATCCGCACTGGGTGCGGCCACTGCTGCTCGGTGTGGCGGCACTGGTGATCACCCTGTCGGGCGCGCGGCTGCGACTGCAGGCGCTGTTGCTGCTCGGTGGTGCGGTGCTGGCTCTGGACGCCCTGCACGAACTCGCGCCGTACGTGGTCCAGGTCGTCGGCGCCCTGCCGCGCTGGCTGCCGCCCGCGCTGGCCGGGGTGCTGCTGCTGGTGGTCGGGGCGACGTACGAGCAGCGGCTGCGCGACGCCCGGCGACTGAAGGAGGCTCTGGGCCGGATGCGTTGACGGTGTGGCTACGTGGCCGGCCCGGGGCGCCCTCATGGGCCTCGGGCCGGCTTGTGCTCATCAAGTCGCTGCCGGAGGCGTACCGGACAAGGAAGTCGTCGCAGCCGAACTGCCCCTCGGAGTCGCGCAGTACGCGTTTCTCGTTGTACTTGCACAGAAAAGCGACGGAGTTCCGGAAGGTATCGGGAGATGCATTTGCCCACGGGAGCTCGGGTGTTGAGCTCTTTCCTGAAATTCTCGTAGTCCTGGAAGGCGGCCCTGGCAGCCCGTCCCGACCCTGATATCCGGATGCTTCTTCCCGAAGAACGAATCCCGGCGTCACCGCTGCCACGATCGATTGAAACGTTCGCATAGGTGTCACGACGAGTGGACGTGGAAATGACGAGTGGACGTGGAAATGCAGAGGGCCCGTGAGACTCTGCGGTCTCACGGGCCCTCTGTCCGGGGTGGGCGATACTGGGTTCGAACCAGTGACCTCTTCGGTGTGAACGAAGCGCTCTCCCACTGAGCTAATCGCCCGGGCGCAGGCCAAACATTACCCCATGTCAGCGGCGCCCCATGACCATCCCCGGGTCACTCGTGGATCTTCCACGGCATGGTGACACCGAACTTCCAGACGTAGATCCCCACCAGCACCGCGATGATCACCAGACCGATCACGGTGAGGATGATGTTGCGACGCCGGACCTTGGGGTCGAGCGCCCGCTGAGCAGCCTCGGTGACCTTCCGCCGAGTCCAGCGCAGCACCAGCTGCGCCCAGACGAACTCGGTCGCCCAGATCGCCATGCCGCCGAAGATCACCAGCCAGCCGGGGCCGGGCAGCGGCAGCATGATGATGCCCGCCACGACCACCGCGAGGCCGACCACGAAGACGCCGACCTGCCAGCTCATGTGCAGCGCCCTGGATGCCTTGATGAACCCGGGCGCCCTGGAGCCGAGCTCCCGGTCCTCCTTCGTCACACCCTCCGTGACATCTCCTGTCACGCTTTCCGTCACATCCCCCGCGGCGGACACCGGTTTCGCCGGCACGGCGACCCCGTCCCGCTCGTCACTGTCCGCATTCATGGGAGCCAACCTACCGGAACGGTCTTCGTCACCGGAATGGCCGCATAACCCAAAGTTACACACCACCGTACGAGCTACCTGAAGGAACACAAAAAGGTCAGAGGGGTTTACAACGCCACCGTAGGTGGCATGTCGATTTCGCCGACGTGCGAATCCCCGAGCGCACACTGAGCGAAAGGCCCTGGCGCTTATGAACACCACGGTCAGCTGCGAGCTGCACCTGCGCCTCGTTGTGTCGAGCGAGTCCTCACTGCCTGTACCTGCGGGCCTGCGGTATGACACGGCCGATCCTTATGCCGTGCACGCCACCTTCCACACCGGAGCGGAGGAAACGGTCGAGTGGGTTTTCGCCCGCGACCTCCTTGCCGAGGGGCTTCATCGGCCCACCGGCACCGGAGACGTCCGCGTCTGGCCATCCCGTAGTCACGGCCAGGGCGTCGTCTGCATCGCGCTGAGCTCCCCAGAGGGCGAAGCCCTGCTCGAAGCCCCGGCGAGGGCCCTGGAGTCGTTCCTGAAAAGGACCGACGCCGCGGTTCCGCCAGGCACCGAGCATCGTCACTTCGACCTCGATACGGAGCTCTCACACATCCTGGCCGAGAGCTGAGCCAGGCCGAGAGCTGCACGGCGCCGTCCGACTCGGGGAGGCGGCGCCGCGCGGAAAACCTCATAGGGCTGACACCGACGCCGTCATCACGGAATCCACCGTGGTGACGGCGTCGGTGCGTTCCCCCGCAGCCGTGCCCGCATACCCCACGCGCCGACACGCGCCCCGGGACCCCGGGGCGCCCGCTCACGGCCCGGACAGGCAGCCTCCGGCCACGGATACCCATAGGTGGCCGGTAAGCACCCCCCGCGCCCCTCGTGGGCTCTCTCGGGCCTCTGTGCGCCGACGCCGAGCCAGTAGAGTCAGCCGCCATCGGCGGACACCCGCCCGCCGGAGGCCAGGGAGCGAAAGCGTGCTGATCCCCCACGACACCCGGATCGCCCTCGACACGGTGGTCGATCTGCTGAACACCGCACCGGAGAGCGAACCCCCGGGAAGCGGACAGCCGGAGGGCGAGCCGATCGACGGTCTCGCCGACATCGCAGCGCTGTACGACTTCGCGCAGCGCCATCGCATCAGCGGCGTGGGTGAGCTCCACGAGAAGGACCTGCGCGCCGTACAGGACGTACGGACGCGCTTCGCCGCGATCTTCGCGACGGACGACGCGCAGATCGCCGCCCCGCTCGTCAACGCCCTCATCGCCGCCGCCGGCACCACACCGCAGCTCAGCAATCACGACGGCTACGACTGGCATGTCCACTACTTCGCACCGGACGCCTCGATCGCCGACCACCTCGCGGCCGACTGCGGCATGGCACTGGCCTTCATCGTGGTGGCGGGCGAGCAGGAGCGGCTGCGGCGCTGCGAGGCTCCGGACTGCCGGCACGCCTTCGTCGATCTCTCCCGCAACCGCTCCCGCCGCTACTGTTCCAGCCGGACCTGCGGTAACCGCCTGCATGTGGCCGCGTACCGGGCACGCCGCAAAGAAGCGGCCGGCTGACCGCTCACAGCATGAAGAGATCATGCAACGCGGCCATCAGCAGCAGGCTGCCGATCACCGCGAGGAAGATCATCAAAGGGGGCTGGGAAAGCGCGAAGAGGCAGCCGCGCGGCTCTTCGGCAGGGCTTGCGGGGGCATCGCCCCGGGAGGTGTCCACCATCTCGGGACGATCATGACTCAGTCCGGGCCCCATTGGCGATCAACACGCTTTCTTGTGCGGTGAGTTCACCCAACCCGGGGCCGGTCACGATTCGCTCCGCCGTCCGATCATCCGTCACATTTTCGGTAGGACGGCCGGCGCGCTCCTCCATCGCACGCGGCACATCGAGGACGTCGACGTTGCTCAACACCGTGTTGCGCAGGCCGAATTCGAGGCCCGGCGGGTAAGCGGCCGGCCGGCCACGGACGCGCCGTCAGAAGACATCGAAGCCCTCCGGGTCACCGGACTCCGGTCGGCAGTCGCCGAGTTGGGACAGGAGCGGCGTGAAAGAAGCCGGGCGGTGGGGCCGCGGCCTCAGCGCGGCGTCGCACTGGAGACGCGCACCACGAGTTCCGGCTGGAGCACCACGCTGCGGTGCTCGTGCGTGCCGCCCTCGTCGTCCGCCTCCTCCAGCAGGAGCTCCGCGGCCATCCTGCCCATGACGGCCGCGGGTTGGCGGACCGAGGTGAGCGGTACGGCAGCGGCGGCGGCGAATTCGATGTCGTCGTAGCCGACGATGGCGATGTCGTGCGGCACCCGCACGCCCGCCGCGTACAGCGCCTGAAGCACACCGAGGGCAAGCAGGTCGTTGGCGCAGAACACCGCGGTCGGCCGCGGCACAAGACCGAGCAGCCGGGCCCCGGCATCGCGGCCCGCCGCCACGTCCAGGCGGTCGGAGGGGATCTCGACGAGCGCCTCGGGCGGCAGTCCGGCGTCGGCGAGGGCCGACAGGGCACCTTCGCGCCTGTCCTTGATCTGATGCAGGTCGCCGGGGCCGCTGACATACGCCACCGAGCGGTGCCCGGCCGAGACCAGATGACCGACGGCGAGAGCGCCGCCGCGGACGTCGTCGACGGAGACCGCGCAGGTCCCCGCGCCGGACGCCACCCGGTCCACCAGCACGAAGGGAATCCGGTGACGGCTGAACGCCCCCAGGTTGCGGCCGGTCGCGTCGGCCGGGGTGACCAGGACGCCGCACACCCGCTGCTCGGCGAAGAGCCCGAGGTACTCGGCCTCCTGGGTCGGGCTCTGGCCGCTGTTGCAGACCATGACACCGAGGCCGGCCGCACGGGCGGCACGCTCGGCACCACGAGCCACGTCGACGAAGAACGGGTTGCCCATGTCGAGGACGAGCAGTGCCATGATCCGGCTGCGGCCCGCCCTGAGCTGGCGGGCCGATTCGCTGCGCACGTACCCGAGCCCCTCGATGGCGGCCAGCACCCTGGCGCGGGTCTCCGGCAGCACCGCCTCGGGCCGGTTGATCACGTTGGACACGGTGCCCACGGAGACTCCGGCCTGCCGGGCCACGTCCTTGATCCCTGCCACACGCGCCACTTGCCCTGCCCCACTGATGCCCTCGGCCGCACAGATCCGCGGCGCCGCCCCATCGTACGGACGCCGTCATGAGGCACTCCGTCGCCCCGGGCCGGTTTCTCGGGGAACCCCCGTAGCGGAATGAATTGTTTCAATCCGATCGGGACGCTCGCTCCATCCCCATGCACCGTCAAGGTGATTCATGAATCGATTCATTCATTCGAGGACGCACACGCCCCCCGCCGGAAGACGGCGGGGGCGCGGGTCAGATTCCGTGCTTCTTCAGAATCGCCTCGATGTCGCTGAAGTCCTCGCCCGACGAGGCGGACTGCTGCTTCGGCTTCGCCTTCGGACGCGCCTGCGTCTGCGTCGCCGGGAGCCGGGACCCCAGGGAGGGCGCCGAAGCCGCGGGAGCGATGGCCTCGCTCTGCGCCGCCCGGCCGGCGGCCTTGCGTTCCTTGCGGCTACCGACGCCGCGGCGCTCGATCGCACGAGTGGTCATGAACAGCAGCCAGGCCACGGCGAGCAGCCCGAAGCCGATCCAGACGCTCGGCTTGAAGGCGATTCCGGCGACCCAGTCCACGACCCCGGTCAGCACCAGGCCGATCGGCACCAGGGAGTAGGCAGCGATCCGGGCCGCGGCGAGGAAGCGCTTCCGGTACGCGGTGACGGCGGCGATGCCCAGGCCCGCCGCGGACGCCGCGGAACAGATGGTCTCGGCAAGCATCGGGGCCTCCAGGCGCAAGGGGAAACGTCCCTTCCATCCTGCACCGGTCACCGCCCGGGCGGCCACGATCCGGGACCACATCAGGGACATTTCAGGGCCGACATCCTCCCCAGGTGCCGATCGGAAGCGATCCGGTCGTACGGAGCCGGAGCGGATCGGCTGCCGATTGGGACGCTCGAGCGGGCCCTGGGAGACTGGCCGCATGAGCGATTCCACCCCCGCAGCGCCCGTCGTCCTCGACGTCTGGTGCGAGCTCCAGTGCCCCGACTGTCACCAGGCCCTCACCGATGTGCACGCCCTACGGGCCAAGTACGGCGACCGCCTCGAGGTGCGGCTGCGGCACTTCCCGCTGGAGAAGCACAAGCACGCCTACGCCGCCGCGCAGGCCGCCGAGGAGGCGGTGGCCCAGGGCAAGGACTGGCCGTACATCGAGGCGGTTCTCGCCCGTACCGACGACCTCGGCCGCACCGGCGAGCCGCTGCTGCTCGAGGTGGCGCGGGAACTCGGCCTGGACGCCGAGGAGATGGACACCGCCCTGATCGACGGACGCCACATGCTGATCGTCGACGCCGACCAGGCCGAGGGCAATGCGATCGGGATCACCGGCACGCCGACGTATGTGATCGGCGGCGAGCTGCTGGACGGCGGCAAGAGCCAGGCCGGGCTGCGCGAACGGATCGAGGAGATCGCAGACCGGCTGCTCGCCGAGCAGGGCTGAGCCGACGCGGCCCCTAGAGCGTCTTGGCCAGGTTGTACTGAGTCGTTCGGTATCCGAGCGACTCGTACAGCCGCAGGGCCGGCGTGTTGGCGGCGAGGACATGCAGTCCGATCCGGTCGTCGCCCGCCCCGAGCGCGATGCGTTCGGCCTGGAACATCAGCGCCCGGCCGTACCCCCGCCCCCGGAACTCCTCACGCACCTCGACGTCGAACACGTAGCCCACCAGCATCCCCGGGTGCATTTCGTGCCGCGCCACCCAGACATGTCCCACGACCTCGTCCTCGTGGACGAGGACGTGCAGATACGCTCCCTCGGTGGCGAGGCCATGCGGCAGGTTCTGGCCGTGGCTGGTCTCGGCCTTCCTCATGGCCTGTTCCACGGGGACGCCACGGTCGATCCAGGTCTGCGCATAGCCGGTGATCGCGTCGCGCTCCCATTGCGCGAATTCGTCGTCCGTCATCGGCCGGGCAATGACACCGTCAGGCAGCGCGGGTGGGGTCTGCGGCAGTGTCTTGACCATGTTCCTGCTGCGCTCGGCGTAGCCCAGCGCCGTGGCCAGTCCTTGCCCCGCGGTGGCCTGCGCCGGGACCGCCACCGTCATCTGGGTGCAGCCCCAGCCGCGCAGCGCCTCTTCGGCGGCCAGCGCGGCGATGGTGCCGCGGCCGCGCCTGCGGCGGGATTCGTCGATGTGCAGGGAGCGGAGCACTCCCGCCCTCTCGCCGAACCCCGGATCCGTGCCGATCTCGACGGCGCCGACGGGCCGCCCGTTGTCGCACACGTCGTACATACGGCTCTTCGCGCCGTCGGCGCCTTGCTGGATCGGCCCGGTCGGCCGGAGGGTCGTGGTCATCGGAGACGTTCTATCCGCTGAGCCCCGGCCCGTCACCCTGTTTTACGGGTTCGAGGTACGCGTTCTACGGGTCGAGGTCGTTCCCGGCCCGCTCGTCGAAGATCCGCATGGCCTTGGCGGTCACCGGTCCGGGCCCGCCCGGCAGCTCCCGGCCGTCCACCCGGTGGACGGCCTGCACATCACGCAGCGTGGAGGTCAGGAAGATCTCCTCGGCCCGTCCCAGGGCATCGAACGGCAGGTCGGTCTCCACGGCCCCCGTCCACTCCACGGCCAGTGCACGGGTGATCCCGGCGAGGCAGCCGGAGGCGACCGGCGGGGTGTGCGCCTGCCCGTCGAGGACGACGAAGACATTGGACCCGGTGCCTTCGCAGAGCTGTCCGACCGTGTTGGCGAAGAGCGCCTCCGACGCGCCGTGCTCATGGGCGCGGGCGAGGGCGACGACGTTCTCGGCGTACGAGGTGGTCTTGAGCCCGGCGAGCACGCTGCGCTCGTTGCGCGTCCAGGGGACGGTGATCACGGCAGTGGTGTCGGGGCGGCGCCCCGCCTCCCCCAGGGCCACGACGAGGCCGGGGCCGGCGTTGCCGCGGTCGGAGCCGAGCGGGGAGAGCCCTCCGGTGTAAGTGATGCGCAGCCGGCCGAGCGCCATCGGGTTGGCGTCGATGACGGCGGTACAGGCGCGGCGCACCTCGTCGAGGTCGGGGTCGGGGAGGCCGAGGCCGCGGGCGGAGCGGGTCAGTCGATCGAGGTGGCGGGTGAGGGCGAAGGGCCTGCCGCCGACGGTCTTGACCGTCTCGAAGATGCCGTCCCCCACGGTAAGTCCGTGGTCCAGCACGGACACCCGGGCGTCGTCGGCGTCCCTCAGTTCGCCGTTGACCCAAATCCTCATCACACGGTCCTTCCAGTCGCTTCGTAAGCGCCCGACGCTACAGCGAGCAGCCGGGAGGCCTTGAGTTCGGTCTCGTCCCATTCGCGCTCCGGGTCGGAGCCCCAGGTGATGCCGGCCCCGGTGCCGAAGCGGAGTACCGGTGCGGTGCGGGTCCGGTCGATCCAGAAGGTCCGTATGCCGACAGCCAGGGAGGCGGTGCGGCGGTCGGCGTCGACCCAGCCGATGCCGCCGCAATAGGGCCCGCGCGGTGCGGTCTCCAGTTCCTCGATGATCCTGAGGGCGCTGGACTTGGGTGCCCCGGTGACGGAGCCGGGCGGAAACGCCGCGTCGAGGAGTTCGGGCCAGCCGGTGCCCTCGGCGAGCTCTCCGCGCACGGTGGAGACGAGGTGGACGAGGCCCGGGTGCTTCTCCACCACGCAGAGGTCGGGGACCGTGACCGATCCGGTGGCGCAGACCCGGCCGAGGTCGTTGCGGACCAGGTCGACGATCATCACGTTCTCGGCGCGGTCCTTCTCCAGCAGATCGTCCTCGGTCCGTCCGGTGCCCTTGATCGGTCCCGACTCGACGATCCGGCCGTCACGCCTCAGGAAGAGTTCGGGGGAGGCTGTGGCGATCCCGACGCCGTGCGCGGGCAGCCGAATCGTTCCTGCATACGGGGCGGGGTTGCCGCGTGCCAGCAGCGCGGTCAGCGCGTCCACATCCGCGGCGGCCGGGTCGGGCAGTGGCGCGGTCATCACCCGGCAGAGGTTGGCCTGGTAGACCTCGCCCGCCGCGATGTACTCACGGATGCGCCGTACGCCCGCGGTGTACGCGGCACGGTCCAGGGACGAGTTCCAGTCACCGGCCGCGGGGCCACGCCAGGCGCCGAGCACCGGGGCGGGCACCGCCTCCGTACGTACGGAGGCGAAGCGCGCGCAGACGAGGCGGCCCTCGAAATCGGCGGATACGGCCCAGAAGCCGGACGAGTCGAGGGCTGCGGGATCACTGGTCACGTCCTGCAGATCGGACGCGACGAGGCCGCCGAAGCGGGCCATTGGAGCGAGGTCGTGCACGCCGTTGAGTCTAGGACGGCGCGCGATGACCTGCGCCGGGGCGAACGCACCTCAGCACGCTGCACAAACGCGTTTTTGTACTGGCCCGGGAATCCGCTAGAGTTCAACACGTCGCCGGGACGCGCAAGCGGACCGGGAAAGACAAGCGGACGTAGCTCAGTTGGTAGAGCGCAACCTTGCCAAGGTTGAGGTCGCCAGTTCGAACCTGGTCGTCCGCTCGCAGAAAGTGGGGGATCTTCCCGAACCCTCACTCCTGGTGGAGTGGCCGAGAGGCGAGGCAACGGCCTGCAAAGCCGTCTACACGGGTTCAAATCCCGTCTCCACCTCCAAGGACGATTAGCTCAGCGGGAGAGCGCTTCCCTGACACGGAAGAGGTCACTGGTTCAATCCCAGTATCGTCCACTGATCCGCAAGGATCCCCCGCGCGATTAGCTCAGCGGGAGAGCGCTTCCCTGACACGGAAGAGGTCACTGGTTCAATCCCAGTATCGCGCACGCAGTACACGCAGGTTTACCCTGCGCGATTAGCTCAGCGGGAGAGCGCTTCCCTGACACGGAAGAGGTCACTGGTTCAATCCCAGTATCGCGCACCAGCAAAAGCCCCGGTCGTCTCGGCGACCGGGGCTTTCTCGTTTCCGTGATCAGCAGCGGCGGGTACCGGTGAGCGGCCGGACGGCGGAACGCACCGCGGGGGGGGGGGGGGGGGGGGGGGGGGGGGGGGGGGGGGGGGGGCGGTGGGGGACCCGCCCCGAGAAGGGAAGGGAGGGGGGCGAAAAG
>NZ_JBVJWD010000011.1:183796-232800 GCF_055602785.1 Streptomyces sp. NPDC037301
GTTGTCGCGGCAACGGGGCCCTTTTTGTTTCGGCGAGCAACACCGGCGGGCACCAGTAAGCGACAGAACGACAGAAACAACCGCGCCCCAGGACGGAAGGCGTCCGGCCCCGCGGTCAGGCGCTCACCGGTGTCGACCCCGCTCAGGACGAGAAGAGCATGCGGCCGAAGCTCTTGTGCCGGTAGTGACCGCCGTGGTGCTGCGGGGCGCCCCAGGCGGGCGCCGGGGCGGCCGGGTAGGCCTGCGGGGCGGGCGGCACGGGCGGGGCCTGCTGCGTCCACTGCGCCTCGATGCGGGTCAGGGACTCCAGCTCGCCGTAGTCGAGGAAGATCCCCCGGCAGCCGCTGCACTGCTCGATCTGTATGCCATTGCGGTTGTACGTCTGCATCTGTGCGTGGCACTTGGGACACTGCATGGTTCGGCTCACTCCTCGCCGTCGGGTCGCCGTCGCCGGAATACATGCCCGCCGACGGTCGGTTCAGCCTACGACGAGGGCTCGGCGGCCAACTCGGGCGGGAGGGAGGCAATTCGGGCACAGGCGTCGATCATCGTCTGTTCCACCTCATCCGGAGTTCGGCCCTCCGCGGCAGATTTGGCGAATGCCAGCGCCGCGGTCTGAACGGTCAGGGCCCGGGCCGGGACGTCCAGTTCGGGCCAGGGGTCGCCCTCGGCCCGTACGGCCGGTCCGCCGGCTGCCCGGTAGGCGTCCAGGAAACGGAGCCAGACCTCGGGCGGCAGCAGCCCGGCCGCGTACCAGGCGGCGGGGCGGGCGAGGTCCCATGCGGGGTCGCCGAGACCGGCGTCGTCGACATCGATGAGCAGCCAGGGGCCGTGCGGGGCGGGGTGGCGGACGAGTTGCCCGAGGTGCAGATCGCCGTGGCACAGGAAGCGGGAGCGGTGCGGGGGCGCGGCGGCTTCGTCGCGGGCCCAGGCAGGCAGGCGGTGCCACGCTTCGCGTACGGGGGTGGTGGCGGGGTCGCCGGGCCGGGCGGCGCACATCCGGGCAACGGCGAGCGAGGCCTTGGCGGGGCCCCGCATGGGCGGGAGCGCGAGGGAGGGCGGGGGCGGGGTCAGGTGCAGCCCGGCCAGCAGGACGGCGGCCTCTTCCCAGGGGGCGGCGTCGGAGTCGCCGGGGTCGACGGGCTTGCCGTGGGGCCACAGAGTGACCGGGCGGCCCTGGATGGTGGTGGAGGGTACGGGGGGCCCGGGCTGCAGGGGGGCGAGGAGGATGCCGGCCAGGCGGGGGTCGTTCGCGAGGGTCAGCCGGGTCAGCAGGTCGGGGGTGTCCGTGCCGGGGGCGTGCGCCTTGGCGACGACGGGCCCGCTGCGGACCACCGTGCCGTCCGCACGGTCGGCGAGCACTGCTGGTGGCGGGCAGGCACAGATGCCCTCGGGATGGGCGTGGGCGGCCCGGTGGGCGAGGGCGCCCAGCGCGCGTACGACTGCGGTGGTCACGGTCTCCCCCGGTGGCGAACAGGTGCGGGCGGCCCGATACGCACCGGGCCCGCCGATGAGCGTACGCGCGTCGCGAAAGGACCCCGGACAGCGCGATGTCCGGTCAGCTCCCCAGCTGACCGGACAAACGCTGCCGCCCGCCGCACCCCCGTCCCCACGGGGTTGTTGGCCGGATGTCCCGGTCCGGACCGCTCTTCCGGACCCGGGGCGCCGCTCAGCGCCCCAGCATCACGCCCACGGACGACGCCTGTGTGACCACTGCGTCCCAGCCGCCGAAGGCGACTACGAGCAGGGCCGCCAGAGGAAGAACCATCGCCGTCGCCACCAACGGGTGGCGCGTACCGGACGACGGGCGGCTGCCGAACGAGGCATGGACCCTGCGTCCCCGCGTACGGATCATGGTCCGCGCTGCCGTGTCCGCCATGGTTCCTCTCCTGACTGAATGTGGAGCGGCGGGCGTGTGACCTCGGGGGACGAGTGCTGCGCCCGCCGCTTGACTTCAACATTAGGGACGCGGAAGGCATACGACGTCATGCCCGCGTACCGAATTCCGGGCCTCCCGGAGGATGAGCCCCGGGTAGTCGATGTACTCCCCTGGGTGGAGATCGGGCGCCTGATCCCGGGGTCATCCCGGAGGGGTGCCCGGAATGTTGTGGATCAGGTGGGCGGACGGATGCGGCGGCAGGTGGGACGGCGACCGTGACTTCACTCACTCGCCCGCGCCGCGGCTCCCGGTCGTGGGCCGTGTGTACGTCGCCCCGGTCGCCGCGGTCCCCTCCCCGCGGGGTCCGTGTCGCGCTCCCCCACTCGTCGGGTCCGCAACCCTCCCAGCTCCAACCTCGCTTCGCCACAGCCACTTTGATGACCCGGCACCGTTCGGTGCCGGACCGGCTGCGGCCCCGCTCCCCGTCATGGACCGTGCCGCGCACTGACAATCGATCGGCGGGCGAGGGCGCGGCCTCTGAGCGCCCCGGGCGCCGGGTACGTAAGCTGTGCCTCGTCAGGCGTACCAGGCAGCGGGGATGGGCAGACATGGCGATGATGCGGCTCCGGCGCGAGGACCCGCGTGTCGTCGGCTCGTTCAGGCTGCACCGGCGGCTCGGAGCGGGCGGCATGGGTGTCGTCTATCTCGGTTCGGACCGACGGGGCCAGCGGGTGGCGTTGAAGGTGATCCGTCCGGATCTGGCGGAGGACCAGGAGTTCCGCTCGCGCTTCGCGCGCGAGGTGTCCGCCGCGCGGCGGATCCGCGGTGGCTGTACGGCGCGTCTGGTGGCCGCCGATCTGGAGGCGGACCGCCCGTGGTTCGCCACGCAGTACGTCCCGGGGCCCTCGCTGCACGACAAGGTGGCCGAGGAGGGTCCGCTGTCGGCGGCCGAGGTGGCCTCGATCGGGGCGGCGCTCTCCGAGGGCCTGGTGGCGGTGCACGAGGCCGGTGTCGTCCACCGTGACCTGAAGCCGTCGAACATCCTTCTCTCCCCCAAGGGCCCCCGGATCATCGACTTCGGGATCGCCTGGGCGACCGGGGCGAGCACGCTCACCCATGTCGGTACGGCGGTGGGCTCGCCGGGATTCCTGGCGCCCGAGCAGGTGCGCGGCGCGGCCGTGACGCCCGCGACGGACGTGTTCTCGCTCGGTGCCACGCTGGCGTATGCGGCGACGGCCGACTCGCCTTTCGGGCACGGCAGTTCCGAGGTGATGCTGTACCGCGTGGTGCACGAGGAACCGCAGTTGTACGACGTACACGATGCGCTCGCGCCGCTGGTGAGCGCCTGTCTGGCGAAAGACCCCGAGGAGCGGCCGAGCACGCTTCAACTCTCCATGCGGCTCAAGGAGATCGCGGCGCGGGAGGCGCAGGGTCTGCACGAGGGCCGTCCGCCCGTTCAGCGTTCGGCACAGGAGCTGGACCGGCCGACCGGACGTCTCGACGGCCCGTACACCGAGCAGCAGACCCGGCGTACGGCTCCTCCGGCACCCCGTCAGCAGAAGCAACCTCGGAGCAACCGGCAGGCCACGTCGTCGAGGGCCGGGTCGCCGCGCACCGGTGGTTCGCGCCCTCAGCAGCATCAGCCGCCGCGCAACACAACACGGTCCGGCAAGCGCCCGCAGGGCACGAACGGGACGAACGGCCGGCCGGGAACGCGGCCCGGGGCCCGTAAGACTTCGACGGGGCGGCGTCCCGCCAACCCGCGGCTGCTGCGGCAGCGGCTCGTCGTCTTCGTCGTGGTCACGCTGCTGGTCGCGCTGGGCATCGCGGCGGCGCAGGGCTGCCAGGGTCCGGCCCGCGGGCTGGGCACGAGCGAGAGCCAGACGCAGCCCCGAAACCCGGGCGAGGGCCAGGGCCTGCAGCCTCAGTAGGCGGTCAGTTCTGCGGGCGGCCTGATGCCACCGCGTAGAACGCGACCGCGGCGGCCGCTCCCACGTTCAGCGAGTCGACGCCGTGGGCCATCGGGATGCGCACCCATTCGTCGGCGGCGACCAGGGCCTGGGTGGACAGTCCGTCCCCCTCGGCGCCGAGCATCAGCGCCACCTTGTCCATCCGGTGCGGTGCCGCCTCGTCGATGCTGCTGGCCTTTTCGTCCGGGGTCAGCGCGAGAAGTTTGAAGCCCGCTTCCCGTACGGTCTCCAGGGCCTTGGGCCAGGTGTCGAGACGGGCGTAGGGAACGGAGAAGACCGCACCCATCGAGACCTTGACGGAGCGCCGGTAGAGCGGGTCGGCGCAGTCCGGGGAGAGCAGTACGGCGTCCATGCCGAGAGCGGCGGCGCTGCGGAAGATCGCCCCAACCTATCTTCGCTTTGAGTCTACAATCGTGCCCAAACCAGATTGGGGCCGCTGTGGGAGTGCCAGAGACTTTCCGAGCTAAGCGCGCAGTCATCTACGCGCGCGTATCCCTCGACGTCACGGGCGAGGGACGGTCGGTCGACCGTCAGCTCGAAGCCTGTCGGCAGCTCTGTGAGCTGCGCGGCTGGACCGTGGTGGAGGAGCGGGTCGACAACTCGATCTCCGCCTCGACCGGTAAGGTCCGGCCGGCCTGGCAGTCAGTGCTGGCCATGGTCGGAGCTCGCGAGGTGGACGTGATCGTCGCCTGGCACATCGATCGAATGACGCGCTCGATGCTCGACCTGGAGGAGTTGATCCTCCTCGCCGAGGATGCCGGCATCGGCGTCGCGACCGCCTCGGGTGACCTCGATCTGACCACTGATGTCGGCCGGATGGTGGCTCGCATCCTTGCGGCTGTCGCCCGCGCCGAGGTCGAGCGGAAGGGCGCCCGCCAGAAGCTGGCGAACGCCGCCCGTGCCGCCGAGGGCGACGTGCACTTCGGTGGCGTGCGTCCCTTCGGCTACGAGAACGACCGGGTCACGATAGTCCCCGAGGAGGCCGCGGCCATTCGCCAGGCTGCGGTGGACGTGCTCGCCGGCAAGGCACTCGCCGAGGTGGCCCGCGAGTGGGCTGCTGCCGGGCTCGTCTCTTCTCGAGCCGAGGTCGGGTGGGAGAAGGGCAAACGCAAACCGAAGGCCGGCTGGACTTCGCGCGGGGTGAAGAACGTCCTCATCAATCCCCGTTACGCCGGCATCCGCGTCTACAACGGCGACGAGGTAGGCACGGGCGTCTGGGACAAGATTCTCGACCTGGAGATCTACCTCTCGCTCACCCAGATGCTCGTGGACCCCAACCGCAAGAGGGGCGAGAACGCGGGTCGCAGCGGGCGCAAGCCTCAATCCCTGATTACTGGCATCGCGCGGTGCCAGACGTGCAGGGAAACCGTACGTGCGGCTTCCAGTCGCGGCGAGCTGACGTACTCGTGTCCTATGTCGCACGTCCACACGAACCGCGAGTACGTCGACACTCGTATCCACGGCGACATGATCGACCGGCTCACTCGGCCGGATGCGCTGGCTCTGCTGACCCCCTCGGGTGACGGCAAGGCGGACGAGGCGAAGGCCGAGGTGGAGAAGCAGCAGGCCAAGCTCGATCAGCTCGCCAAGCTCCTGGCCGCCGACCTGATGACCGTTGAGCAGTTCACCATCGCGACCGCAGCGGCCCGAGAGAAGCTGAAGGCGGCTGAAGGGGTGCTCGGGCAGGCTGGTGCCGGGACATTGATCGTCGGTCTCGACCTGGGCACGCCGAAGGTCAAAGAGCAGTGGATGTCTCTGCCCCTGGAGCGTCAGCGGAAGCTCGTCCAAGCCCTGCTGGAGGTGACTCTCGTGCCGCGCGGCCGGAAGCGTCGCCAACCGATGCCCTTGGAAGATCAGGTGATCATCGAAGACTTGAAGGCGGAGCCCAGGTCGTAAGTCTCGACCTCGGGGATGCGCCAGGGCCCCTCACTCCAGCGCGAGGAGGGGGCCCTTGTCATGCCTCACGTACGTGTTTCTTCTCTATGGGGGCAAGCAGTGTCCTTACCAGGCGGGACTGTTCTTGAGTGAGAGGTGGGGGCGGAGTCGCCTGCCTGCGGCGCCTGGCGATCTCGATCGCCTTGTCCAGTGTCAGCCCCACAGCACGACTCGGGCGTTCGCGGCGTAGGCGGCGGACGTGACAAGAATGATTTCGGTGAAGACCGCCTCGGCCTGCTCGGCGCACATCTCGATCTCGTGCTGCGCCTTCGAGACGAAGGCTGTGGACCCGTCGTGGGTTCGTAGGCTCAAGTGGGTGATCACGTCCAACTCACGTAGCGAACCGTTCGGGTTGCGCGACGACCACGTCTCCTTTGGAGTACCCCCGGTCGAGGCCGGGTTTGAATGCGAATCGACTTCCCGCTGTTCTGTCAGCCAGGCCTCAAGCAAGTCGCCGCGATACCTGACCCTGCCTCCGGAACCCGTCCGAAAGCTGGGCAGCCCTTGTCGCTGGTGTCGCCAGACGTACAAAGTGCCCGCCGATATACCGAGATAGGCGGCTGTGCCCTCCACGTTCAAGCATGCTGGTTCGACAAGCGGCCGCTTCTGATGTGACATCACATGTCTCCGGATTCAGGACGTTGTTTCCAGCCCGTCCCACAGCGGCGCTCAACATGCCTCTGCACTGGCAGGCGTAGCCAGGGTCCGGAGAAAAGGCGGTTTGGAGCGGCCGCTATGAAGTGATAGAAGCCCGCCACAATGTCCAGGAGATCATCTACCGGGCGACACCGCGGATCCCGCGTCCTCTCATCTCCCACGCCGAACAACGAGGTGGCGACCGACATGAGGAGTAAACGGAGGAGACGGCCCGCGGTGGGCAGCCTCGCGATCAACGTCATCGAACACAGACCGCATAGGGGATGTCCAGCGGCTTCGGGTCTCTCAGCACTGCCACTGGCTCCCCCCACTTTGCGACGCAAGTCCCTCGGAAGTCGCTCTGCCAGAGCTGACAGTCCCTAGGACCAAGGGCACCGAGGGGACACACCACGCACCCGCACCCCTGCATCTGAGCCACGGAGCTACGCATTACGAGCACGCTGGAGATCGTGACGGGTCGTGTTGCCCTGTGCTATCGGATGCCGTTTTGCCTGATCAGAGCACCACTGTCGGTCCGACGGGTGCTGGGCCGTGTTGCACCGTCCAAAGGCGTCCGCGCTCCCCTGGTGACTACCGATGACCGAAGGTATCCCGTGAGTGACCGTTCAGTGTCCTCGGAACGACCCTTGTCACCACCGCACAGTCACTTCTGCGGGGAGGTCACAGGGTCCAAGGCACGGGGAGGTGGCAGTCCAAGATCTTGCGGGCTTCCTTCCGGCGGGAGCGGCGGGGGTGGAGCAGGGCGACGCCGACGATGACGACGTACACGGTGATCCAGATGTACAGGGCCGTGATCAGTGCCCAGGGCAGGGGGCCGGTCGTCGGGAGGAGGTCGGTGAAGGTGATCAGCATGGGTTCTCCTGGTTCGTTGCCGGGCCGTGTGCTCCGGCGGTTCCCCAAGAGCACCAGGTGCGGCGCACCTGGCCTTGGTGAAGGTGGGGGGTCTCTATATTTCCCAAAGGCACGTCCTCTTGTAGTCGGAGTGGGTAGGTTCGCGCCATGTCTTCTACGGGTGGTCCGGTATCCGCTGAACAGCAGCTCATCGACCACGCGCGTCAGCACGGCTATGCGGTGTCGGTGAAGCAGCTCGCGTCCTGGCGGCGGGCGGGTTTGTTGCCAGGGCACACGGTGCGGGCACTGGGCCGGGGGCGCGGGAGTGCATCGGTTCCGGATGACGAGGCATTCGGCTTGGTCGTGGCGCTCGCCCGGTCGGCCCGGCGTGGTGCTCGGCCGTTTCATCTGGCACTGGCCTTGTTCGGCGAGGGGCATCCGGTGCCGGAGAAGGCCGTGCGGGGAGCCTTCGGGCAAGCCGTCCGGGGTCTGGGTACCGGTCTCGGTGAGGAGGGTCCGAGAGCCCGGGAGGACGAGGAAGAGTGGGCGGAGCGTGTCGCCGACGAGGTGGTCGCCTCGGGGCAGCGGGTCCGGCTCGTTCCCGCTCGGGCCCGCCGGATCGATGAGGGGATCATCCGGTGCATGCGTAACCGGGGAGTAGTGTGGCCTCCGCCGGAGCTGGCTGAGCTGGACCGGAACCCAGAGCCTCCGAATCTGTCCGACGGGGAGGTTACGGCTGCGGCGGTGACCACGGTGCTGCGCGGGGGTGCCGCCATCACGCCGCAGGGAATCGGTGATGTGCTGCGGGCCATGCAGCCTGCGGGGTGGTACAACCCATGGGCGTCCATGGCTGAGTACACGGTCGAGGACGTCCCGGATCTTGCCCAGGAGGTGTTTCTCCCCGATGGCGGTATGAGCACCCTCCCCAACCGCCCTGTTCTCGACACCCTGCTGCGTCTGGCGGAGACAGCGGCCCTGGACGATCTGCGGGACGCCTGGGAGGCGAGCGGAGCGACCCGAGAATGGGCTTTGGACCTGTGCGTACGGGTCGAGGCGGAGCTTGAGGCCGACGTGCTGGATGACGCGGCCTACGCATGGGTGATGGGCAGAACCCTTGCGCCGGGGATGCTGCTGATGGCCGATGTGAGTAATCGCTACTGGTCCCCGGCAGACCAGGCGTCGACGTCCGTGGGCCTGTTGATGGCGCGGCAGGCGCTCCGCGATCTCGATGAGAAGGTGCCCGGCTGCCAGTGGGAGCTGCTCGAATCCCCCGCCGTGATGCCGCCTCCGCTGCTGCCGTTCTTCCGGGCCAGTCTCGCCCGCTCCGGGTGAGACCTAACGGCCGGAGGCCCGTTACCGAGCGCCGGCGGTGCCGGTCCTAAGCGGGCGGCCCGTGGGTCCGTCCATAAAAATGCTCGGGACGCCGCACCTAGCGCGATCTCGCACAGCCAGTAGCGCAAAGCCGCTCGTGCTGAGTCGACGGGCCGAAATGCACACGGGCTCGCCCGATCGGCCTCTGTGCTACTGCCCTGATTCATTGCCGCATCGGAAAGGGCCCCTCGCACCGGGCCAGGCGTGAGCGAGCTCATGAACCATCGTGAACAACTGTCCTGATCCCTTGTCACGCGGTCATGTGGAGCCGCTGTTGGTTGTCGCGGATCTGCCGGACGACGCCGTCGTGAGGCAGTGCCCATCGGGTGGCTAGGTGGTCGACCATGCGCAGCACGTCGTGAGGGCGGGAAGGTCGGGTCCCGACGCGGGTGAAGGGGCCGTCGGTCTCCAGCAGGACCCGATCCTCAGGCACAGCATCGAGCAGGATTCTGCCCTTGGCGGTCCTCGTCATGGCGGGGTTGAAGGAGAAGTAGGCACCGGCCGCCAAGGCATTGTCCACGAGGCCGGTGGGGCCGGTGTACCAGTGCAGGATCGCTGAGCGCACGTCGGTCTGCAGCAGGCGGTTGATGGTGTCCTTCTCAGCGCCGCGGCTGTGGATGGTCATGCAGAGGCTGCGGGCACGCGGGTCGCCGAGAATGGTTTCAAAGACGCGGGTCTGGGCGTTGCGGGTGGCACGGCCGACGGGGGAGAAGTCCAGGCCGATCTCGCCGATCCAGGTGGCTTCGGTGAGCATGCGCAGGAAGCGGGCGAGATCGGCCAGTGCGAAGGAGTGGGCGCGCAGGGGGTGCATGCCCAGGGCCGGGGTGACCCCGCTGCGTCGGCCGAGACGGGCTCTCAACAGGCGGTATTCGCCGGGGTCTTCGGTGACGGCTACGACGTCGACTTCGACCTGAGCGGCTTCCTCAAGGACGGTGAGGGGGTCGTTGTAACCGGTCAGGTGGCAATGGGTATCCCACAGCGTGCTCATGTGTCCGTGTCCAGGAGGTCGGCCAGATCCCCCTGGACTCCTGCGGTGAGCCAGCTACGCACCTCGTCGCTACCTCGGCGCCATACGTCGAGGAAGAGGTGCCGTTCACCTCGGGGAAGGGGGCCATTGCGGAGTACGTCGATGGCGGGTCGGCCGGGGCGAGTTCCGGCAATGACGGCACGCAGGTCGGCGCTGCGCCGGGTGGTCGCATCTAGGAGGTGCGGGTCAGTGAGAGCGTCCCAGGCGTAGTCGGTTCCTTGGTGCCTGCGACGGAGTGGACCATGGTGTGGTGATGACCACTGACGTGGAACCGATCGAACACGAGGACCGGTGGGTCCTGAACCTCCGGGGCCTGAGTGTCGTCAGGATCAGCATCGACTTTCGGCTGACCCTCGTCCTGGACGCAGGGTGGGAAGTCGTGCTGGAAGCACCGGCTCGGCTCTCGCCAGGGTCGCTCCACACCAGTCCTGGCCTGCCTCTGACTCCGGAGTCCCAGGACGTGGCTGCGGTTCTACCACTGTTCGGGGCGAAGGTCCTGTCCGCGGTTGTGTTCAAGTCCGGCATCCTGCGGATGGTGTTCGACAACGCCATGCATCTGACGTGTTCGGCCGACGTATCCTTCGAAGCTTGGCAGATCACGGAACCACGAGGATGGCGCTTCATCTCGATGCCCGGCGGAGACCTTGCCGTTTGGTCCCGCTCTGGTACAAGTGAGAATCCGCAAGGTCAGGCTGCGAAGCAGTGAAAATCTGCCACCTACGGCACGACGGGACAACTCCGCAGAGTAACCGACGGGCGGCTCCAGCGTCGTTTGCCAACAAGCGTGCCGAGTTGCCAACTGTTCTGCGTGGTCACAGTTCGGTGATCAGCAGGAACAGGCCCGTTCTCGGCGGAATCTGTCCACAGGCAGATCGCAGTAGCGTCCGTGTCCGGTGTGGGTGCCCGCTTCTCGCGGCATCGTTGCGCCCTGCACAACCGGCACGAAGGCGCTCAACGGCAGGGCACAGACGAAGTGTGACAAGCAGGTAGAAAAGTCCGCGGGTTCCCTTGCCCGGAGCATCGGCCGCGTTCTGGCCGGCCGGGACCTGGACGGCGTGAAGCGGACCGACGCCACGTTCTGGCGCGCGGGCACTCGTGTCCTGCTGAAGGTAGAGGGCAAGGGGCCCAGGACCCGGATCGGGGCGCGCGCAGGCAACACGGATACCCACTGTCAGTGGTCCCTGGGACGATAGAAGCGGAGCGAAACCGCCTTCGCAGGAGAGCAGTTGACGATGGAGACAATGCGCACCATGAGACTGGCACTGAACAAAGAGTGGGCCGTCGGCGCCCGCATCGGGGGTGGCGGCTTCGGAGCCGTGTTCGAGGCGCAGAACACCGCTGGCGAGAAGGCGGCGGTGAAGCTCGTACCTAAAGCGCCGGGCACCGAGCGCGAGATGCTGTTTACCAACCTGGACGGCGTCCGCAACGTGGTGCCGGTCATCGACAGCGGCGAGCACGAAGACCAGTGGGTACTGGTGATGCCCCGCGCCGAGAAGTCCCTGCGCGACCACCTCCGGGAGCGTGGTCAGCTGCCCCTCAACGAGGCGGTCGCCGTCCTGTCCGACGTCGCTGAAGCGCTTGCCGACCTCAAGGACCGGGAGATCGTCCACCGGGACCTCAAGCCGGAGAACATCCTGCTGCTCGATGGCCGCTGGTGCCTCGCCGACTTCGGCATCGCCCGGTACGCCGAAGCCACCACCGCCAAGCACACTTTTAAGCTCGCGGGCACCCTCGCGTACATGGCCCCCGAGCGTTGGAACAATCAGCGGGCCACCAGCGCCAGCGACATCTATGCCTTGGGCGTTCTGGCGTACGAGATCTTGGAGGGCGCTCCACCCTTCACGGGACCGTACGAGCACGACTACCACGATCAGCATCTGCACGGGGCCCTGCCGCCCCTCACCACCGCTCCGCCCCTTCTGGCAGCGCTGATCACCGAGTCTCTCTTCCGGGCCCCGCAGGGACGCCCGGCGGCTGGCAACGTGCTTGCCCGGCTCGGGCAGGTGCCCGCAGCTCCGCTCTCCGGCGGGCTGGCCGCGCTTGCGCACGCCAACCAGGGCGCGGTCGCACGCCAAGCCGAAGCTGACCGCCGGGCTTCGGCACACGCCACTGAGGCCAGCCGTCGTAAGGCCCTGCTTGATGCCGCCATGACCTCCTTCTCCTTCATCGCCGACCCCTTCCTCGCGCCCCTCACGACCGCCGCTCCGAGCGCGGAGGTCCGCAAGGGCAACCAGGGAGGGTGGACCGTCCGGATCAACGACGCTCAGCTGACACTGTCGGGACCGAGGGAGACTGCCCCCGAGGTCTGGCGCACCACGTCGACGCCGGCGCCGTTCGACGTCATCGCCTCCGCGACTATCTCCCTGAAGGTCCCCGCCAACTACTACGGGTACGAGGGCCGCAGCCACTCCCTCTGGTACGCCGATGCGCAGACGGAAGAGCAGTACCAGTGGTTCGAGACCGCCTTCATGGACACCCCACTACGCCCCACCGCGGGAACTGTGGATCCCTTCGCGCTCGACCCTCACCACGAGTCCCGCGCTGCCGTCGGCCCGGGGATGATGATGCACCAGGTGGCCTGGCCCTTCACCCCGCTCGTCATTGGGGATATGGACGAGCTCATCAGCCGGTGGGCCGACTGGCTCGCCCAAGCGGCGACTGGCCGACTCACCCACCCCAGCCGTATGCCTGAACGCGACCCCCAGGGCTCGTGGAGGCGATGACCACACGGGGCCGGTGAACGACGGCGAAGGGGCGAGAGGCAACGACGACGAGGCGGCGGAACAACGTCAGTACGGCACGTGACCCACGTCATACCGAGCCTGGTGTCACGATTCCTGCCCCTGCCAGCACTCCCTTGATGTGACGGGCGCACCGGGCGCCCAAGCTGCATTGAGGGGGACAGATTGCCAGAATCAGCGATCGGGTTAGCGGCGCTGGGCGCGATATTGAGCGCGCGGCTGTTCTACCAGTGGATCCGCAGCTGGACGCAGATCCAGCTGACCCGCCTCACCCAACAGGGCACCAGCGACCGCGTCCGTGCCCTGCCGCCGGGCAGCAAGGTCACCGAACGCAAGGCCGGCGAGGAACTCCGCATCGAGGTCGGCGCGGTCGGCGGAGACGCCCGTGACTGACTTCGAGATCCACCTGGAGACCGCACAGATCGAACTGGAACCCTTCCGACGGCATACGATCAGCCATCCACCTGCTGAGTCTGCGCCAGAGCCGAGTATTCCGGCGGCCCCGCCGCAGCAGCGTGGCAGCGTCGCCCGGGTGGAGTTCGCCCAGTTCTACGAGCAGCACATGGCCAAGCTGGTACGGCACCTGCTGCGGCAGGGAGCCAGCGGCCACGAAGCAGCAGAGGCCGCCCAGGCCGCCTTCGCTGAAGCGTTCGTGAAGTGGGAGACCATCGACTACCCCGCCGCCTGGCTCCGGAAGGTCGCTATCCGCCTCTACCTGCGCCAGCCAGTCCGCCGCGAAGACCTCACCGACGACGTCCCGGAACTGCCGGGCGGCGTCTGCCCCCTGCGCTCAGTGGAACTCAAAGAGGAAGAGACCCGCGTCTACACCGCCCTCGCCGCCCTGCCACCCCTGCAACGCGCGGTCCTCGCCTGGCACCTGGACGGCTTTGCGACCAGCGAAATCGGCGACGCCCTCGACATGACGCACGAAGCCGTACGGCAGAACCTGAGCCGCGGCCGCGCCCGGCTCAAGACGATCCTGCTCATCGCGAACGACGGAGGCGAGCGATGACCCACCACGACAGCGACGCCGAACTCGATGCCATGCTGCGGTCTGCGGACGACGCAGTGCTGACCGCTGTGCAGGACGGCCTGGATCTCGACGCAGGCCGCGCGGTCCTCTTTGCCCGAGCGACAATCCGCGAACACGGAGATCGCCAGCCCCCCGATTGGAAGATCGGCCCGGACGGGAGCGTCACCGACTTCGCCGGCATCCCAGTGGAAGCGGCCCTCCAACGAGAGATCTACCCGAACGGATCAGTACGGCACAGCACTCGCGTCAACGACGTCAACGGTCGGGTCACCAACATCCTGGACCTGCTGGACCAGATCTCCTACGACCTCGACCTGCTCCGGCGATGGCTGGACTGCCTGGCAGAGGGGCGATCGCTGGGGCCGGGGCACGTGGAGAACGCCGCCACACTACTCGCTGCTCTGGTCGTGGGGGTTCGGGAACGCAACATGAGCGAGAGGACAGCTCTTGGCCTCGTTGAACAGGCCAAGACGGTACTGCGGGCCCTCTGGACCGACGTCCGTCCCCACCTCGAGGTGGAGGAGGACCGGCGGTCCGCCGCCGATCGGCTCCTCAACCTGGAACTCGCCCTGGTGGCCACCAAGACCCTTGTAGCCGAGCTGTTCGCCGACGATGGAGACCAGTCGTCCCTTCGGCCAGTCCCCACACGGTGATACCAGCTGGCCACGGCCCCCGGGGATCAGCCATGAAATCCCCGGGGGCCCGCGTATGGGGTCGCGCTGTCCAGCGACGGCATGGCTCCCGAAGTCACGCGGTGGTTGCCAACGTGCTGCCGTCGGCAACGTGGACCAGGAGCGGTCACTCTTCCGAGAGGAGCGCTCCACCAGCCTGTTGCTGGAGAAGAAGAATCTCCCCGCACAAGACGTAGGTGTTCAGCGCGCAGAGATTCGCTGCCTGCAGAGCGACGGAAGCGTGGACGCCCTTGTTCGCCAGGTCGCCGATGGCCACGTACCGCTCATGCAGCCCCTTGCCCAGCGCAACGGTGACGTCTGCCGTCGTCCTGCTGGTGCTCGCCTCCTTGATGAACTGGAAGAGCCGATTACGGTATGCGGGCTGGTCCAGCTTGTGGCCTGACTCGCTCGGCTCGGACCGGGGCGGGAGCACGTGATCGACGACGGCCTCTAGGATGCGCCGACAAGTCGTTAGGGCATGCGAGAGCTCCTCGCCCCCTGGTCTGTCCGGGTCGCTGGCTGCAGCCTCGTTCATACGCCGGTAGACAGCGGTGAACTTCTCCACTAGCTCTGGGACGCCTTCGGTCAGCATCTTGTCAACCTGCACTTTGTAGCTGCCGAAGATGGACTCATTCACCGATACGTAGCCAAAACGCCGCTCCCACGCCACCAAGTAGGAGAACGTCCGCAGCCGCGCCCTCTCAGTGATCTGCCGGAGGGCGAAGTCGGCCTCGAGGCCAGCGGGAGTCTGGGTGCTTGGAACCTGCTTCGTCAGGTACTCGATGTTGGCGAGCGAGTAGGCCAGCACCGTTCCCGCGTCATCGCTCTTTGTACGGTCCCGTATGTACTCGCGCATGGCCGTCACTGCGGGGCCGGGTTCATCGGGTGACTCCCAGCGGGACGGGTCAGCCATCAGTCGCTCAAGGTCGGCCCGATGCTGGGCAGGATCACCGCTTGTGACCTGAAGGTCCAGCCCGAGGCGCACCGCCACATGCGAGTCGCCGATCAAACTGGCGATCCGCACGGCCCGCCGCACCGACACTTCCAGCGGGTGGTCATCGAACTCGTCCAAAGCCCGACGTATGAGGCCCAGAACGTGTGCAGTGGAATCCATCAGGAGAATGTAGCTGAGGGGGGACCCTAGGCCTCCTAGAGGGAGAAGTGAACCCGGACAGACCCACCGGGGCCGTAGCACTCGTGCCTTACGCCGCTGCTCACTCCAGTCCGGGAGCGGCGAGCGCGGCCAGCTTGTCGGTCGTAAGCTTCCTGCGCCTGATCTTGCTGCTGCTGAGGAACACCCCGAGCTTGGCCTCCGTGCCGTCCTCTAGCCGCTCTACGTGTGCCCTGGGGACCTTCGCAGAGCCCGCTCCGCCTGGTCGTAGCGGGCCTAGAAGTGCTGAAGTCGGGCAAGCAGCTTCAGGCCCGTCGAAGGGCCGTCATGTTGCCTCAAGGAGGTTGTGCTCTCTCGCCCAGGCTGTGAGGGCGCCTCGGTTGCGGTCGGTGAAGCCGTAGGGGCGGAGTTCTCCGTCAGCGGTAATCAACCCCGTCTCCGGGATGCCGTAGGCGTGGAGGAGTTCGTCGGCCAGTACGGCAGCGGCCTGGAGCAGGCCCCTGTCGTGGTCTGCTACGTCATCGAGCAGCACGGTGGCTTCGGAGTAGGCGTATTCGCATGGCTGAGTGCTGGTTTCCAGGCGTCGTCCAGCGCCGCTATGCAGGCGGTCAACGGTCAGGGGCAACGGATCGCGGTACTCCGCGACTGTTTGCATGGAGGCATCGGGATGGGAGCCGATGTCGTTCACCAGCACAACCTTGACCACGGCCGTCCCGCTGGCCGCAGTCCGGTCGCGGGCATGGCCGGCCAGGAAAGGCAGCGCACACAGCAGGCTGTAGACGATCTCTCCCGGTTCGACGAACTGCAGATCGACTTCATCGCCCCGGACCTTCGAATGGTGTGTGTAAAGCGGAAGAACGATGGCCGCGCTGCCGTCACGATGCAGTTCCGCCCGCACACCCTGGTCCCCTCGACTCTCCTGCGCGATCAGCCGGCGCGCCCCAACGGTGGCATAGCCGAACAACCGGTGGCCCTGCCCGAGGTACAACTCTGCGCCAAGGAGTTCGACCCGGTATCGCTCGAAGGTGCTGGCGTTGATGACCATCTCGCCTGGCATCTCCGGGACCAGGGCAACGATGAGGTGCGGAGTAGTGCGCTCCACGGCTGACAGGACGATGTCGCTCTCAACTTCGGCCATTCGCTCGTCACGAGCTGCTGCGGCGGTGTGGCGGGCCCGATAGGCGGTCGCCACCATCGTTTCCGTGAGCCACTCGGTCTGGCTTCCCCCTCGCCTGGGGTAGCGAAGGACATCCTTCGAATCCTTCGTCGGAGTGGCTGTAACGGCATGGGGAGCCTGTGGGCTGCGTGGAACGGCAAGGAGCAAGAATCCGCGTCCCTCATCATCTGGATCCGGAACGCGGATCGGCTCGTAGGGGACAGGCGGCGCCGTGTTGTTCGCGATCACCTGACGAATCCGCCGCAGATGGTGGTCGTCGAGGTCGACATCGAAGACCCGGCTGGGCACGCCCTTGGCTTCCGCCATGCCGAGGACGAGGACCCCGCCTCGGTGGTTAGCCATAGCGGCGACGTCCTTGGCCAGTTCCTCCTTGCCCTTGTCGTCGGATGCGTAGTGAGCGCGTTTGTAGTCGAGATCCTCTGCTTCGGCCGCGTCGGGGTTACCCACCAGGCCCTTGACGTCTTGGTAACTCAAGTTGTCCAGCCGCGCCCCGAACAGCTCTTCCAGGCGCCGTGATCGCATCACCATGTATGAGAACTATCCTCGGGGCCCTACTTGCCGCAATGCCATTTGCAATGCTGACTGGCCTCCCGCGCCTGGCAAGTTAGCTCTGCCCACGGACGCTGCCGGACCGCCAGGCGGATGAGTGCCCGCAATGCGCCGTAGTGAACGGCTCGTCCGGTACTGAGTAGCGCAATGCATGGAACCCCAGGACTACCATGCGTTAAGGAAGTCACGCACAGTGATCGACTTCGGTAGTCGTGATGTGGAGCTGATCACAAACCGAGCGTACGCGCAGGGACGAGGAACAATCCACGCATTGGTCGCGGTCGTGACGTCGTTCAATAGTTCTCCCGCACGTACTCGTACGTTCGGTCAAACAGTTCGCCCTTGATGGGCAAGCCGTACTCCTTCAGGACGGAACGCAGCTCGCGGCGGACGCGTTTGTCGCCCGCGTCGCTCGCGCTCCAACCGGCATAGGCGACCTCGACGACGATCGAGTCGATCCGGGAGGCTATGTCGGGGACGATCTTGTGCAGCCCGGGCGGTGTGTTCTCCGCAACGATCTGAGTGAGCGCCCCACGCTTCGGATCGGCCAGCCGGTCGAGCGTTCCCTGGTCGCCCTGTTCCGCTGCCCGGTCCGCGGCGACCACGTCCTGAGCGATCTTCAGAGCTTCCCCGAGGAAGGCCAGCGAGTCTTCGACGTTCTCGATCGCCTTGGCACGGAGCTTCTCGATCCGATCCGCCAGCGACCGGTACGCCGGGCTCTCGGTATCGGCGAGCCGACGCCTGAGGCGCGCCTCGATAGAGTCGAGGACCTCCTGGTACACGTCATCGGCTTTCGACTCCGGCGTCTGCCACTCGGAGAGCTTGAGCTGCTCGGCGATCTTCTTCACCAGCGCCAGACCGGCAGCGTCGAGCGTAACTGTCTTCGACGGCATCGACCTAACGCCCACATCGCTCATGTGACCGTGAATCAGGTCAGTGGTCTTCGCGCCGAGACGTGCCCAGAGGAACGTCTTGGATACGTCCTTGGGCCGGATCGACTCGTACACCTTCGCGAGCCAGAAGTACTGCCCCTTGAATGGCCGGAACATCGGGTGCGGGTCGAGGAACTCCCACACCGTCTGCAGCGCGACGTAGGTCTCGATGAACTCGGTGCGCTGCGCGCCGCCCTCGGGGATCCGCTCGTGGGCCTCGGCGAGCGACTCGAACGAGGAGTCACTGGTGTCGATGCCGTCGAACAGATGGAGCAGACGCGTGAGGTCGGCGACGAACTTCCCCGCCAGCTTGGAGGCGTCGGTGACGTTGAGCTCGTCCTCTTCGCCGTCCTTCACCTTCGGGCCGGCGACTGCCTTGCCGATGGCCCTCGCGAGCCCGATGTAGTCGACGACCCGCCCGAAGTCCTTGCGCTGACCGGTGACAGGATTCTTCCACGGACGGTTGGGCCGCGTGATCGTCTGGAACAGGTTCGTGTCCTTGGCGGGCTTGTCGAGATACAGCACCCCCTCGATGGGCGCGTTGAAGCCGGTCATCCACTTCGCGGTGACAACGATGAACGACATCGGGTCATCGACCTTCTTGAAGCGGCGCTTAAGCGCCTCCTCCTGCTCCGGAGTGAGCAGGTGCTTCTTGTGCTCCTTAGGGGTCTCCTTGCTGTCGGCGACGTGCATCACCACACCGACCTCACGGAGTCGTCCGTCCGGCATGACTGCAGCACGACGCTCCAGCTCGGCCTCGATGGCCATGGTGTACGCGATCACAAGGCGCTGGTTGTAGGCCACGACCTGAGCCTTCTGCCCCAGGGGCGCAACATAGGTAAGGAAGTGGTCGACGATGTCGGCACACACAGCAGCCACGCGCTCGGGGTTGGAGAGGATCGTCTCGATGTGAGAAGCCTTCCCCGACAGGAAGACCTTCTCCTCCTCGTCCAGGCCCTCCTCCGTGGCCAGCTCGTCGAAGGCCTCGTCCAGGGCTTCCTTGTCGAGGTTGAACCCGACAGACCGGCCCTCCACGATCACTGGCTTGGTGAACCCATCGGCGATGGATTGCTCCGGCGTGTACCGCGACATCACAAAGTCCGGGTCGCCAGGGTCGCCGAACAGCTTGAACGTCGAACGGTCTTTGTCCTCGATCGCAGTACCCGTCGCACCGAAGAACTTCGCGTTCGGCACCGCCGCGCGCCACGCATCGCCGAACTTCCCCTCCTGCGAGCGGTGCGCCTCGTCAACGAGGACCACGATGTTCGACCGGTTGTTCAGATGGCCGGCCTCAGCGAACTTGTGCACCGTCGTGATGACCACACCGGGCTCACCGCTACGCAGCAGAGCGTGCAGCTCCCGCCGGTTGCGGGGCACCGACATCCGCGGCATGCCGGCAGTCTCGAACATCTCCGCCGTCTGCCGGACCAGATCCTTACGGTCGGCGATCACGATGACCGTCGGCGCGCTCCCGAACTTCCCCGTCACTGCGTCGTCGCGCAGCAAACGGGCGGCGGCGAACGCCATGAGTTCGGTCTTGCCCGATCCCTGGTGATGCCAGATCAGTCCGCCAGGACGGCCTGCAAGCACCTTGGCCTGGATCGCCAGAGCCGCCTCGAACTGCGGGTAACGAGGCAAGAACTTGATGTCGACCTCGGAGGCATCCCGAGCGTGACGGAACATCACCAGGTCCTTGAGGATCGGCAGGATCGTCTCCGGCCGCAGCAGCAAGCGCGCGGCCCGCTCGACTCGAGCCGGGCCCGTGACGGTTTTTGGGTCGTCCTCAGTGGACCCCCACGGGGCCCAGATTTCGGAGTCGGGGTCCGGGACCGCACGGATCGGAGCCATCCGGAACTCCAGGCCCTCGGTGGCAACGTTGAAGACGTTCGTCGCGAAGAAGTTCGGGTATTCCTCCTCGTACACGTCGTGAAGGTCCTTCGCGGCGTTGACCCACGAGACCTGGTGCTTCACAGGCGTCTTGGTCTCGGCAACGACCAGCGGGAACCCGTTGACGTAGTAGACGACGTCGAACCGGCGCGGTTTGGTCGCACCGTTGACGGTGACCTCGTCAGCGACGGTGAAGCGGTTCTTGTTGAGGTCTTTGAAGTCGATCAGCCGACGAGGCACATGCCTACCGTCGATCGTCGTGAACGAGTGGTCGCCACGAAGCATCACGGTCAGTCGCTCGTTGGCCGCAACGAGACCGTTGTGCGCATCGAGGACAGCCTGATTGAGCTCATGCAGAACGAGGTCCGCCGACTCGGGGTCGTCGACCAGCTCCGGGTTCAGCGCGAGCAACGCTTCGCGTGCCCAGTCCTCGACGATGACGTCATGCTCATCGCGCGGTAATCCTTCCCCATGGAGACGCTCCCAGCCAGCCTCCTCCGCCCACTCGAGCAGTGAACGCTGGATCGTGCTCGCTTCCGTCCACCCCATGTCAGGACACCTCCTCGAGTAGAGCGTCGTACGCCTCCGGGATCTCGATTTCCTGGTTCAGGAGGGAGGCCATCAGCGCCGAACGGAAGGCACGGAGATTGGCGAGCTCCAGATCCAGGTCTGCTACTGCGAACGCGACAGCATCACAGTGCTGAACGTACTTGGCTTGCTCCTCAAGCGACGGGATCGGCAGACGCAAAGAACCCAGCAGGGCCTTATTGATCTTCCTCATCGACGCGGTACCGCGCGCTGATGCTGTGATAGTTGAGCGCACTGATGGGGAACACAATAGATGTGCCAGAAACGTCGCCTGGCAGACCTCGGGCTTTGTTTGAATTCGCCAGATAAGGTCAGGCAGGTAGGTTTGGGGTGCTACGTTTCGCGCGATGGCAGCATAGCCGACGCGATCGAATGAACCACTGGCTCTAGTGATAAGGAGGTCACCCTCTGCCACTAGATGGGCATTGGTGTAACCCGTCAGGTCAATAAGCCGCTTTGCTTCGGAGGCCACGAAAGTACCAAGTTGGATTGCACTCAGTTTCAGGACAGCCGACTCTCCGGTTCGCGGCTTTTCATCCGAAGCCTGAACGCTCTTTCCGCCTTGGATCCTGGAAACAACGCTGCGTAGTTCGTGTTCGGTGCCTTCGGGATGCGCGTTGCGAACGAGTGCCAGCAATGAGGTCGCCTTCTGCTTCTCGGCATCCAACGCGTCAATCTGTGCGTCCACCGATGCCATAACGTCGACGATGCGGTATTGCTCCGGCAAGGACGGGAGAGCAACTTCAATCGTCAAAAAGTCGGCAGGCTTGACCCGTTCCCGCCTACCGCCCATGCCGGTCGACAACGCCTGCAGTTGCCCCCACAGCCGTTTTGTGGTCGTAAGGAGCCGGAAGTATTCGGGAAGCATTCGTTCACTGCAGGTGAACGTGGGAAACTCTTGCGACGCGTAAACCTCGCCCAGATCGTTAGGAGCAACGGTGATCGCTCCTTCGAACGCCTTCAAGCGGCTGTAGACGATCTGGTTCGGCCGGATGCGATTCAGTGTCTTGTACGAGGTCTCATCGCCAGCAATCGGATCCCGGAGCAACAGGCCCCGACCGCGGTTCAAGACGCCGACGATGTTATAGGAGGCCGTCGCCGTGATCGGGACCGCGTCGACGTCCAGTGCGATGACCTCGTCGAGCCGGACTCGCTCCCACTCACTCACTGGACACCCCGAACACGCTCAGGTCGACGCCTGCCGCTGCGAGCCGCTCGAACATGACAGTCTCGGTGTCGATGCGATGCTGTCGGGCGTCGGCATACGCCACGAGCGCGGTGCCCAGATCAGCGGTCTCTTCTGCAGCAACCTTGATGTAGCGGCCGATGTTCAGGTCGAAGCCGTTCTGCTCGATCTCCTCGAGCGGCACTAGCCGGACGTTCGCACCGCCCTCACCCGCTGAGTCGCTACCTGTCTGGTACGCCTCGATGACAGCCCTGACGTCATCCTCGGACATCAGGTTCTGCTTCTTACCCTTGATAAACCGCGCCGAGCCGTCAATGAAGAGCACGTGATCCTTGCGCTCAACTGGCTTCTGGTCGCGGAAGATCAACAGGCATGCTGGGATTTCGGTCGAGTAGAAGAGCTTGGGCGGCAGCCCGACGACGGCTTCCAGGACGTCCTTCTCGATGAGGCCCTGGCGGATCTTCGCCTCCGCGCCTCCGCGGAACAGCACGCCGTGGGGCATCACCACGCCGACGCGGCCGGATCCAGGCTTCATGGACGAGACCATGTGCTGGACGAAGGCGTAGTCGCCGTTCTTCGCCGGCGGAACGCCGCAGATGGCTCGCGGGTCCGAGGACCAGCGGTCCGCTCCCCAATCCGCCAGCGAGAAGGGCGGGTTGGCGATCACGACGTCGAACTGGCGGACGGCACCGTGGGGGGCCTTGAACGCCGGAGCGCGGAGGGTGTCTCCGCGCTTGATGTCGAAGTCCTCGATCTCGTGCAGGAACAGGTTCATCCGGGCGATCGAGGCCGTCGTCAGGTTGATCTCCTGGCCGTATGCCCTGAGCGTGCGGTGATCCTTGCCGGACTCGCGTAGCTGGTTGATCGTCGCGACAAGCATCCCGCCGGAGCCGCAGGACGGGTCGTAGACGGACTCGCCCGGCGTCGGCTGGAGGATCCCGACGAGCAGGTTCACGACCTCGCGGGGGGTGAAGAACTCGCCGGCCTTTTTGCCCGACTCGTCGGCGAAGTTCTTCAGCAAGTACTCGTAGCCCGCGCCGAGCAGGTCGTGCGAGACCGTCGACGGATCGAGCCTGATCTTGTTGAACGCTCGGATGAGCCCCAGCAGTGCCGACTCCGGGATGCGCTCCTGGTTGCCCCACGAGGCATCGCCGAAGACGCCGGCGAGCGAGCGGGGGTTGGCCATTTCGATTCGCTGGAAGGTCTTCGCGATCTCCGCACCGAGGTTGGTGACCTTCTCGGTGACCTCGCTCCATAGCGTGCCCTCGGGCAGCTCGAACCTGTGAAAGTCGGCCTCGATCTCGTCGTCGAGGTCGTCGCCGTACGCATCGAACGCCGTGTCGTGCTCGTGGACCCAGGTGTCGCTGATCCACTTCCAGAACAGCATCGGGAAGACGTAGGTCTTGAAGTCAGCCGGATCAACGGGGCCGCGGAGCGCGTTCGCGGCGTCCCACAACCGGGATTCGAGCTCGTGCTGGGTGATCGTCACAGAGATGAGGTCCTTCGTTGAAGACGGTGCCCCGATTATGGAGGAGGGCACCGACATTGCGGGAGTCCGGTACGGCAGGCAGCAGCGACCTGCAGACGATGACCAGCACCCAGGCTTCGAAGGAATCGTGATCGCGGACCCACTGAGACAGGAGCTCTGCGCCTCCGCGTCTGAGTCACAGCGTTTGAGACGGGCCTCCCCCTCCATGATTACCGACCACCCGAAAGCGTCCATGCGGCCGGTCTAGCCCCCTTTTGCCCAAGAATCCACCAGCGTGGTCGGCCAGCAGCTGCTCTGCACTCGCAACGATTGCAGGGCGTGGGCCGAGTCCGACGCAAGGACGCCGCCGGCAAGACGATGACGGACGACGGCTATCCCGGCACTGGCTGCTGATGCCTCACCGCCAGTGAATGGCCAGACCGAACTCCCGGCCTGGAAGCGTCAACGCAACCGACCCACAGCCAGACCAGAGCCCGTATCGAGCACACCTTCGCCCGGGTGAAGGGCTGGAAGATCTTCCGCGACTGCAGCCTGAATGGCGACGGCGTGTACCACGCCATGCTCGGCATCGCACGCCTACACAACCTCGCCCTCACCGGCTGAGCAAGCAGCCCGCCCGGCAGGCGGCCGGAACCGCACCATTCGGGAGATCATTTACGGAACGACCCTTGGGTGCCGCCTAGTTGCATGTGCGATCGAGGGTCTCCGCCGCTCCCGGAGCTGAGTGGATCGCAGAGCGCCAATCCGGGTGAGGAATAGTCGGCAGGCTCCCCCGATTGATCTTGGTGCAAGGATCGCGGGAGGGGGCACTGGTGGCCGAGCTGATGTTGTTCCGACGGGACGCGGACGGACGGGATGTCGAGCTGTCCAGTTCGACGGTGGCGCTGGAGGTGGAGCTGCAGCAACGCGTCGAGGCCGGCCTGGAGGAGATGCTGGGCATCCGGTTCCTGGCATCGGAGTACGCGACCGGCCCCTGGCACCGGGGGCGGATCGACACCCTGGGGTTGGACGAGAACGGCAGCCCGGTGGTGATCGAGTTCAAGAAGGGCTCGGACAGCGGGGTGATGTCGCAGGCCGTCTCGTACCTGTCCTGGCTGGAGTCGGCGCAGCACGAGTTCGAGGCGCTCGTACGGAAGGTGCTGGGCGCGGAGGCCGCCGAGACGATCGACTGGCGTTGTCCGCGGATGGTCTGCATCGCGGCCGGCTTCTCGCACCACGACCGGGTGGCCGTCCAGCGACTGCCTGAGCGGATCGACCTGGTGCGCTGCCGGATCTTCGAGGGTGGCCTTCTGGGGCTGCTGCTCGTTGACTCCGCGCCCGGCTTCCCGAGCGCCACTGCGTCTCGGCGGAGCCGGGAGCGAGCAACGGTGGTCGACAGCACTCCAGCGGCGCCGGCGTCTCCTTCGCCGACGGGTGTCGGCCTCGTTCCCGAGTGTCTTCGGGACCTGTACGCGGAGCTGGACGAGGCGCTCACGGCGTGGGGCGAGGTAGAGGTGGCGCCGCTGCGGCACTACATCGCCTACCGGCGGCTGGTGAACGTCGCGTCGGTGATCTTCCGTCCTAAGCACGAGGCGATCCTGGCGTACCTGAGACTCGCCCCGGACACTGTCGAGTTGGAGGAGGGCTTCACCCGGGACATGCGCGGCATCGGGCACCTCGGGACCGGGGACCTGGAGGTACGCCTCGTCTCGGCGGCCGACCTGGAGAAGGCAGCGCCGCTCATCCGGCGGGCGTTCGAAGCGGCCTGACACAACGAGAAGGGCGGCTGGTGTATCGGTTACTCGATGCGCCAGCCGCCCTTCGGCGTCTGCGGGCCGCCTGCCCCGGGCTCTCCGCTCTAATGCTCATGCCTCCGGTCCGGCCAGCTCGAAGTCGTCCTTCGTCAGCTCGGCTCGCAGCCGCTCCTCGGCGACGTCGGCGTAGTGCGCGGAAAGCTCGACGCCCACGAAGCGGCGTCCCTCGCGCAGGGCCGCGACCCCCGTGGAGCCACTTCCGGTGAAGGGGTCCAGCACGGTGCCGCCCTCGGGGCATACCTGGACGAGCTGCTGCATGACCTCGACGGGCTTCTGGGTGATGTGGACCCGGTCCTTGCGGGGCTGGGAGGCGATGTAGTGACCGGGCAGGTAGAGGTCGCGGGTGTTGTCGAGGGATCCCTTGACGCCCCAGATGATGAACTCGGAGTCCTGCTTCGGCCCGCCCTTGCGGGGCCGGCTGGAGGGCTTGATCCACGGGATGGTGCCGCTCCAGGTCCACCCCGCCATCTGCAGGGCGTCGGAGGTGGTCGGCTCCTGGCGCCAGTCGGTGAAGACCATGGCGACCGCGTGCTCGGTCGAGGCCCGGTACGCCTCGGTGAGCAGTTCGGTGAGCCAGGAGCGGTAGGAACGCTGGTCGCGGTTCTCGCCGGGGAAGTTGGCGAGGTCGTGGGCGCTGTTGCTGGTGACGTACTTGGCACGCGCGGTGCGGCCGGTGCGGTCCGAGCTGGTACGGCCACCGGAGTTGTACGGCGGATCGGTGATCACCGCCTGGACGCTCTCGTCAGGGAGGGACTTCAGGACGGTCAAGGCATCGCCTCGGTGCAGCGTGTAGCTCATGGGGAGGGCCTCTCTTCGGGCACGGCGGATCTGGACCCGCTCCGGTCAGCGCTCAACGGCGTTCGTCTCGGGCGAGGTTGCACCGGAGGTTAACGGCGATTTCCGGCCGCACCTAACGAGGTGACCTCCTGCAGAGGGCCCCGGGACGGCAGTCGTTTGGTGCGGCCGGAATCCCGGTCTACTGTCTCGCCGTGTCACCGGGCAGGAGCCCCGCCCAACCCCCGTTGACCTGTGCTTATCCGTGCTGTCTCGTCCAATCGAGCAGCTTCGGCGGCACGTTGCCCACCTATCCGCGAGCGCCGTGAGGAGGTCCCGGTGTACTGCCTGAGATTACGAGCGCGGCTGGCTGCCGCGCGTGACCTGAAACCGGCGTTCGGGAGCTACCAACTCCTCTGACCCGGGCCCGCCGAGAGGCGGATGCACATCGGCGCGGTGCCGACGGCTTTGCACGAGAAGTCGGCACCGCGCCTCCTACGAACACCGAGGAGCCGCTGCGATGCAGCATGCCCTGACACACCCACGCCCCGACCCACCTCCGTCACCTGGCCGACACCGCCATCGCGCTGAACGGCAGCGGCGATGAAGAAGACAACCGGAGCCCTTGTCGGTCTCTGTGCGACCGGCCCGCTGCTGCTGGCCCTTCCGATCCTCGCCATCGGCGCCGGGACCGCATCGGCCTCCTGCTCGACCGACGGTGCACAGGGCGTGGACACCTCCGCCGTCGCCAAGCAGGTGAAGGCCATCCTGGACGGCGGCGACAGGGGCTCGGTCTCCGTGCCGGGCCTGGACGCCCCTGCCGATCAGGTGCCCAACGCCAAGACGATCCAGGCCACGGGCGTCGCGATGAACATTCCCGCCCGAGGGCAGGTGGTCGCCCTGGCGACCGCTCTGCAGGAGAGCGGTCTGCGGAACCTGACCTACGGCGACCGCGACAGCCTGGGCTTGTTCCAGCAGCGGCCGTCGATGGGCTGGGGTACGGCGAACGAGATCCTCGACCCGGTGCACGCCAGCACCAAGTTTTACGAGGGGCTCAAGAAGGTCTCGGGCTGGCAGTCCCTTTCCGTCACCCAGGCTGCTCAGGCGGTGCAGCGGTCGGGATTCCCGGAGGCGTACGCCAAGTGGGAACCCCTGGCCACTGCCTTGCAGAAGGCCATCGAGCCCCTGCTGTCGAAGACCGGCGGCGCGTCGCCGAGCCCTTCTCCGTCCGGCTCGGCCGGCACCGACAGCCCTGCACCCACTACCGCGGGCGGGTGTACAACGGGCGGCGACGGAGCCGACTTCGGGACCATCCCGGCAGGCGCGGTGCCGGCCGGATACAAGATTCCGGCCGATGCTCCGCCGAAGGTCCAGACCGCGATCCGCTGGGCTCTCGGCCAGCTCGACACTCCGTATCAGTGGGGCGGAAGTTGCACCGACTCCCACGGGCCCGACCCCATGGGCCGGTGTGACTGCTCCTCCCTGATGCAGCAGTCGTACAAGGCGGCCGGGGTCACCCTGTCGCGGACGACGTACACGCAGGTCACGGAGGGCGCGTCGGTATCGGTCGACGCTCTCCGGCCGGGTGACCTCCTCTTCACCGAGGGGACCGCCAGCGTCCCTGAGCATGTCGGCATGTTCATCGGCCAGGGGCTGATCATCCATGCCCCGCATACCGGTGACGTGGTGCGCATCTCGACCCTCGCGTCCTGGAAATCGCAGATTCTCGCGGCCCGCCGAGTCGTCTGACCGGCGCTTCTCCCTCTCCCCTTCTTCTCGCACCGCCGCTCCGCTCCCTCGGGCTTCGGCGCGCAGTAAATCGAACTGGAGTTCGTAATGTTTCTCGCCGACAAGGTCGTCCAGCTCGCCTACGATCCCGGCATCACGCCGAACGAGGGAGGACTTCCGGGTCTCTCCGTCCTCAAGCAGGTGATGGGCTCCATCAACCTCTTCGGGATCATCGCCGTGGTCGGCGCGCTCGCCGTCAGCGCGGGCGTGTGGGCCTGGGGCCACCACTCCGGCGGCCACCAGGCCGAGGCCAGCGGCAAGAAGGGTGTGCTGGTCAGTGCTGGCGCGGCCCTGCTGCTGGGTGCCGCGAACGGTGTGGTGGCGTTCTTCAGCACGCTGGGGACGCAGGTCCGCTGATGCCTTCCCGCTCCTCAACCCCCGGTGGCGCGTCTCGCGTGCGCCGCCGGGCGTTGCTCGGCACCGCCGTTCTGGTGGTGCTCGTCGCTCTCGCCGGCCTGGCCGCGTACCTCACCCGCGACGGCGGGGACTCCCCTTTGCCGCAGGCGAGTTCGCCTCCATCTTCTTCCTCGGCCGCTTCGCCGTCCGGGGCACCGTCCCCCACCACACACTCTGTCGTCGTCCCGGTCGCACCGGACACGCACGATCCGATCACGTTCGGGAAGGCAGCCGCCGCAGCGCTGTGGTCCTACGACGCTCGTGCGTACTCCCAGGCGGAGCTGCTGACCGCTCTGCACGCATGGCTGACCACCGAGGGCAAGTACGCCGACTCAGATTCGGTCGACGCGGTCGTTCCCTCTGCTGCGCTGTGGAAGGAGATGGCCGTCAACGGCCAGTTCGCCACCGCCAAGGTGAACGAGGGGCACTTCCCTGACTCGTTCACCCAGGCCCTTCAGGCGGACCCCGGAACGATCACGCAGGCGTACGTCTACGCCGTGACCGTCTCCGGCAAGCAGTCGATCGCCTGGAACGGCTCAGCCTCCGGTGGCGCGGAGAGCCGTGTCATCACCCTCGCGGTCCAGTGCCGCCCCTCCCAGCCCTGCGCCCTGGCCGGTGTCATGCCGTCCGTGGCGCCCTGACACCCAGCCCGGAAAGGAGGCATCGCCATGGGAGTCTGCGACATTCCGCTGATGGACAAGGTCTGCGGTGCTGTCGACTTCGCGACCAACCCTGCCGGGGCCGTCACCGACGGCATCGGCGCATGGATCGCGAAGTCGGCCGGTGAGCTGGCCGCCAGCGCGGCGGATCTCGCCGCGAAGGCCGTCAACGCGACCACCGCCATCGATCTCAACGCCGGATGGTTCCGGGACAACTACGAACTGCTGCTGCCCATCGGGCTCGCGCTGACCGTCGGCACGTTCTGTATCCAGTTGATGTCCGCGGCCTGGCGCCGGGACGAACGAGCCCTCGCTCAAGCCGCGATCGGCACCATGACCGGCGTCCTGTTCAGCTTCTGCGCCATCGCCTTCACCTCAGTCGCCATCACCGTGGTCGACGCCCTGTCCGACGGTCTCTTCCATGCAGCCAACAGCTCCGTCGACGACGCGATCCGCCGTGTGGTGAAGGTCAACCAACTGGGGGCGATGTACGGCCTGGGCTGGGGAGTCCCAGCCCTGGTCGCCCTCGGATGCGCGATCGGCGCGTTCCTGTACTGGGGCGTGATGGTCGCCCGTAAGGTCGGCGTCCTGGTCATGGTCGCCCTGGCGGTCTTCGCCGGAGCCGGCGGAGGCTGGGAGGTCGCCAAGCGGTGGCGGCGGGGCTGGATCGAGGCCACTGCCACTCTGGTCGTCTCGAAGCTGCTGATGACCGTGGTCTTCCTGATCGGCGTCTCGGCGATGGGCAAGTCCGACGCCACGGACGGCATGGCCGCCCTGTCCGACGCGATGGCCGGCATCGTCGTGATGGTCCTGGTCCTGCTGTGCCCGTACGCCACGTACAAGTTCGTCCACTGGGCGAGCGACGGTGGCGGACATGATGACCTGCACCGAACCAGTGTCGCCGGTATGGCGGTCGCCGCGGGGGCCGCGAAGACCGCGGGCAGCATGGCGATGCGTGTCGGCACCGGTGCCGGCACGGGCGCCCCTGCGCCGCAGGGTCCGAGCGAGGTCCCCGGTGCGGGCACCGACGGTGTCGCCTCCGGTATCAACCCCGCCGGTGGCAACCTCAGCAAGGAGGGCATCGATGCCAGGCCGCCCAAGCCGCAGACCACCTTCCGCTACGGCGAGGACCCGAACGCCACCGGCGACAAGGGCCGCGCCCTGATCCAGCGTCCCGGCATTCCGGCGCTGATCACCCGACCTGACCAGGGTGAACCGGAGGGTGGTGAAGGAGGCGCCCCGGGTGGTCAGTCCGCCGTCGCGTCGGCTCCGGGCAGCACCGTGACCCTCGCTGGTGCCGTACCGCCTGTCAGCCCCGCGCCCGGGGCAACGAGCAGCCTTGGCGCACCGTCGCCGTCCTCCACGGGGCCGTCGGCAGCCGGTTCTCCGACGCCGACGAGCTGGGTGCCCCCCACTCAACCGCCTTCGGATTCCTGACCAACCACAGCCAGGGGCGGGCTGTACCCGCAGCCCGCCCCGCACCCCCCGCACCGCCAATCACCGCCAATCACCGGAAACGGAGCCCTCGCCATGACTTCCAGAAGAGCGCCGCACGCCTCGCCCCCTGTCCCCTCCCACCGTCTGGAACCACCATGTCCGATACCTCCCGGGGCGAAGCCGCCACGGCCACCATGAAGTTCCCGCACCGCAGCCGCCGGGGCATCCTGCTCGGCCTGACCGCCCCGCAACTGATCGTCGTGAGCCTCGCCGGTCTGCTCCTGCTCGCCGTGATCCTCACCCGCGGCGTGGTCGGCGCTCTCGAACTCATCCCCCTCTGGGCCGTCATCGCCCTACTCGTCTTCGTCCGTCACCGGGGACGGGCCCTGGCCGACTGGGCTCCGATCGTCACCCGGTACGTGCTGCGCCGGTTGCGGGGCCAGCTCGTCTGGCTCACCCGCCCCTCCAGCCGCCCCGTGCGCGAAGGGCTCCTCCACCTGCCCGGCACCGCGGCCAGCCTGCGCGTGGTCACCGCCCCCGACGGCCGCTACGGTGCGGTCCACGACCCGCACACCGGCACCCTGACCGCCGTCGTCAAGGTCTCCTCCCGCGCCTACGCACTGCTCGACCCGGGCACCCAGAACACCAACGTCAACGGTTGGGGGCGTGCGCTGGCCGCGCTCGCCCGCACCGGGCAGGTGGCCAGGATCCAGGTGATCGAGCGCACCGTCCCGGACTCCGGCGACGCCCTGCGCCGCTACTGGGAGAAGCACGGCCGGCCCGACACCCCGGTGGCAGGTGCGATCTACAGCGAGCTGATCCAGAGCGCGGGCCCGGCCGCGGCACCACACGAGGCGTACGTCGCCGTGTCCCTGGACGCCAAGGCCGCCCGGCGTCTGATCAACCAGGCCGGAGGCGGCCTCACCGGGTCCTTCAACGTCCTGGCGCAGCTGACCTCGACCTTCGATCAGGCCGCGCGTACCGCCGGGCTCAACCCCACCGGCTGGCTCACCGCCCGTGAGTTCGCGGCCGTCGTACGTACGGCTTACGACCCCAAGGCCCTTGCGACGCTGGATCGTTGGTCCACCGCCGGGCATCCCGAGGCCGAGCCCGCCGCTGCCGGCCCGGTCGTGGTTGTCGAGAAGGCGGACCACATCGCGACGGACTCAGCTGTCCACTGCACGTACTGGGTGGAGAACTGGCCCCGCATCGAGACGTCGGCCGGTTTCCTGCACCAGCTGTTGTTCACCGCCGGGGTGCGGCGCACGTTGTCGCTGTCGTACGAGCCGAAGGGCCTGGACGCCGCCCTGCGTGACGTCCAGCGCAAGAAGGCCAGCGTGATCGCGGATGCCGCCGAGCGGACGCGGCGGGGTCAGGTCGACTCCGAGGCGGACTCGATCGAGTACCAGGACATCAAGTCCCGTGAACGCCAGCTCATCGCCGGCCACGCGGATGTCGCCCTGACCGGGCTGCTGACCGTCTCGGCCGACTCCGAGGAGGAACTCCGCTCCGCCTGCGCGGTCGTGGAGACCGCGGCCGTCGGCGCCCAGCTCGATCTGCGGCCGCTCACCTGGCAGCAGGCCGAAGCGTTCACCGCCGCCGCCATGCCGCTCGCCCTCACCATCTGAGGCCGGCCTTCCCTCCCTTCCGAAAGAGCACCCCCTCATGTCCCGCACCGCCAGTACGACCGCGCAGGACTTCGTGCCCTTCGCCACCGCCGCGCTCGACTTCCACCGCGCGCTCAACCTTCCGGGCGGTCCCCTCGTCACCGCCCGCGCCGAGCTGGACGCCCTGCACGCCCACCTCGCCTCGCTGCACGGCTTGCTCGACGCCCATACCGCCCGCACCGGACGGCTCGTACCGGTTGAGGGCGACGAGCTCCGCGCCGCCCGCACCCGGATCTGGCAGGCCGCCGACCACCTCCACACCGCCTACCACGCCGCGCCCCGGCCAGGCTCCGGCAACGTACCCGAACCCGAGGCGTGCCAGGCCCGCCTGCCCGACGGGGCACCCGAGCTGACCATCTGCCAGCGCCACCAGCGCACCGCGCACCTGGTCCGCCGCCGCACCACCCCGGCAGACCTGCACGCCCCGTTCACCGGCCTCATCCGCCACTGACTGCCCCTGCCTGCCCCGTCTGGAGAACCGCTCATGCCCCGCACCCGTGCCAGTGCCTCCCATCTGTTCGTCCCCCGCAAGGCGTCCCGCGCCGAGCAGCGGGCCTCTCGTGCCGGGTTCGCCGAGGCCCGCCGCCAAGCCCGGCTCGCCGGTGCTCCGCCCAAACGCCGCGCTGAGGAATCCCTCGATCCAGAGCTGCGGCCCACCTACCCGCCGTCCGGACGCCCCGGCTCCTCCTCGGCTCGGGGCGGCAAGCTCAGCCTGCCCGCCCACCGGATGACCACCGCCACCGTGTCCGGGGCCTACCCTTTCCTCGCCGAGGGCGGCCTGGGCGCGGAGGGAATCTTCATCGGCCGCGACGTCCACGCGGAGGCGGCGTTCTGCTACGACCCGTTCTCCCTGTACAGCAGCGGGCGGATCGAGGGCTTCACGAACCCGAACGCCGTCCTGGCCGGGATCATCGGCATGGGCAAGAGTGCGCTGGCCAAGTCGATAGCCACCCGGGCAATCGCCCACGGCTACCGGGTCTACGTTCCCTGCGACCCCAAGGGAGAGTGGACGGCCGTCGCGCAGGCCCTCGGCGGCTACAGCACCGCCCTGGGACCGGGCCTCCCCGGCAGGCTGAACCCCCTGGACGCCCCGGCCCGGCCCGCCTCGGTGAGCGAGTCCGACTGGGTGACCGAGGTCCGAAAGCGCCGCCTCCTGCTCCTGGCGGGCCTGGCCCGGACCGTACTGAAACGCGACCTGCTACCGATGGAGCACACCGCCCTGGACCTCGCGCTAGACCTGACCGTCGCCGAAGCCGACGCCACCGGCACGGTGCCGCTGCTCGGCGAGATCGCCCACACCCTCGGCTCGACCGAGCGCCTCAACCGAGCCCTCGGCGACCAGGCCGGACACATGGGACCCGCCGCACAGGACCTCGCCCACGCCCTGCGCCGTCTTGTCCACGGCGACCTGAGCGGCATGTTCGACGCCCCGAGCACCGTCGCCTTCGACCCGGCCACCCCGATGCTGTCCATCGACCTCTCCCGCCTCGGCGGCTCCGGCGACGACACCGCCCTCGTCCTCGCCATGACCTGCGCCTCGGCCTGGATGGAGTCCGCCCTCGCCGACCCGGACGGCGGCCGACGCTGGGTGATCTACGACGAAGCCTGGCGCGTGATGCGGCACGTCGGCCTCCTGGAGCGCATGCAGTCACAGTGGAAGCTCTCACGCGGCCTCGGAATCGCGAACCTGATGGTCATCCACCGCCTCAGCGACCTGCTCAGCGCAGGCGATGCCGGCTCGCGCGGCCGGGTACTGGCCGAGGGCCTCCTCGCCGACTGCTCCACCCGCATCATCTACCGCCAGGAACCCGACCAACTCACCGCCGCCGCCTCACTGCTCGGCCTGACCGGCGTCGAAACCCAGGCGGTGTCCGCCCTGACCAAGGGCCGGGGCCTGTGGAAGGTCGCAGGCCGATCCTTCATCACGCAGCACATCCTGCACCCAGCCGAACGCGAACTGTTCGACACCGATGCCCGCATGTCTGCCAAAAGCGCCGAGTTCACGAAAACTGAAGCGCCCTTCCCGCCACTCACCGTCCGTTCACTGCCCCACTCGCGGTAAGCGCCGGCACAAAAGCAAAGGACCAACCATGTCCGCTTCCCTTAACTCGCCCGCTGCCTACGAAGGCCGGCACCGACGGCCACCGATCACCTGGCGTGGCGCCAGCACATCCCGGCACTGACCTCCGCCGCTGCCGGCATCAAGCAAGCGTCCAATGCCTGGGACGCGGTCTCGGATTCCTTCTGCGACCAGGGCGGCTGGCCCATCGATGAGAAGGGATATGCGGACGGAAAGTTGACGCGCGACGCCGAAGCGTGGAAACACGTCCAGGTCTTCCTCGCCCACGGCCCCGAGGTCCTGGTCGGCGTCCACGTCGCCGCCCACCGCGCCGATTACATCGAGGGGCCGGTCAGCGATGATCTCCGGCAGCTGCGCGGAATCGACACCGTCCTGGAACGAGCAGGCCAGATTCGGCACGAGTGGGATCAGGTCATGGAGCTCATGGATGTCTCGCTCCCCGGCTCGCGGGAGATCTACGAGAGCCGGGCGCGGGAGATCCGCAACTCCGATGGCTGGCACTACGCGGACGAGTTGGCGTTCCAGGGCCCGGCGCTCGCTCGGGCTGGCGGCTACCTGGCCAACCGAGCGGATCCTGATCCGCCCTCGCAGACCGAACGCGTCCAGGCGGCCTTCGCCCGCTCCACCTCCGGGAACCGCAGGACCTCACCCGCTTCGCCTCCCGCACCACCCGCGTCGGACCCGACGCCCCCACGCCGTTCCCGCTGACGCCGATAGCACCGACTTCCGGCGCGACCAAACCGGCCGATCACCGGATCCTCATGGAACGCCACACCCCCATCAGCCCCACACGCCCGCAGCTCGCGCCGCCGCCGGCCCGGGAACCCCGTGGAAAAGCGTCATGCGCCCCGATCAGCCCTGGCCCCCTCCAGCAGGAAGGTATTTCCATGACCGCGCACACCAGCGAACCCCTCTCACAGCACGCCACTGCCGGCACGCCGGGGCAAGAGCACGGGTACGGCCACCTCACCGCTCCGCTTCGGCAACGCGGCCTGGAGTGCACCGTCGAGTACGGGCTCAGCGACTACATCGTCCACGTCGGCCTCCCCGACGGCAGTTCGCTGATCATCTCGCCGCCACAGGAACCTTCGACCGACCATCCACCCGGGCATCCCGCGAGCTGGTTGGTGACCCGCGGTCATCCCGACGACTCCGCAGTCCACGAAGTGATCTACGACTCGGAGCCACACGGCCCCCACGCCCGGCACGGAGGCAGCGTCCCGCATCTGCTCGCCGCCATCGACGAGCGCCTGGATCAACTCGCCGTGCCGCCACGGCTGGCCTCTACCTCGCCCCGGGTGAGCGCTGCTCTCGCGCTCTCACCAACAGCCCAACGCGCGATCCCAGCACAACCGTCAACGTCATCCGCCGTACGCACCGCACTGCCGCCCGCTCGTCCCTCGTCCGTACCCGGTCGCTTACCGCTTCCCGCCTCGGAGAAATCTCCATGTCCCGCACCAGCAGCACGATCCCGGCCCTCGACCACACCTCTCCCTGAGCCCGCACCGGACGGATCAGCCATGCCCACCAACTGCGATTCGCCTCCCGATGTCGCATTCGGCCGCCACCCCGACTACGGCATCGTCGCCGTAAACCCGAAACAACTCGCATCCGTCACGAGGATGTTGGGGGTTTAACTTCCGCCCCGTCCCGGACGACCCGGCGCTATACGCGTGGCCGATCAGCAGCGTGATGGAGAGGAACGCGCCACCCGGGGCTTGGCACTCGGCCACTGCATCCAGATACGCGTCGGCTTGTGTCACGGTCTTCGCGGCCAGCGGTTCCGCCGCGCGCTCGTCGAATGTGGCGAGGGTCTGTTCGTTGGCTGCGGCATGGCCTTGCGGAGTGCCGTCGTCATGACGGTGGGACCGCTCTGCCGCCACCTCTGCCATTAGCTCATTGGCCTGTGCCAGGTGCGCGGCCACCTCCCCGACCGTCCACTCCAGACCCGGCACGGAAGCAACGGTATCGGGGCGCCACGCAGCAACTCCGCGATCTCCTCGGCCGTCGTCCGCATCGCATCTGCCAGCCCTCGCGCAGGCGGTCGGGCACCGCGCTTCGTACGTCCTGACCCTGATCTGCCGCTGAGCCCGCTCCGCTGCCGCTCCCGTGAACGCCGTACCCGTCGCCCGAGCCCGCCGCGCGCGCCTGTTGCCTGCGGGTTGCGGGTTGCGGGTTGCGGGTTGCGGGTTGCGGGAGCAGTTCACATGGCCTCCCGGCAAGAGGCCGACGCTCACAGTACGCACCCTCTCGACGAGAGAACACGTGTGCGCAAACGTGATCACCCCGAAGACGACGAGAGACAGGCCGAACTCCTCCGCCGCTCCCGTGAACGGGAGGGGGCTCGGGCCGCCGGCGCGGCGGTACAGCCGTGCTCGCACTCACACGATCCAGAAGTCTGCCCGCTCCTCAAGGCGGCGGTTGCCAAGGATCACGAGTTCGTTGAGGACCGGGGCGGACAAGGGGTAGAGGCGGACCTGGTCCTCGTCCCGGTCGATAAGTTTGCGCAAGGTGCCGCGAAGTTGTTGGACCGCCTCCTTCGTCGGGAGCGTGACTTCGAAGACGCTGTACTGGACCCGGGCGCCGTGGGCGGCGAGGGTGTCGGAGATCTCGCCGCGCCGGACGTCGTCGGCGATGTCGTAGCTGATCAGGAGGGTGTAGGGCACGAGGTCACCGCCAGCTGACGGGGGTGTAGGCAGGGGCGCGGTCGGCAATGACGTCGGCGAGGTGGCGAGCCTGGACGCCCAGAGCGGTACGGTAGGAGATCCGGCGGCCGGCCGTCGGATGGTGGGCCACGGTCAGCATGCGGCGCTCGTACGCCGCCAGGAACGTACGGAGCGCCTCGCGGTCCATGCGGCAGCCCTTGCCGTCGTCCTGTGTGGTGAAGTCGCCCGGGCCGAGCTTGCCCGACGTGCACACCCCGATGACCAGGTGGTCCACGATCAGCGGGCGAAACTCCTCCATGAGGTCGAGCGCGAGCGACGGGCGTCCACGACGCATCTCGTGGAGGAAGCCCACCCCGGGATCGAGGCCCGCGAGCTCGACCGCGGTTGCGGCCTCACGGGTCAGGAGCGTGTAGCCGAAGGACAGCAGCGCGTTGACCGGGTCCGGGGGCGGGCGGCGACGCCGCTGGGTGAAGGCCCACGCGGGGCCTAGGATCCTGCCCATCGCGCCGAAGTGATCACGGGACGCCGCGCCTTCGACCCCCATCAGCGCCGCTGGCGACTCGGCGAGCAACGCGCTCTTACGGGCCTCCAGGAGGCGGGCCGCGGTGGGTTCTGTGGGCTCGAGGTGACCGGCTCGTGCGGCGCGCAGGAGACAGGTGCGCATATTGGCGATCTTCCCCGCGACGAAGGCCGTCGCTAGGTCCAGCTTCGCCGCGCTCTTGTCGGCCAGCCGGTGCTGGGCGTGGCGGAGTTCGACGTCGGGCCCCTCCGGTCCGGTGAGGCGCCCGAGGAACTCCCCGTCCTCCTCTGTGAGGACGACCTCGATGCCGTGCTCGAGAGCCCGGCGAAGGAACGGCGTGGTCAGCGTGGCGGGCGTGGCACAGACGACCTGGCTGACGCGGTCGAGGGGGACGCCAAGGAGCTGCTTGTCACGGCGCATGACACGGAGGCGGTTGCCTTTGGTGCGGAGCGACGACCCTGGCTCGGTGACGTAGACCGCCGACTCCAGCGGGGAGACGCGCGTGGACGTACGGGTGCGGGACCCGGAGGTCGTGAGCTTGCCCAAGAATTCGACACCCTCGTCGAAGCTCTCGATACGGGACTTGTTGTCGTTGAGCTCGAGGTCGAGGCGTTTGAGGGCCTCCTCCGCCAGTTCCAGGACCTTCTCGCCCTGGGCGTGGGTCGCCACGGGGACGGCGAAGTCGTCGCTGTAGCGCAGGACTCGGTGTCCGGCGCGGAGTAGATCGCGATCGAAGGCGTCCAGGTACAGGTTCGTGAGGGCGGGAGAGAGCGAACCGCCCTGATGTAGACCGCGCCCGGCCTTGATACGCCGCGCCGCCGGACCGACACCGCGACGGTTGACGAGCTGACCGACCAGATGGCATAACTCGGCGTCGGGAACGAGTTCGCGCAATCGGGTCAACGCCGGCCAACGCGGCACCTGTTCGAAGCAGTCCTTGATGTCGGCGCGGACGACCCACCGGGCACCGTCGTCCCGTGCGGCAGTGAGATCGTGCAGGGCGTCGGCCACGGACAGGCCCTTGCGGTAGGCATAACTCCAGGGGAGAAGCACAGCGTCGATGTGGTCGTCGACGACCTCCATGAGCGCACGCTCGACGATCCGGTCTTCCACAGCGGGTACGGCGAGGAGACGCTTGCCGCCCGACCGCTTGTCGATCTCCATCGCGTAGACGGGCGACGGCTTCCACGTACCGACGCGAAGGGTCTGGCTGAGCGCCGCCAACCGGCCGAGCACGCCCTTGGCGTAGTCGGCGACCTGCGGGTTGACCTTGCCGTCCGCGAGGTCGTTCTCCTGGACTTCGCCCCACGCGGCGAGCAGGGCTGACTCGGACGCAGCACGGTGGAGCAGTTCGGCCATGGTTGTCCCTTCGGGCTGAATGCCGGATTCACGCCCTGCGGGCCTCTTGTTTTTAACAGAACACTGGCGAAGACACTCAGCTCACCGAATCTAGGCCTGGCGCTTCATACCTGCGGGCTTTTCGCTCCTGTGGAACGCAGCCCGGTCTCGCCTACGCCGCGGGGTGGGTGTTCTATGCCCTGCGGGCTTTTCTTTCCTGCGGAATCTTTGGTCACAACTTCGTGGTTGGCGAGGCTTGGGACGTTTCTATGCCCTGCGGGCTTTTCTTTCCTGCGGAATTCCCGTGCGCCGAACATCGGCGGACGCAACTGCAACCGTTTCTATGCCCTGCGGGCTTTTCTTTCCTGCGGAATCCTTCGCCTCGGGCGGGGCCCGCGACCTGCGGCGATTCTGCCCGTTGCGCGGGGCTTGCCGCCAGCGGTTCTATCGCACTGTGATGCTCGTCACAGGATTCGTTTTCGGGGCTGCGACCTGCGGGTTTGGCTCGCGCGGAAATCGGCTTCTGCGGGCTCTTGGCGGGGAGGGCGGTTACGGCTTCGTCGGACCGACTGTCCGTCCGGCGTCGTCTCGTGGGGTGGGACGTGTCGAGGGTGGTCCAGCCGAGACCGTGGGTGGTTTGGGCACCGACGCCGGCAAGTTCGGCGAAGTGGGAGAGGGCGGTGAAGGCCGCTGTCACGTCGGGATGGGCAGTGCGGGGCAGGGTGAAGGTGGCGTGGCCGAGGAAGCCGATGCGGTGGCCCTGTCCGATTTCGGTGGGGGCGCTCTTGGTGTGGTGGGCGGCGAGGAGGACGGATTCCCGGAGTTCGGTGATCAGCGGGTCCGGGAGGGGCGTCTCGGCGTAGGTGTTCCAGCGGCGGGCGAGGCCGGTGTAGAGGAGTTCGGGGTCGGGGAGCGGGATCCAGCGGCCTTTGCGGGTGAAGTGGGTGACCGAGAGGAAGTCCATGGTCATCCGCTGAGTGAGCGGGAGGGCGAGCAGGGCCGGGTAGGGGGCTCCCTCGGCGTGGATGTCTTCGATGGTGAAGAACTGGCTGCCAAGGCGGACTTGTTGGCCGATCTGTTGCTCCAGCGGTGGCACCGTTTGGTCGTCCAGCCAGCCCAGGGTGAGCAGCGCGTGTCCGGGGGCGTGTGGGGCGCTCATGAGCGGGGTGATGGAGAACGGTTTGGTCTGGCGGTGGTGGTCGACGCCCGCACCCTCGAGGAGGGTGCAGGCCAGGCCGTGTAGTTGGGCGGGGGCGATACGAGTGGGCCGGATGCCGTCCTCGGGGCGGAGGAGGAGGTGCCAGCGCTGGGGCATCAGTTTCCCTTCCCGTCGGGCCGGAGGGAGGCGCCGATCGTGAGTGCGTGGCAGCCGGTGATCTGGCCGCCGGTGTCGTGGAGGAGGTCGTGGGGGACGAGGGTGCGGTGCGGTGCGGGAGGGCGTCGGCTACGAGGCGGGGGCGATGTGCCACGTGCTGGGGGACGGTTCGGGGAGTCCGGTGACCACTCCGAAGCCGACGCGGGCGGGGGGATTTCCACGCTGCCCGTTTCGTCGGCGGCGAGCGTCAGCATTCCCTCCTCATAAGGGACTTCGCGGCAGCGGGCCGGAACGCCTGGCTGTGGTAGTCGCACAGCCCGATGCCGTCCGGGCCGATGACCCTGATGGGGGGGCGGGGTGCGGTTCACGCGTAGTGGTGGGACGTTCATGGCAGTTGTCCCGTGGGGGCGGAAGCATTCATCAGGTGGCCTTCGTGGCGTACGACTGTCACGTGGTCGCGTCGCGTGAGCCAGCCGACGGCGATGGTGATGGGCAGGGGCGCGTTGATGAAGAGCTGCACTTCGACGTTCGTGCTGGCGGATTGGCGGGCCCAGGCTTCCTTGGCGGCGATGATGCTGCGGTAGGTGTGGTTGGCCACGGCTTCGAAGACCTCGGTGTTCTTCGTCTCTGGTAGCCACGCCGAGGCCGCTTGCAGAACGGCGTGGGCTCCGCACGGGTTTCCGGTCGCCTCGTGGTCGTCGGGGTCGAAGACGTAGCCGGTGTGGGTGCTGTCACCGGGACGGCGTACGTGGCCCGTCTCGGCGACCCCGGACGCGTCCGTGACCATGGAGGACGCGGGGGACAGCCGGACGATGAAGGCGAGCCGGTGTCGGTGCTCCGCCGGGCAGTCGGAATGGGTGACGAGGGCGGGGCCGTTCGGGTCGGGGGCTTGTGTGAGGTGGGTGGCGAGAAGTGCCTCCTGGCCTGGGGTGAGCGGGTTCCTGAGGTGGTTGCCGAGCGTCAGGCCGGGGACAACGGTCTCTCCGTGGACCCCCGAGGCGTGCATCACGGACAGGGCCGTATACGTGTCCCTGGCGAGCCGGCGTCCGAGATGGAAACCGTCGTACATCTGGGCGAGCGGGTACAGGATGACGGAACCGTCGGCACCGCTGGTCCTGAACTCCACGACACGGGCGTCGATGAGTTTCGCGACGAGGTCCATGCGCGCGTCCGGGGAGAGGTCCCGGCCTCCGGGGCTGAGCAGGCCCCCGTCGATGACGAGGGTGCTGCTGTGATTCCCTTTCGAGGCCTCCGTCATCGTGGTGACCCGATTACCTTGTGCGTCCGGATAGAGGGACACGACGACCCCGACTCCGCGCTCACGGACGAGCGCCCAGCCAAGAATCACGAGGAAGAGGGCTACCACGAAGACGCCCACGTAGAACCAGCCGAAGTCCCACACCTTTTCCAGGATGTTGGGGACGACACCGAGCGCGATAGCGGAGAACACGGCGATCAGCAGGGCGCCTCGTCCCTCGCGTGAGCGGACGAATTCTCCCAGTTGCCGCAGCCACGACGTGTGCATGTGCGTGTTCCCGCTTTCTCAGGGCGCTGTCGCGCGGACGAATGTCACGGGGGTGGGGCCGGGCAGTTCGAGGAGTTCGAAGGACAGGGTGTGGGCGGAGGCGGGCAGGGGGCCTGCCTGGTGGTCGTCGGGGGCCCATGGGGTGCCGCGGCGGGCGCGGGCCGTGACAGGTTCGCCGTCGCCGGTTCCACCGCCGCCACCGTCGCTGCTGTCGCCGGGATGGAGGGCGGCGACCAGCGCGTCCTGGCCGTCGACACGGAGGCGGACGCAGCGCCGGGTGTCCCAGGCCCACAGGTGGGTGGTCTGCGGGACATCGTGCGGGAGGTCGGCGGCCGGTGCGACGTGGAAGCCGTCGAGGTCCGCCCAGGCACATACCGTTCCCGTGAGCAGGGTGCGTGCCTGGGGCCAGGGCACGCGTCCGTGGCGGTACAGGTGGGCCGGGACCGGGGCGGCCCCGTACCGGGGGCCGGGGGTGGCTGGTGTCGTCATGCCGGGGCCTCCTCGGTGAGTGCGGCGTGTCGGAGTCGTAGCGTCTCGATGGCCGCCGTACGTTCCTGGGCGAGCCATTGGGCGGTGGCGGGCAAGGCGGTGAGGGTGCCTTGGCCGCGGGTGGTGCCGGCTCCGATGCCGAGGCGGCCGGCCGCAAGGTCGTTGAGGGCCAGGAGGAGGGCGGCACAGGCAAGTTCGGGGATCTCGCGGCCGCGGTCGTGGTGGATGCGAAGGGTCAGGGTGCCGTCCTCGATGGTTTCCTCGGTGTAGAGGGCGGCGTCGCGGGCGCCGCCGAAGACCCGGTCGAGGGCGACGTGGTTGCGGATTCGCGCGGTGCCGTCGCGGATCACGGTGTCGGCGAAGAGGAGGCGGCCCCGAGCGCCGACGCTCGGCGGGAGCTCGGCATGGGGCGGGGCCTGGTCGTGGGCGCCGGTGCGTTCGCTCCAGCCGAACGCCATACACAAATCGCACGTCCCGCAGCAGCCGACATCCTCGCCGACGGAGGCGCAGGCGTCCAGGCCGGCGGAGCGCAGAACGAACTCGCAGCGTGTGCGCAGTACGCCCTTCCACGTACTGCCCGGCACGATCGGAAGGTTGTCGTGGTCGCGCAGGACGGCACGAATGCCGGTCCGGCGCCCGGAGCGGTCGCCGAAGGAGCCGCTGCCGACGTGGAGGGCGTCGACGATGCGGAACTCCAGCTGCTGGTCGAAGAGTTCGGGCGGCTGGGTGGGGCCGCCGCGTTCCTCGGGGTCGTAGACGACGGTGGCATGTTCGTCGACGAGGTCGGGGCCGCCCTGCGTGAGCCAGTGCCGCAGGCCTTCGGCGCTGTCGAGGTCAATGGACCGCTTCAGGACGCGGGTGAGGACGGCTTGGCCGTGGCCGGTCGTGCGGCCGCGCCCCACCACCGGGCTCCAGCCGGCCAGGAGGTCGACGAGCTCGTCAAGGAGCGGAGAGTCCGGGCCGGGGGTGTCCAGGCGCAGCCAGAGCAGGATCTTCGTGCCCGGGGGCAGGAGTTCGCGGCTGTGGAGGGTCTTGGGCTGAGCGGCGGCCCGGTGCCGGTCGACAGCGGTACGGCGCCTGACCTCCGGTGCCTGGGGGGTTTCCAGTCGAGTGCCGAGGATGCGGACCGGTGAGGCGATCGCGACGGTCTCGGTGGGCGGCGCGTCCGTGCCGTTGCCCGGGCGGACGGCGCCGAAGAGCGCCTCGCGCCGCGTGGGGTGCGCCTCTTGACGCAGGGAGCCGGCCAGGGAGGTGCCTGGCAGGCAGGGGCGGTCCCACCCGTCGCGGGCGACAGGCAGGTCAGGACGCAGGACCGAGCCGATGGCCAGGCTCTCGGGAGCGGTGACAGATCCGGCGGTGACCAGTTCCAGTTCGGCGCGCAGGATGTGCACCACGCTCATGACGGCGGCTCCTCGTCGGTTTTCAGGCGGTGTAGCGCGGCCAGCCGGGCCAGGGTGCGGTCCAAGGTTTCGGGTGTGGCGCGCAGCAGCATCTCCTGGATGTCCTGGCGTAGTTCGCCGGGCAGGTTGCGTAGCCGGGAACGGCTGAGGAGGGCGTCGTGGGGCGGGTTGTGGTCGGCGCGTTCTTCCGCGTAGGGGCGGAGTTGGTCGATGAACCAGGCGGCGTGACCCGATCCGTAGAGCATGCGCGCGTACGAATCCGCCGGGTCCATGACCGCCTTCTCGGCCAGTGTGTACTCGTCCACGGGGTTGCCGGGGGGCCGCCAGGCGGTGGCGGCGGTCTCCACGGTGCCGAAGCCTTCGTTGCGGCGCAGCCCGATTCCGCGCCCTGCCAGTGCGAGCAGGGCCTCGGGGGCGGGTGGTGCTTCGAAGGTGAGGAGCAGGACCGAGCCGGCGCTGATGGCGAGTTCGACGGGCTTGGGCAGGTTCGAGGCGGCGTGCCAGCCACCTGCTCGTTCCCGCCGGGCCCAGACCCGCTCCACTGTCGTGACGCTGGTTTCGAGTACGGGTGACAGTTCGGCGTCCAGGGCGTCGCGCAGCCGGTCGCGGTCGGTCAGGTCGAGCGGGAGGCCGCTTGTGTCGGTGAGGATCGCCGGGGCACGGAGCCTGAGTGCCAGCCGCTCCCCTGTTTCCGGTGGGTGCGGGGCAGCAGTGGCTGCGGTGTAGGTGGCGCCGCCGCTCGTGCCGCGCCGCCCCCCGAGCCGCAGGCCACGGCGCCGGCTCAGCCACTCGGCCGCCTCCACGGGGAGGCTGTCGGCGAGTGTGATGTGGCCGTGGAACCGTCGATCGAGGCCCTTATTGTCCCGGGGGGCCAGGGCTCGGCGGGTGAACAGGTCGCCCTTGGAGGCCACCTGCGTCTCGTCGTCAAGCTTCAGATGGGTGCGCTGGACGACGATCGCGCCGCGCGCGTCGCCGAAGAACTCCACCGCTCCGCGTCCGGCGGTCAGCGGCCCACCGCAGTCGGCGCAGTACGGGGAAGGGCCGTTGTCGAACGCCTCGTCGTGATGAACGCCGGCGCATCGCCCGTACTTGCAGCGCCGCACCGACAGCGGCACGATGTGCGAGCCGGCGGCGAACAGCGGACCGTAGAGGGTGTCGGACTCAAACAGGGCGATGAACTGCCGTCGCAGACGGGGCGGGACCTTGTTCGGCAAGCCGTGGTCCCGGATCCACGCGGCGGCGAGCGCGCCGCGCAGCACGGAGCCGGGGATGTGCGACTGGGTCTGTACCGGTGCGGTACCAGAGGGACGGACACCGAGCGCGAGGGGCTGGTGCGCGGCCACTTGGATGTCAAGAAGCATGCTGTGGCCCTCGGGGCGCGGCGAGTGCGCGGAAGCGGTCGACGAGAGCCGTGTCCACGACGGGATCTGTGGTCGCGCACTCCACCCAGCCAAGCCCGCGCCGCCGGTCGGAGCCGATGCTATGCACTCCGGCGGCCGCGCATGCCAGCACCGCCAGGTGATCGTCCTCGTCCAGCGGCGAGGACGGCAGCAGCGCGTACCGTGTGACCTCGAACTCGGCCGAGCGGGCCCAGACCTCCTCGCCGTGCAGAAGGTGGTCACGCTTGGCCGCGCCGGTCTTCTCGTCGAGAGAGACACGGGCCCTCGTCCGTACCTTCGGGGTATCTGGGAAGTGGGCCGAGGACCAGGCCCACGCGGTCGGCTGCCGGGGCCCGCCGAACACGTACTCCACCAGGTCCGCCCGTCCGGGCAGAAGCCGTTCGGCCGAGTCCCGCATCAGGCCCTTCAGCGAGGACGCCGGTAGCAGGTCGTCGTGGTCGACGACCGCGTCGATCCCGGGCCGGGCCCCACCTGTGGCGATACGGAACGGACCGTGGAACGTCATCGTGACGCGCATGGCCACCACCTGGCGATATTGAGGGCCGCGCTCAGGCCGATCTTGGCGGGCGGCGGCGCGCTGTACTCGTCGAGAAGAGAGAGGAAAGGCCGTACGGTCTTGAGGTGGCCGACCCGGTGCGCGACCACAGCGGCGGTGATCTCACCCTCACCGCGCACCGCCTCCGCGAGGCGGGCCCGGTGGGCGGCGGGGACAGCCGCCAGTTCGGACAACTTCTCTACCGTGTCGGTGGGCTCTCCGCCGGGGGTACGCAGTGTGGACAGGAGGAGCGGCCGATGGGCCGGGGCCTCGGTACCGTCGGCGGTGATGTCCAACCACTGCACAGAGGCCTCCTTGCCCCGCACGGCCCGCTTGGCCTCGCCCAGACGGCTGTCCGCAGCCTCCACGAGCAGGTTCAGGGGGTGACCGGCGTGAGCGAAAACGATGCCCGCCGACGCCGTCGGAGCGATCAAAGGCGGTAGCCGCTCCGCGCGTTCGGCGCGACGCCGGTTCAGGACCTCCAGGATCTCGGCAGTCTCCTCGCGGACAGCCAGGCCGAACTCGTGCAGGAAGGCCAGCGTAAACGCCCACCCCTGGTCCGCAGGCAGGCTCACCAGCACGTCGTCACCGCCGACGACGTGCGGCACGACCACCACCTGGTCACGCTCCTCCGTCAGCGGCAGGCTCAGCGTCGCTTTCGTCAGCGCGTGCCGCGTGGCCTTGGACAGGGAACGCGAGATTTCCCGCTTCCAGTCCCGCATCTGCGGGTCCTCGCTCCCCTCCCCGACCAGCGCCTTGAAGAACTCGCCGAACGCGTTGCCGTCGATGGCCACCGTCGCCAGGTGGTTGCGTCCCGACGCTGCGCCCCCAAGCGCGGCCAGCGACGCGAAATCCTCCGGCGCGACGTGCGTGACCGGCAGACTCTTGGTCAGCCGCCGCTCCGGACTGCGCTCGTCACCCGCCATTCTCCTTCGCGGCACATTCCGCATCACGCAGTCCGGGCACAGCCGCGTCTTCATCCCATCGACCGTCTCCCAAGTGACCGCGGGATCCGTATGGCACATCCCGCAGGGCACCGCAAGCGGGAATTCCGCGGTCGCCGGCAGGTCGTACCGGACATCGCCCGCCTCGGTCTTCGGGTGGATCCGCTTGGCGTAGGCGTCCAGGTAGTACTCGCCCTCGCCCCAGACCGAGTGGAACTCCGCCCCCGGCAACTCCGCGCGCAGATGCGCAAAGACCCGATCTTGTACGCGCCGGACCCGGCCTTCGACGTCCACACCGAAGCCGGGGGTGAAACGGAGACTTACGACTCCATCCGCCTCGCCCGCCTCGTCGTTCACGTCCGCCAGGTGCTCGACCACACTCTCGATGACGCCGCGAGAGGTGACGCGGGCGAGGCTGTCGCTGGCGGTGCGGTGCCCGCGCAGACCTGCTGTGCGTGTCAGATACGACTGGATCCGGATGGCACCGAAGTCCACGTACACATGAGAGATGGCAGTGTGGGTCGGGGTCACTTCCCGTCCTCCCGGTTGTTCTGCCGGATTACCTTCATCGGCATGTTCAGGAGTGACGCCGACGACGCCGGCAGCTGCCCGTACGGATGCGAATTCGAGCCGGACGTCTTTTTCCAATACGTGAAACTCGCCTCCAGCACCTTGGGGTCGAGCGGCCGCCCCACCGCAGGAATTGGCGCCGCCGGCGGGTACCACACACGGTCGGCGGGCGCCCAGTCCAGCCGCAGCACCTTCGTCGACTGCTGCTTCCATACATCCCGCAGCTCGTCCCAGGCCGACTTACGGAACGCCGCCACCGCCTCCTCGACACCCAGGACAGGCGCCTGGGCGCCGAGGTAACGGCTCTGCGCACACTCCAGTTCCCGGATCCCCACCTCAGCGGTGCAGGTACCGAAACCGAGCGGCTGCCCACCGCCCAGCGCCAGGCCGTACTCGGGCCGCGCCTCATTCGGCTTGTCGAAGTGGTGCAACAGCAGGCCCGGATCCAGCGCGCACAACAGACCGCCCAGCGCGACCGCGTCGAGGTTCTCGAACCGGACCTCCGCCATGAACCGCGCCCCCACCGGCACCGACTGCCCCGTCGAGATCGACTTGCTCTCCGGGTAAAGGTCGTGGAAAGCCCTCCGGTTGTCGCCACGCGCACGGAAGTACGGCCGTTGGCCGGACGTTCCGGTCAGCCAGTACCGCTTTCGGCCCCGCAGCCGACGCCCGTCACCGCTGTCCGCCTCCGAACCCCACTCCCGCAGCGCCTTGCTCGGGTCGGACGCCTTCTTCCCGTCCAGGCCTCCGTCACGGGTCAGATAGAACTGCCCGGCACCCGGTTTCGGGGCGCCCATCGGCGGCAGGAACTCAGGTTCCAGCGCGTACTCCTGCGCCGGCATGGCGTCACTGAAGCGGACATGCCCGCGATACGCCCTCTGCCGGGCGCCGCCCTCCGCGCCTGCGCCCTCCGCGTCTACCGAACCGAACAGCCGGCAACTCGGACACAGCTCTCGCGGATGCCGGCAGGCAAGGGCGTACGGGTGGACACGCCCACCCGCCCTGACATGGCCACCGGGGTGCCTCCAGATCACCGACAGGGAGATCCCGTGCAGCCGCACCCCCTGCTCCCCCAACCGCTCCGGATTCACCCACACCACCTGACCAGGGCGCAGCTCCCGCCGCGCCCGATCTCGGTACCCGACCAGACCGAATCGCTTGACCTTGTGGAACACCGGCACCGGATCGCCCTCGCCGGACGACGCGGCGTCTGCGGGCCCTCCCTGCCGTTCCTTCTGGACATCCTGGGTTCCGTCTACCGCATCGAGGTACTCCTGCCACACCTCGTCGGGCAGGTCGACCTCCCAGGAGCCGGGCTCCAGCTCACCGGTGGCGCAGAAGTGTCGGCCGGGCAGATCACCGCCCCCGCGCGGGTTCTTCCGCGTGTTGTGGCGGGCACCAGGGGCAGTCACCAGCACCACCGACTCTCCGCCCGCCTTGACCTCGAACGGCTCCGCCAGCTCTAAGCGCCCCGGGGACCCGTGCACGCTCCGGCTGAGCAACGTGACCCGAGCCCCAGTCCTCAACCCTTCCGCCCCATCGAGCGCCTTGTGCAACGCGCCGTACTCCACCCACACTGTCTCCCCGCACAACCGCACCCTCGAGGGGGCACCGCGCTCGTCCACCTTCTCGACCAATGCCAGCCGCCAGGCATCGCCCCTGAACTGTGCCTGGTCGCGGTAGCCGGGCCGGAACCCGGCATCGAACACGCGCAGACAGCCATTCGCGAGCGTCTCATGCAGCGACCGCACCGCCCCTGCCAACGACGAGCCCGGCACGAACGGCACCGGCCCCTCGAACCCGGGAAAACGACGCACGGGGAACGTGCCGTCGTCGCCGTCGTACACATTCCGCAGCATCAACGGACTACGCGCCGTCAACGCCACCTCCAGCACCCCGCTGAATCGCCCCACCCCCAGCCGGCCATGCCCCGGCGGCGCCGAACGCCAGCCATCGGGCACCTCCTTCGGCGGTCGCACAAAGGTGTACGGATTGACGAACTCGTCCTCGTTCACGTTCCCCCGAACCCCCAGCCGGGCGCGCTACCGTGAGGCGCCCCGATGTGCAGGAAACCTATCTGAATGACGGACCATCAGCGCAAGCGGAACCATAGAACATCCACAAGAGGATGGCGCGCCCTCTCCCATTCGGTTGTCACGCGTGAAGGTTGACTCCTGCGACGAACGTTCTACAGTCCGGAGCCGCCACCCGAGGACTGCCTGATGGGGCAAGTTGGAGGCAACACCGGTGGTGCGGGCGGATGAGCGGCAATCGAGTTGGTACAGCGCGATCGAGATGGAGTTGCGGCGGGCGTTGTTCGCGGAAGAGTTGCCTTATCACGTGCACCGACGACTGGCAATGGGGTGCGGCGGCCCGGGGAGAGCGAGGACCCGGCCCCCCGGCCCCCTCGGCACGTTCCTGATGTGAAAAACCGCCCCAATCGCGCGAGTGATTCACTGCGAATGACGCCTGCCGCTGGCCCGGGCGACCTACCATCGGCGCTCGATGTAGTCAATTGCTGCACGGGCCGACGGCGTACAGTTCGCGGTCAACCCCACTCCTGAAGCGGGGGGGGGGGGGGGGGGGGGGGGGGGGGGGGGGGGGGGGGAGGGGGGGGGGGGGGGGGGGGGGGGGGGGAGGGAGGGGGAACTTTCTTACGTATCGTCTTTTCTTG
>NZ_JBVJWD010000011.1:232810-238741 GCF_055602785.1 Streptomyces sp. NPDC037301
GAGGGGGGGGGGGGGGGGGGGAAAGGACGACCCCCCACCCCCCCCCCCCCCCCCCCCCCCCCCACCCCCCCCCCCCCCGCCCCCCCCCCCCCCCCCCCCCCCCCCCCCGCCCCCCCCCCCCCCTCCCCCCCCCCCCCCCCCGCCCGCTTCAGGACGAATTAGGGAAGAGGAAGAGAGCCCTCCCAGCGAAGCTCCTGCCGTCATCGAGCTTCGTGAATACGAAGTAGTAGGTGCCGTCCACAGGTGCGTTGTAAGTGAATTCCTGCCCCTTCGCACACGTCAGGGTCGCTCCTTGTACTGGCGCGTCTCGTCCTACGCGGGAGCGGACCAGTTCGGCATGGAGCTTCTCAGGCCTGTTGCATTCCTGGATCTTGAGGGTGGTTTTGCCGGCGCCCTGCTGCCATGTCTGAGTTTCGAGACGGTACTTGAAGGAGAACGATACCGGTTTCGCTGAGGCGGCAGCAATACCAGCTTGAGACAGGACCAGAGGCGCGGCAGCCAGCAAAGCACCACAGAGTCGCCCGAAACGCCGCCCGGACTGCACGTTGCGTGACATTTCATACCTCCTATGCGAGGAATGGGATGCCTTCCCCATCCCCAGCTCATTCCACGGGATAACCACCCTTTCGAGCGACTTTCTCATCACTCGTCGCAATAGTCAGAACAGGGCGCCTACTGAACGAGCTCCTCTTCGGCGCTCGCGTCCACTTCGTCTACGAGATCACGATCCTGACGGACCATTAGAAGCCAGGCGTCCACCGGCGGGATCGAGATCGTCGCAACCGTCATCCGCCAGGACGGCTGCTGGGCCCGGTTGCACAACGACGCCTATTTCGCGCGCGTAGCCTGCGCGAACGTCGCCTTCGACCACGGCCCCAACGCCCCAACGCCCCAAGGTGAGCGGCGACATCTATCAGCGATCTTCGGCCAGGCCAAATCATGGGTTCTGCGGATCCTCTCCCCTTGACGGCCCGATCACCCGGGCCCTATGCCACTCCCCTTCGAGGTAGACGCCGTGATCGCCCACCTGCAGCGCGCCAGCAACACCGCCGGCCTGCACTCCTACCTGTACAGGCCGGACAAACTCGGTAACCACACCAGTCCCCGGCTGATCGTGGGCGAGGGCCGCGGAGCCGCGATCCAACTGCCCGCCGAGCCTGGGCTCGCTGCCCTACTTGGCCCACACGCTCGACGCACCGTTGATCGCATCGGGCCGACGCACCCGATAGCCCCGACCGTCAACTCCCTTCCCGAACAGGATCTGCCTCGATGGCCAGCAGAAGAGCGCTGCGCGCCCCGCCCCGCCCCGCCCCCATCACTCGCCCTGCGCTCACTCCCAGGACTCACCGTGCCCGCACCGCGTACCAGTGCGCCCTCGACCACCACCGGGTCGGACGCGCTCCTCTACCTCCTCTTCGGCCTGATCGGCGTCGCGCTCGCCTTCTGTTCGCTGGCCTGGCTGACCGGCAACCTCAGCAACTCCCTCGTCGGTGCCGGGCCCTGGGCCGCGTACACGGCCACCGACGCGCTACTGCACCCCGATGTGCTGTGGCCGCGCCTGAGCCCCACCGCCCTGCTCGTCGGCGCGCGGATCATCCCCGGCCTGCTGACCGTCTGCCTCGCCGTCCTCGGCCTGGTGGTGTGGATGCGGCTGCGCGGCGGCGCGAAGAACGGTCTCGCCCGGAAGGCCGATCTCGCCCCGCTGCTGGACAAGGAGATCACCGCCAAGGCCCGGGACCTGCGGCCGTCCCTGAGCGGCCGGGAGTGTAAAAGAGGTCGCTCCTGCTGACCGTGGCATCCGGCTCGGCGCTCTTTCCCCGGGGCGTTCCGATGTCCGTGCGTCCTGGGAGGACGTGATCGTCGCGATCATGGCCCCGCGCTCCGGCAAGACCTCCGGGCTGGCGATCCCCGCGATTCTCGCGGCTCCCGGTCCGGTGCTGCTGACGTCGAACAAGGCGGCGAACGATGCCTTCACCGCGACGGTGGACGCTCGCGCCGAGGTCGGCACGATCTGGACCCTGGACCCGCAGCAGATCGCCCACCATCCGCGCGAGATGTGGTGGGACATCCTGGCCGACGCCCGCGACCTGGCCGGGGCGAAGAGGCTCGCCGGGCACTTCGTCGCCGCCAGCGTGGACGAGTCGAACGGCTCCGACTTCTGGTCCACCGCCGCGTCCAACACGCTCGGCGCACTGTTCCTCGCCGCCGCCGGCCACCGGCGGCCGATCACCGATGTCCTGGCCTGGCTCGCCTCCCCCGCCGACCGGACCCCGGTCGACCTCCTCACCGACGCTGGCCACTACGCGGTCGCCGCCCAGCTCCAGGGCACCGTCTCCGGCGCCACCGAGACCCGCGACGGCATTTACGAGACGGCGCGGCAGTACGCGACCTGCCTGCTCGACCCGTACGTCGCTGCCTGGGTCACCCCCGCCAAGGACCTCCCCAAGTTCAAGCCCTTCGCCTTCGCCACATCCCGCGACACGTTGTATCTCCTCAGTAAGGACGGCGGTGGCAGCGCGTCCGCGATCATCGCCGCGGCGGCCGACGCCGTGATGCGGGCGGCCGTCATCGTTGCCGAGCGCTCCGGCGGACGGCTCGACCCGCCCGCCCTGTGCGTCCTGGACGAGGCCGCCAACGTCTGCAAAATCTCCGACCTCCCGGACCTCTACAGCCACTTGGGCAGTCGTGGTGTCATCCCGATGACGATCCTGCAGTCCTACCGGCAGGGCCAGCGGTGCTGGGGCGAGGCCGGCATGGACGCACTCTGGTCCGCCGCCACCATCAAGATCATCGGATCGGGTATCGATGACGCCGACTTCGCCGACCGCCTCAGTCGGCAGGTCGGCGACCACGACGTGCAGACCACTTCGGTTTCCACCAGCAACGGCAGCAAGTCCACCTCGGTCAGCATGCGCAGCGAGCGGATCCTGCCGCCCGATGCGATCCGCGCCCTGCCCAAGGGCAAGGCGCTGCTCCTGGCCACGGGTATCCGGGTTGCCATGCTCGATCTGCGGCCTTGGTACAAGGAGCCGTCCGCGAAGGTGGTCGGCCCGGCCTCGGACAGTGCGACGAAGGCCATCACCGAGCGGGCCCTCGCGAAAGCCCACGGCCGTGACGGCTTCGGGCTGTCGGCATGAGTGCGCCCACGCCGCGTCCCGGGCGGCTCGAACGTTCGCCGGTCGTTCTGCGCGACGGGCAGTGGTGGCTGGTCAGCGGGGCCGGCTCGATTCTCGCCACCGACCCCGTGTTCACCGGCGTCTTGGACGGCTTCGCCGAGGCGATGGCCGCTGCCGACCAGGCGGTCGCCGATCTCCACGCCCGGCAGGGTGAACCTCCCTCCTCCGACGCCGGGGGGCGACGATGAACCCGCTGCTGCGCGCGGAGCAGGCGGTACTGGGCTCCGTGCTGCTCGACCCGGGCCAGCTCTCGCATCTTGACTGGCTCGCACCGGATCACTTCGACCGGCCGGTCCACCAGGCGCTGTTCGCCGCGCTGCGCAAGCTCCGGGCCGACGGCCACCCCGGACTGGCAGCCGATACATCGGTGCCGCTGTCGTGGGTGACCGATGCGGTCGAGGAGGCCGGCCACCACGTACGGGGGCTGAGCGCGGTTTACGCCCACACCCTGGTCTCTGCCTGCCCGCGTCCCGAACACGCTCCGGCGTACGGCCGCATGGTGCTGGAGGGGGCGATCCATCGCAGCATCACCGCGCACGCGATCCGCCTTCACCAGGCGGCTCGCGCCGACGCCCTGCGGGGCGAGGTCGAAGGAGCCCTGCACCACGCGAACGTTCTGACCGAGGTTCTCAACGATCTCGCACGGCGGTGGGGCACCGAACCGCGCCCGGTCCCGCCCGCTACGCCGCCGGCCACCGCTCCGGCCGCGCCGCCGCCGGTTCGGGCCGGTCAGGTCGCCGAGGACGAACGGTTCCTTCTGGCCGTCCTTGTTGAGCGGCCGAGGGCCATGGACGAGGTGGTGGGCTGGCTGCGGCCGGGCGACTTCGCCGACCCGGCCCACGGGCAGCTCTACCGCTGCCTCGGCGCGCTGCACCACCGGGGCGAGCCCATCGACCGGATCACCCTGCTCTGGGAGGCGCAGCGGCGCGGTCTGCTGGCCGACGGCACGCTGTCCGGCGGGCAGGTCACCGCCATCTGTGACGGTGTGGGTCCTGGCAGCGCCGAGTGGCTCGGTGAGCAGGTGATCCGTTCCTCGGTCACCCGCACCGCCGTCACCTCTGCTCGCACCATTCGGGGCTTGGCGGAGAACGAGTCCCTGTCCCCTGGGCAGCTCATCAATCACGCCCTGCACGCGCTCGGTCCACTCGACGACGTACGTACCCGCTGGCGGACGGCGAACGGCCACTCTCCGCCGTCGCCGGCCCCGGCTTCTTCGTCGAACGGGCCTCCTCCTGCGCGGGTGCACGCCGCTCTCGCTCGCAGCACGCCGTACCCGGTCTCGCCGTCCTCGGCCCGAACCCGCTCTGCGCCTGGCCCTGCTGCCGTGCGATCTCCCTCGCGCGGCCACAGCTGAAAGCCCCCGTCCTCTGTTCGTCCTCTCCCTTGGGATCCATCGTGAACAACACCCCCAGCTCTGACATCTCTGCCCTGAGTGCCACGGCCTCGGCCTTCGACGCCCAGCGCGGCAAGCTCCCGGTCCCTGGGAACTACCGCCGCTTGCCCGGCATCGTCGCCGTCGCCAGGCAGATATCCGAACTCGGCGAGCTGATCACCGACCTGGGCAATGAGGTCTTCCTCCGTGCTGCGGCCCAGGACCACGAAGTCCACACGGCCCGGGTCATCGCGGGCTTCGCTGCCGCTGCGCGACCTGCCGGCGAGGCGGCATCCGCCCTCGGGGAGACGGCTCACCAGCTCGCCTTCCTGAACCAGACCGAGCATCTCCGTAACCGGCCCGACGCCCAGGAGGCCCGGGAGGCAGCAGTGCGGGTGATGGAAGACGCTCTCGGTTCGGCGGACACGGCCCTGCGCGAAGCCGCCGCCTCCCTTCACGCCTCATCGGCGACGGTTTCGCCTCCGTCCGTACGGCTCCGAGCCGCCCGCAGCCGGTCCACGACCACAACTCCCGCTCCCCGACCCGCACCTCCCGCTGCCACGCCGGCAGCGGCTGCACCGGGCCGGATCGTGCGGGGGCGGTGACATGCGGACCACCAGCGTGCGCCCGCCGTTGATCGGCTCGCTCTGCTCCGGGTACGGCGGGCTGGACCTCGGGGTGCAGTCCGTGCTTGGCGGCAGCCTGGCCTGGCATGCGGAGGTCGATCCGGGCGCCTCGCGCATCCTGGCCCGGCACTGGCCCGGGGTGCCCAACCTGGGCGACATCACGGCCATCGACTGGTCCGCCGTCCCGCCGGTGTGCGTCCTGACGGCGGGCTTCCCCTGTCAAAGACGTCTCGGTCGCCGGCCGACGGGCCGGACTCAACTCCCAGACCCGCTCCGGGCTGTGGCTGCACGTCGCCCGTGCGGTCGAGGCCCTCCGACCCTGCCTGGTTGTGATCGAGAATGTGCGCGGCCTCCTCACCTCACCCGCCGGTTCCCCTGGCGACGTGGAATTCTGCCCGTGGTGTCTGGGAGACACCCCAGGCCAGCCTCCTCTGCGAGCACTCGGTGCCGTACTCGGATCCCTGGCCGACCTCCGGTACGACGCGAGGTGGCTCGTGCTTCGCGCCTCCGACATCGGGGCCCCGCACCGCCGCGAGCGGACCTTCCTCGCCGCCTGGCCCGCCGAACCCCCTGCTCAAGACGCCGACCAGCAACATCGGCAGGAACGGCGGCTCGCAACACCCCGCCAAGAGGAAGAGCGGGGGCCACGGCCCGAACCTGGCCGACGAGACACCTCACGGAGCTAAGTTGTCAAGCAGCTTCGAGAAGTTGTGTGGGGAAGGCGAGGTTCTCGTCGAACAGGATGTGCTTTTGGAGG
>NZ_JBVJWD010000012.1:0-238402 GCF_055602785.1 Streptomyces sp. NPDC037301
CCCCCCCCCCCCCCCCCCCCCCCCCCCCCCCCCCCCCCCCCCCCCCCCCCCCCCCCCCCCCCCCCCCCCCCCCCCCCCCCCCCCCCCCCCGGGCCGGGTTTTTTTCACGACGGGGCGGCCTTTGGGCTACAGCCGCTTGAGCCGGGACACCGCCTCGGCCGGCACGTCGTCACGCTTGCAGAAGGCGAACCGTACGAACGGCGCGCCCTGCTCCCGGTGGTCGTAGAAGACCGCGTTCGGGATGGCGACGACCCCGCACCGCTCGGGCAGCGCCCGGCAGAAGGCGAAGCCGTCGCTCTCGCCGAGGGGGCGGATGCCGGTGGTGACGAAGTACCTCCCGGACGGGCGGTAGACCTCGAAACCGGCCTCGGCGAGCCCGCCGCTCAGCAGGTCCCGCTCGGCCCGCAGGTCGGCGCGCAAGCGTCCGGCAACCGGCAGGCCGCCGCCCGCACCACACCGACCGGCCCTGTGGCGTCGGCCCGGTGTGCGGCGCCGTACCTGTGCCCGGCGCTGCCTTCTCCGGGACCGCACCTCCCCGTGTCGCGCTGCTGTCCGGTTCGGTGAGGGAACGTCACTCCGGAGCCGGTGATGGGATGTTGCGGGCCATGGGGGCCTGGTCGCAGGCCTGATCAGGGCGTCGGCCCGCCACTTTCGTCACTGTTCCGCAACAGGCATGAACCGCCCCGCCGGGTGCCCCGTACAGCCCGGTGTGCGCGGCTCAGCGACCGCGGCGACCAGAAACGAGAGAAGGAGCCGACATGGCGGCCGACGGCAACATCAAGATCAGCCCGGAAGAGATGCGGGAGGCGTCGACCTGGCTGCAGCACCAGAAGGAACTGATGCAGCAGAGCCTCCACGAGGCCAACACCAAGATGGACGAGATGGTCGAGGCGGCCTACGCGACGCCGGGCTCCGAGACCAAGTTCCGTCCGTTCTGGGAGGAGTACAAGAACGGCACCGACAAGGCGATCGAGGGCCTGCAGGGCGTCAGCGAGTTCATCAAGCAGGTCGCCGACGCGTTCGTCGACACCGACGACCAGACGTCCGGCTCCATCGGCTGATGTGCCCCTTTGTCCGGTCCCGCCCTTCCGGGGCGGGACCGGACGGCGGGCGGAGAGGAACAACCGGTGACCCGCATCAGCATCCCCCTCGACGACCTGAACGAGACGGTCAAGTCGCTTGAGGACATCGGGGAGCGGATCAACAAGACCGCACGGCTCAGCGACATCGGATCGAAGGACGATGTGGGCGATTCGAAGCTCGCCGACTCCCTCGCCGACTTCGACAGCGCATGGGGCAGGGGCCACGAGAAGGTGCAGGAGAACGTGAAGGTCTTCTCCGAGAACACGAAGAAGATCTCCGACGCCTTCACGCAGACGGACGACGAGACCGTCAAGACGCTGGACGAATCCAAGAAGACCTGACAAGAGCCTGCTGGCAGAAGGGACATGCGTCATGACGCATCCGGTCACGGACCGGGCTACGGGGGCGCCCGCGCACTACAAGCTGCGCTTCCCCGGCTCATGGTGGCATCTGGACCTCGACCCGAGCACCCGGGACGCGTCCATCCGCCGCCGTATCGAGCACCAGGCGAAGGGGGTTCCGCAACTCTCCCGCGAGCGGCTCGACGGCCTGATCCGCGACACCCGCCGAACGACCCGCGAGGCCTACGCCCGGGGAGCGCTCCAGGCGGCGGGGATGGTCAGGTTCCCCGGCGGGGACTCGATGCTCAGCGCCACGTCCGTCGTGCTGCGGATGCCCGTGCCGGAGGACCAGTCGGCGGATCTGGCCGAGGTGCTGTTCGGGGCGAGCATGCTGGCCGGGGACCCGCAGAGCAGCGGGTACCCGCCGCGCGAGGTGGATCTGCTGGAGCTACCGGACGTCGGACCGGTCGGGCGGATCGCCTCGATCGAGGACATCGACTACAAGGGCACGCCGGTGCGTACGGCGCTGCTGCACACGCTGTTCCCGATCCCGAACCGCCGGGAATACCTGCTGGTCTCCAGCTCCACGCCCAACGTGGAGCTCAAGGACCAGTTCTTCGAGGTGTTCGACGCCATCGCGGGGACGCTGCGCTTCGTGGAAGTCAAGAGCGAGGGCACGGCTGTGCCGGCCGCACAGAGCCCGCAGGGCACGGACGAGAACGGAAAGTGAGGGCGGGGCAATGGTGCGGCCAGCGGTGTCCGACTGGGAGACGGTCTTCGGGTTCTCGGACGACCCGACGCCGGGCGATGCGGAGATGCTCGGGAGGCTCGCGGGCCAGTACCGGTCCGTCGCCGACGACGCGGACCAGGCGCTCCCCATCGTCAGCGGCCTGAAGAACGGCCAGCTCGGCGAGGGCAAGGCCATGGAGAAACTCCGGGACAAGCTCGGGGACCTGGCCAATCAGGTGGAGAAGCTGCACAGTTCGTACGACAAGGCGGCCCGCGCGCTGGACACCTACGCCGACCAGCTGGGGGACCATCAGCGCAAGGCCGACAACGCCCTGGTCGACGGACGGGACGCCAAGGAGCGGCTGCAGCGGGCCACCGATGCCGCCGCCGCGGCGGGGTCCGTGATCAGCGGGCTGGACGCGGCGGACCCGCCCCCGCCGGACGACGAGGCGGCCCGGCGCAGTGCGCGGCAGGCCATGGAGGATGCCCGCAGCGACCAGTCCGCGGCGCAGGGGAACGCCGACAGTGCCCAGCGGGATCTCGACGCCGCCCGCATGCTCGCCGAGGACGCGCGGGAGCTGCGCGAGACGGACGCCTCGACGGCGGCCCGCGCCCTGGACGACGCGACGAGCGAGGCGGTCCCGGGCAAGAGCCTGTGGGAGAAGATCAAGGACATCTTCAAGAAGGTGCTCGGCTTCATCAGCGCCGCCCTGGGCATCATCGCCATGCTCATCCCCGGATTGCAGGGCCTGGGGCTCATCCTGACGATCGCCAGCCTGGTCACCGCTGCCATCCCCTTCATCATGAACATCGTCGACAGTATTCAGTCGGGCGAGTGGGATGTGCTCGACATGGTCCTCAGCGGCCTGGGGCTGGTGCTCGGCGGCGTCGGCCTGATCAAGATCGCCAATCTGGGCGGGATCGCGAACACCCTCAAGTCCGTTACGAGCAACCTCAAGACGATCCAGATCAATATGAAGAGCGTGGTCCCCACCATCAAGTCGTTCACCGGGTTCAAGAATCCGGGCGACCTGGTCGCGAACCTGCTGAAGAACATCCCCGGCGGCGTGTGGAAGACACCGGACATCCTGAAGCAGTTGCCGGGGATCACCAACATCTGGACGAAGACGGCGGGGTGGATCGACCAGAGCTCGAACCTCATCGGACTGGCCGGCCTCGCCTGGGCGATCAACGGCGCCGTCCCCAACGGGACGAAGGGCACGACCAAGCACGACCCCAGCTACGTGGAGGGATCGACCTGATCCGGGCCGCGTCCCGTCATGCGTGAGGGCTCCCGCCCCGGCCGTCGCCGGGGCGGGAGCCCTCTGCCGTGGGACCCCGGAGCCGGTGCCGGGACCCCGGCACCGGCGCTCAGCTCCCGGCCGGCGGAAGCACCGTCTCCGGGACCTGGACGGTGCGCAGCACGCCGTCGCCCAGGTGCAGGATCGCCCGCCCCGGGCGGGTCGCGCCCAGGCGGCTGCGGGGCACCTTGACGCCGATCAGTTCGCCGTCGCTCATGTTCTGCGGCTTCAGCAGCAGACCGCACCGGTTGCGGCGGGCCTCGGTGTGCCAGCCGGAGAAGCCGGAGGAGAGCCGGTCGGTCTGCCCGGCGATCACCAGGCCCCGGCCCATCTCGGCACCGGACTTGGCGATCTGGGTGAGGACGGGCTCGGCCTTCGTCTTCAGCAGCAGGTCGGCGTCGTCCAGGATCACCACGGCCCCCTGCGGCGAGGACGCCAGCGCCTCCTCCAGCGCGGTGGGGTCGATGTCGGACTCGTCGAAGACCGCGAGGACCCCGGGCCGTCCGGCGAGTTGGCGCAACGGCGACCTGGCGGGCGCGCCGACGACGACGGGCGTCCCGGCCGACAGCAGCGACAGTGCCAGCGTCGCCAGGGCGGTGCTGCGGCCGGAGCGGGCGGGGCCGGCGACGAGGAAGGTCGGCGTGATGGCGAAGTCCGGCCCGAACGCGGTGAGTTCGTCGCCGCCGACACCGGACAGGGCCCACCGTGCGGACGGCAGCGGCTGTGGCACGTACCGGGTCGCCTCCTCCCAGGTGAGCCGGTCCGGCAGGGTGTCGACGCGGAACGGCCGGGTGGAGTCCGGCAGTTGGACCGCCCGCTCGCGGCAGTACTCGGCGATCTGCTGGAGCGCCGCGGCCTGCGCCTGGCCTTCCGGGTTGTCCGTGAGGAGCGCGATCTGCACCTCCGCCTTGTCGGCGGCACGGAACGCGCGGCCCGGCGGGATCTCGTCGGGCACGTTGCGCTGGGTGATGCCGATCATCCCGTACTCGGACTTCTCGTTCAGCTTCAGCACGAGCTTGTCCTCGGTGGAGCCGTTGACCCGGCTGGAGAACAGCGCCCGGTCACCGGTCATCACCAGGTGGATGCCGACGCTCGCGCCGTCCCGGAGCAGGGTCAGCACGGAGTTCAGCAGGTTCCCGGAGTCGTACTCGCCGAGCTGCTTGTCGAAGACCTCCCACCGGTCGATGAACAGCAGGATGTGCGGCGGCCGTTCGGCCTCCGGCAGGGCGCGGCGGAGCTCCGGCAGGTCGGCGCTGCCGCGGGCGGCGAGCATCTCCTGGCGCCGGGCCAGCTCCCCGGTCAGCCGGGCGAGCAGCCGGGCCACCCGGTCGGGCTGGGTGCGCTGGGTGATGGCCCCGCAGTGCGGCAGCCTCTCGATGGGCAGCAGCGCGCCGTTGCCGCAGTCGATGCCGTACATGTGCAGCCGGTCCGGGGAATGGGCGAAGGCCAGGGTGCCGGCGATGGTGCGCAGTGTCTGCGACCTGCCCTGCCGGGGCGAGCCGATGATGTGCAGGTGTCCGAGCGTCGCCGGGTCGATCACCAGGGGCAGCCGGGCCTGTTGTGCGGGCAGGTCCACCACGCCGTACGCGACGGGCGCGAGGTCGTAGTCCGAGGCCGGGGGCGCCGGCAGTTCGCCGGTGACCAGGACCTCGGGCAGCGGCGGGAGCCAGGGGCTGTGCTGCGCGGGGATGCCCATCTCCCGGTCCGCTTCGCGGATCGCCGAGACGAGCCCGGTGAGGTCGGTCTCCACCTCGGCGGGTACGGCCGCGCCGCGGGGGCGCGCCGGGAGCGGCTCGCCGAGCCGTTCCCAGCCGACCGCCACCGCCCAGGGCGCCGGCAGCGAGGTCGCCGCGGCACCGGGCCGACGGCCGCCGACCCGTCCGGACTGGAACGGCACGAGGGAGTTCTGGCCCAGGCGCACATAGGCGCGACCGGGGGTGCCCTGCGAGATCCCGGCGGCCTCGGCGGAGTTGAGGACGTCCTGGCTCTCGCCGGCGTCCGTCACCCGGAGCGCGATGCGCAGGTTGGTGTTGGCGCGGATCTCCGAGGAGACGACGCCGCTGGGGCGCTGCGTCGCCAGGATCAGGTGGATACCGAGGCTGCGGCCCCGCTGGGCGATGTTGACCAGACCCTTCACGAAGTCCGGCAGGTCGCGCACCATCGAGGCGAACTCGTCGATGACGATGAGCAGCCGGGGCATCGGCGAGCGGCCCGCAGGGTTGCGGTCCAGCAGGTCGACGTAGTCCTCGATGTCCTTGGCGCCGGCCGCGGCGAGGATGTGCTCGCGCCGGGTGAGTTCCGCCGTCAGCGACACCAGGGCCCGCTCGACGAGGTGGGCGTCGAGGTCGGTGACCATGCCGACGGTGTGCGGCAGGTCGACGCAGTCCTTGAACGCGGAGCCGCCCTTGTAGTCGACCAGGACGAACGTCATCGCGTCCGGACGGTTCGCCACTGCGAGCGAGGCGACCAGCGTCTGGAGGAGTTCGGACTTGCCGGAGCCGGTGGTGCCGGCGATCAGCCCGTGCGGGCCGTCGCGCCGCAGGTCCAGGTGGAACGGGCCGTCCAGGGAGACGCCGACGGCCGCCCGGGTCGAGCGGCCCCCGGCCGTCCAGCGTGCCCGGATGCCGGCGGCCTGCGGCGGGTCGAGGGCGAGGATGTCGAGCAGCCGCGCGGAGCCGGGAAGCACCGCGGCCTCCTCGTCGGCCCCGCCCGGGTCCCGCAGCGGGCCCATCGCGCGGGCCAGCGAGCGGCACCAGTCCAGGGACACCACGTCGGGCCGGATGCCCCCGACGGTGCCCCTCCCGGAGCGTCCCACCCGTACGGTTCCGCCGGGCTCCTCGGCGACGACGGCGTGGCACTCCTCGGGCAGCAGCCGCTCCTCGGCGTCCAGGCAGAGGGCGCGGACGCCGACGGCCGGTCCGTCGCGCAGGATCTGCGTCACGCCGGGCAGCGAACGCAGCCTGCGGGCTCCGTCGAGGATGACGAGCACGTCGGGCCCGGCGGGCCGGCTCCGCCGGTCCTGCCGTCCGGCGCGCTCGACGATCAGCGCGGTGAGTTCGGCGACCCGCCGGGCGCAGGTCTCGGTGCCGTAGCCGATGCTGGCCGGGGTGTCGCCGGACTTCTTGCGCACATGCGGCAGCCAGCGCAGCCAGGACCAGCCGTCCCGGCCCCGTTCGCCGGTTGTCAGCAGATGGATCTGGAGGTCACGGGGGCTGTGCAGGACGGCGGCCTGGGCGACCGCCCAGCGCGCCACGGCGCGCGCGACCGGGCCCTCGCCGGCGATGCCCAGGACGTCGTGCTCCCGCAGCGGAACGGTCACCGGGACGTCGTACGCGGTCCGCGGGTCCTCGCGGCGGTGTTCGTCCTTCGTCGGGTCCTGGAGCACCACTTCGGAGTCCAGATCGGCGGTTCCGATGCGCAGTTCGAGGAAGTCGGCGTCGGAGGTACGGCGTTCCCACAGGCGGCGCCGGGGGCCGACGGCGGTCAGGACGACCTCGGCCGGGTCCGGGAAACCGTGGCGCCGGGCGGTGCGTTCGGCCGTCAGGGCGTTCGCCGCGTCGCCCTCGATGCGTGCCTTCTTCTCCTTGTAGGCGGCGACACTGTCGGAGTGGGTCTGGCGCCCGGTGCGCCGGCTCATCAGATAGTTTCCGAGGATCGCGACCGGGGAGAGCAGCCCGAACAGCAGCATCGCCATACGGTCGAATATCAGCGCCCCGGCCCCCGCCATCACCAGCGGGGCCAGCGCGGTGATCCACGGGAGCGGTCGGGCGGGGGGCGGGCCGGGCGGGGAGGGCAGGGTGAAGCGGGTGGCGTTCTCGGCCGGCCGCAGCCGCGGCGGCCGGTTGTAGTCCCAGCCGGTGCCGTCCTCCGACGGCTGCACGGCCGCGTCCGGCTTCTGCGGGAGGGCGAGTTCGAGCAGGCTGTCTCCGACGAGGAGCTGTGCGCCGACCGGCCAGGCGGTCGCCTCGGTGAGGTCCTCGCGGTCCAGTTGCAGGGTGCCGCCGCCCGGCGCGGAGGCGTCGGGCGAGATACGGCAGCGTCCTTGGGGGCCCACCGCCAGGACGGCGAACGGACGGTCCGGTACGGCGCGCAGCACCTGGGCGGCCCCGTCGTGGGCCAGCCCGATCCGGTACTCGCCCATGTCGAGCCGGTGCACGGCGCCCGCGCCGGTCCCGCCGACCGCACGGACCTCCACCAGCCCGTCCGGTTCGGCCGACATGGTGCCCGTCGGGCGGCCCAGGCCCACGATGGCCGCGTGGTGCAGCGGCGCGTCCCGCAGCCGCATGTCGGCGGGCAGCAGCCGGTCGCCGGCGTACAGGCCGAGGCCCTCCGGGGGCCGGTGGACGCCGCCCGCCCCGGCCAGCGCCTCCGCGACAGCCCTCATGGGCGTGTCGGGGTCGGCGTCGAGGTGGACGTCGAACGCGTCACCGCCCTCCTCGACCACGGTCAACATCAACGACACGAGAACGTCCTCCAGCCGGCGTGAATGGGGGCCTCGGCAGCCGCACTCGACGGCTCCCGTGCCACTTATGGGACCTACGGCGCCCGTCCGCGGATGGTTCACCCGGCGCACCGGTGAACCATCCGCCGACGGGCGCCGTAGTGGCCATCGGGTGCACGGCGCGGCGACTGTGCCGCTCTCGTTCCCGATCGTCCCGGCTCTGCCGCCGGGGCGTCCCGACAAGGAGTCAGAAGATGATCTGGTACGTCCTGGCCGTGGTGCTGGGGCTGGCGCTGATCGGGGCGGTGGCCGCGCTGATCGTCACCGAGCGAGGGCCCCGCCCGCCGAAGCCCCGCGCCGCCTCGGTGGCCGTCGTGGGCCGGGAGGCGTTGGACGTGGTCAACGCGGGATTGCGCCGGCTGACGGGCGAGTGCCTGCGCTCCGGCCGGCCGCTGCCCGACCTGTACGCCGTCGTCTACTCCGAAGAGCGGCTCGCACTGCTGCTGGCCGGGGCCGAGGAGGCAGCCCCCGCGCCCTGGACCGTCGAGGCGGACGGCGAGCGCTGGACGATCTCGCCCGACGATCTGCACCGCCCCGGCCCGGAGGGCGAACCGGCCCTGCCGTACGCGCTGACGGTGACGGTGGGCCTGGACGGACCCGACCGCGTGCTGGTCGACCTCTCCCGGGCGGCGGGGCCCGTCTCGGTGACGGGTCCGGACAAGGAGGTGCACAGCCTGGTGCGGGCCGTCGTCACCGAGGCGCTCGCCGGACCGGTGGGGGCGCTCGCCGAGGTCACCCTGGTGGGATCGCTGGCCGACGGCCGGCTCCTTTTCGGCGACGAGCCGCGGACCTCGCGTCTGCACAGCGCGGCCAGCCTGGAGGAGGCGTTCGCCACGGCGGCGTCGGCGGGCACGGAAGCGCCGGAGCCCGGCTCGCCCGACGTCACCCAGATCTACCGGCTGATCGAGGGCAGCAGCCGGATCGCCGTCCAGGGTGAGGCGCCGCATCTGTTCGTCGTGGATGCCTCGCAGCTCCCGCGACGGGAGGGGGCGCTGTCCGGTCTGCGGCGCGGGGACGCGCTGCTGGTGGTCGGCGAGGCACCCACGGGGTGGCGCTGGCGTGCCGATGCGGGCGGATCACTCGACACCGGGCCGCTCGGCCTGGAGATCACCCGGCACGCGGGACGTCTGGCATAAGTGTCATCCGGCCTCGCGGTACAGGCCGCCCGCGTACAGCCCCCGGCTGTGCAGTGCCTCGCGCAGGGCACGGGCGGCGTAGAACGTCCGGGACTTGACGGTGCCCGGCGGCACGCCGAGGATCTCGGCCGTCTGGTTGACGCTGCGTCCCAGGTAGTGCACGTGCAGCAGGACCTCGCGCTGTGCCGGCCGCAGGTCCCGCAACGCGTCGATGAGCACCTGGGAGGTGAGCATGTGGTCCACGCCGTCGGACACCGGCAGGTGGGCGAGTTCGGGGTCACCGGTCTCCGGTGGTCTGGCCTGGCGGGCCCGGTGGCCGTCGATGACCAGATTGCGCAGCGCGGTGAACAGCCAGGGACGCACCGAATCCGTGGTCGGGTCGAGTTCCTCGGCGTGCCGCCAGGCGCGTATCGCGACTTCCTGGAGGACGTCCTCGGCGCGGTGCCAGTCGCCCTCCAGCCGCCGTGCGGCGAACTGCAGCAACGCGCTGCCGTGGAAGTGGTAGAGCGCTCTGAGGAACTCGTCGGGGCGGGGTTCCGCGGCGCGGGGGCCAGGTGTGAGGTCTTCGGTCGAAGCGCTGGCCGACAAGGGCCTTTCCTCTCCGGTCGTCTGTGGGGAAGACGGGTCCCGCCGGCTGCGCGACAACCGGCAGGCGCCGCCGCGAGCCGCCGTGCGCCCGTGCGGCGCCCGTCAGCCTGCGGCGGCGGTGAACTCGCCCCGTCAGCGCCGGTCAGCCCGGTTCGCGAGAGGAAAGCGAGCCCACCTCACGGGACGTCAACTCCCGGTTGTAGAGATGTACGTCGGCGATGTCACCGTTCCAGTGGTCGGCCGGCTTCCCATCGAACTTGCCGCGTCCGATCACCACAGTGCCAGTGGGTTTCACGCTGCTGGAGGCCACCCTGGTTCCCGCGAGCCGACCGTCCACGTAGACCTTCATCCGGTGGTTCTTCTGACTGTACGTGCCGGTCAGGTGGTACCAGCGGCCGGGCTGCGGCTTGTCGGGCGTCTTCGCAACCGTACGGGCACCGCTGAAACTGAAGGCGAAGTTCCCGTCCGGGCCGGAGTACTGGAGGAAGAACGTGCTGATCCGGTCGCCGTCCTGGGACAGGGCGGTGTGGATGCCGGTCATGCCCTGGGGGGTGAGGCGCACCCGCGCGGCGACCGAGTAGTCCTTGCCCACGGTGTCGAGCCGGGTGTTGGAGTCCGCGTATCCGCTGGTGCCGTCCAGCTGCACGGAGCCGCCCTCGGGGCCGTCGGTCCACTGCGTGCCGCCCCTGACCACGGCGTCGTGCTCGCCGGCCTTCGCGGTGCCGGACTGGTGCAGGGGCCACCAGCCGAGGCCCTGCAGCGACTCGGCGTCGCCACCCGGGCTCGACGCGGCCGGTTTTGCCCCGGCCTGTTCCTTCCCGGAGTCCTGGCCGCGCACCAGTTGGACGACGACGAAGGCCAGCGCGATGGTCAATACGGTGATCGTGGTGATAAGCGGCCATCTGCGCGTCATGAATTTCCTCAGGAGGTGCGGCATAAACGTGTCGCTGGTGATCACGCGTCCGATCCGGAAGTGGTTCAGTGTGCACGTAAGTTGTGGCAGGCCTGTGAGGCAGCGGACCTGTCCGCCCCTGGATGTGCGCCCGTGCGTCGGGAGATGCGGCGACGCCTTGTCCGGGGCAGTGGAACATGGGGAGTTGTGACGTTCCGGCGGCGCGGGCGCATGGTCCGCCAACCGTTCCCGAGTGTTCACGACGCGGTCGCCGGCGTCCGCCGTCCTTCCCCGGGTCACTCCGTTGAACGCGGCGGTGGGCCGGATCAGTTACGTGCCGATCCCCGCCCTGACCGGCCTTACCTGGCCGCTGGCGTGGCATTTCCCGCCGACGGCGCCGGACCGGTTCGTCCACACCCTGTTGCTGCTGAACGCGGCGTCCGCGTTGCTGGGCTGATCAGTCGGCCTTGGTGTACGTGAGCTGTTCGCCGCTGTCCGTGTTCTCGCGGCGCAGGGAGCCGTCCGGGAGCAGGGTGAGCGTGGTGGGTTTGCCCGCGGTGCAGGACGTCATGGGTTCGCCGACGACGACCGTGGAGGGGCCGACCTCCACCGGGCCGTTCGGGGACGGCTCCGCGGTCAGGTCCGCCCGGAAGACGCAGTGGTAGGAGCCGCCGCTGTCGAGCGGGCCGTCCGCGGTGAGGGTGAGGACGGTCCGGCCGACCGTGCCCTGCTGGATGGCGAGTTTCCGGGTGGAGTGGCCCGAGGCGTTGTCGATGGAGCCCGACCAGGTGCCGAGGTAGCCGGCCGGGATGGGGCCGTCGCTGTTCCTCTTGTCGTCGGTCGGGCTCGACGCGGCCGGTTTCGCCCCGGCCTGTTCCTTCCCGGAGTCCTGGCCGCGCACCAGTTGGACGACGACGAAGGCCAGCGCGACGGTCAATGCGGTGATCGTGGTGATAAGCAGCCATCTGCGCGTCATGAATTTCCTCAGGAGGTGCGGCATAAACGTGTCGCTGGTGATCACGCGTCCGATCCGGAAGTGGTTCAGTGTGCACGTAAGTTGTGACAGGCCTGTGAGACAGCGGACCTGTCCGCCCCTGGATGTGCGCCCGTGCGCCGGGAGATGCGGCGACGCCCTGTCCGGGGCAGTGGAACATGGGGAGTTGTGACGTTCCGGCGGCGCGGGCGCATGGTCCGCCAACCGTTCCCGAGTGTTCACGACGCGGTCGCCGGCGTCCGCCGTCCTTCCCCGGCCGTTCACCTGTGTGCGGTGGGGTGCGGGGAGTGTCCCGTGGAATCCACTCAAACTCCGATACGGCTGCCGGTGAGCGGTACGGCGGACACGCCGAGGGACTTCGGGACGGGCAGACCGGGGGCCGTACCGAAGGGGAGAGTCCGCTCGGCCTGTGACCGGTGTAGGAGCCGGGTACGGCATACGCGCCGGGCCGGGTGTTCGGTCGGTCAGTCGTCCAACAGCTCGCGCAGTGTGGCCTCGCCGACGCGGAGACATTACTGCGGAGGAGCTCGGCTGACTCAGCGCACCCTGATCACCGCGGGCTGTGTCCTCACCATCGCCGGGATCGTCGTCCTGATCGCCATGGTCAACAGCTCCCCCGGCACCCGGCCCTTCGCCCCCGGACTCCTCCGCGCCGCCCGCCCCGGCGCGTCCGGAAGACGACGCCGCGTCATTCGCCACCGGTCCCTCCTCTCGTGGGGACCGGTGCCGAATGGCGCAGGCGGCTCGGGACCCCGCCGGGCCGGGTTACACGTAAAGCCCCTGGTCAGGTTGCTGTCCGTACTTCATTCGGGATGAAGGGGGCGCGGGTTCAAGACGCCAGGCGCCCCAGCCGACTGGCTGCCTCGTGGAGGACGTCGTCCTTCTTGCAGAAGGTGAAGCGGACCTGGCTGCGGCCGGCTTCGGGGTCGTCGTAGAAGACGGAGTTGGGGATGGCGACGACGCCGCAGCGTTCGGGGAGGGCGCGGCAGAAGGCGTAGGCGTCCTTCTCACCGAAGGAGGTGATGTCGGTGGTGATGAAGTAAGTGCCCTGGGGTTGGTAGACCTCGAACCCGGCCGCGCGCAGGCCGTCGCCGAGCAGGTCGCGCTTGCGTCGTAGGTCGGCCCGGAAGCTGTCGAAGTACGCGTCCGGCAGGCGCAGCGCTTCGGCGATCGCGTACTGGAAGGGGCCCGCGCTGACGTACGTCAGGTACTGCTTGGCCGTCCGGACGGCCAAGACGAGCGGGCCGTTCGCCGTGACCCAGCCAACCTTCCATCCGGTGAAGGAGAAGGTCTTGCCGGCCGAGCCAATGGTGACAGTGCGCTCACGCATTCCGGGCAGGGCCGCGATAGGGCGGTGCGTGCCCTCATAGACAAGGTGCTCGTACACCTCGTCGGTGACGACAAGCAGGTCGTGCTCGATGGCGAGTGCGGCGATGGCGCTCTGCTCTTCGGCGGTGAGAACCATCCCAGTTGGATTGTGCGGGGTGTTGAGGAGCAGGAGGCGCGTCCGCGGGGTGATCTTGGTGCGCAGCTCATCAAGGTTTGGGCGGAAAGACGGGGCACGCAGGGTGAGCGGTACGCGCTTCGCGTCGGCCATCGCGATGCAGGCGGCGTAGGAGTCGTAAAAGGGCTCGAAGGCGATGACCTCGTCGCCCGGCTCCAGCAGCGCCAGCATGGTGGCGGCGATGGCCTCGGTGGCGCCGGCGGTTACCAGGACCTCGGTGTCGGGGTCGAGGGAGACGCCGTAGAAGCGCTGTTGGTGTTCGGAGATCGCGGTACGCAGTTCCGGGACGCCCGGGCCGGGCGGGTACTGGTTGCCCTTCCCCTCCCGCAGGGCGCGGACGGCGGCCTCGCGGATCTCCTCGGGCCCGTCGGTGTCGGGGAAGCCCTGGCCCAGGTTGATCGCGCCCGTCGCGGTTGCCAGCGCCGACATCTCCGCGAAGATCGTCGTCCCGAGTCCGTCCAGCCGTCGGTTCAGCAGTGGCCTGGCGTTCATGTCTCCACCGTTCTCACTCGGGTACCCGTCGATTCTCCGGGGACCATCCTGACTCATGGCCGGTCGTGGCCTCGCGCGGTGTAGGGACCACAGAGGGCCGAAGGGGGTTTACGCGCTTTTCGTCGGGCTCCGCCTCCTCCTTCAGGAGAGCGCCGGCCTTTGGCGAGATGTCGCGCAGGAGCGCGTCCCTCAGGTCGTTCAGGGTCGCGCTCTGGTTGATGGAGCCGGTCCGTACGGCAAGCGCCGACATCTCCGCGGAGATCGTCGTGCCGAACTCGGCGAGGCGGCGGTTGAGCAGCGGTCGTCCCTGTGTCATGGCCGCCATCCTGCGCGGAAGCTCTGGAGTTGCTCAAGTCTGCTTTGGCCGTACGGGGCCGGGGGCATCCCCCACTCACGCAGGAAGCGGACGGAAGCGAGAGACCTCGCTTCGGGGGAACAGAAGGACGTGAGGTCGGTGGGAACCTTTGTCACAGTGGTGATCGCGTTTGCCTTGATCGGGCTGGTCATCTCGCTGGTGGGGGCCGGCAACCGGAAGAAGAAGCACGGGCGGGGCGTGCGCCGGGGTGCGAGCGGCGGCAGCGCCGCGGGTGGCAGCTGGTGGGCGGGAGGTGACGGTGGCGGTGGCTCGTCCTGCGGAAGCAGCAGCGGTCACTCCGGCGGTCACTCCGGGGGGCATTCGTGCGGCGGCGGTCACTCCTCGTGCGGTGGCGGCTCCTCGTGCGGCGGCGGCGGGGGCGGATGCGGCGGAGGCAGCTGACACGGGGCAGCTGATCCGTGACCGGGCAGGGCCACACGCCCGGTGCCGGGCCCATGCGGTTCCGGTGCCCCACAGGTGCCCGGCGGGTGAACTCCCGCCGGGCACCTTTTTGTTGGGGCTTTTCGCGAGATACCGGTGAACAGATGAACCGAGAGGCCCCCGAGGGGATGGAAACCGCGTCAAGTTGGGCAAAAACGCTGTGGACGCGGCTTACTTCGTGATTCCCTCGGTGGAGAGAACATCCAGCCCTCGGACCCGAGTTGGACCTGATCGGGCGCTTCCCACCTCCCACGTGCATCACGTCGGAGGCGTCCCCTGTCCATGTGTCCACGCTTGTTTGCGGAGCCGACCCATGCTCACGACCCTCCAGACGGCCTATTCCGACACCCGTGCTGCAGACCTGGCCTGGGCACTGGGGCGCGAACCGCTCCCCGCCCTGGCCGTGCTCGACCTCGATCTCGCCGGTGCCCGACTCCAACTGCGCCTGCTCGGCGCCTCCCACCAGGTACTCCTGGAGGAGAACCGGGGCAATTGTTCCGAAACCGTCGCGTGCATCCCGGGCAGCAGCACACCGCTGCCGCTCGGTGCCTCCAAGCGGCTCGGGGAGTGGGAGTACGAATTCGCGGCGCGCGTCGAGACGCTCTCGGCGAGCTCGTTCGCGGGGCGTGCGCAGGAGCTCCTCGCGCTCGTGACCGACCACCCCCACGGTCTCGCCGGGACGTTCCCCGGCAGCCCGCACGCCTTCACCGCCATGCTCGCCCAGCGGACCGAGGGCCAGGTGCGGTGGCGTACCTGGCATGCGTACCCGCAGGAGGGGCAGCTGGTGGTGACGCGCACCCGAGTGGGAGTGCGGATGCCGGCGGCAGCGCTCTGACGCGGCCCAACTCCGTTGTGGGCGCGCCACTTGCACCCTTGTGGGTGACAGGCGGCCACCTCGTCGTGACGTAGCGTTCACATCATGATCGATCAGCAGGTGTCGCTGCGAGGGGGCGCGGCGCGTCTTCCCGTGCGACCGAGGACCGGTCGGTGTCTCGTGCTGGCCGCTGTCTTCATCTGTGCTGCCTGCGGTCTGGTCTACGAGCTCGAACTGGTGGCGCTCGCCTCCTACTTGATCGGTGATTCCGTCACCCAGGCGTCCGTCGTGCTCTCCGTGATGGTGTTCGCGATGGGCGTCGGCTCACTCCTCGCGAAACGTTTACGCAGCCGTGCAGCAGTCGGTTTCGGGCTGATCGAGGCGGCGCTCGCACTCGTCGGCGGCTCCTCGGCGGTCGTGCTGTACGCGTCGTTCGCCTGGATCGGGGAGTCGCGGTACGCCCTGGTCGGGTTCTCGCTCATGATCGGTGTCCTGATCGGGGCGGAGATCCCGCTGCTGATGACGCTGATCCAGCGCGTCGACCGGCAGGACGCGGGCGGGACCGTCGCGGATCTGTTCGCCGCCGACTACGTGGGTGCGCTGGTCGGCGGGCTGGCGTTCCCCTTTCTGCTGCTGCCGGTGCTGGGACAGCTCACCGGGGCGCTGTTCACCGGCGCGGTCAACGCGGCGGCGGGCGGGGCGCTGGTGCTGTGGGTGTTCCGGCGGGACCTCACACCGCGCTCCCGGTGGCTGCTGGTCCTTGTCAACGTGGCCGTGATCGCCGTACTCGCCACCGTCACCGCGCTGGTCGGTGACTTCGAGCGGGCGGCGCGGCGTGCGGTGTACGGGGACGGGGTGCGGGTCGCGGTGCGGACCGGGGTCCAGGAGGTGGTGCTGACGGGGGCGGGCCGCAGCTCCCTGGCCCTGTATCTGGACGGGCGGCTGCGGGTCAGCGCGCGCGACGAGTACCGCTACCACGAGGCGCTGGTGCACCCGGCGATGAACGGACCACACGCCCGTGTCCTGATCCTGGGCGGTGGTGACGGTCTCGCCGCCCGGGAGGTGCTGCGCTACTTGGACGTACGCAGCGTCACCCTCGTCGAGCTCGATCCCGGTGTCACCCGGTTGGCCCGTACCGACCGCGCGCTCTCGGCGCTGAACGCCCACGCGTACCGCGATCCGCGACTGACGGCCGTCAACGCCGACGCCTTCAACTGGCTGCGGGCGGTGCACGGCAGCTACGACGTGGTGATCTCCGATCTGCCCGACCCCGGGATCTCCGTCGGCACGAAGCTCTACTCGACGGAGTTCTACGGCCTGGTCTGCGAGGCCCTCGCGCCGGGCGGCCGGCTGGTGGTGCACGGGGGCTCGCCGGTGACCCGGCCGCGTACGTACTGGACGGTGGAGGCGTCGATGAGGACGGCGGGCCTGCACACCCGCCCGTACCGGATCAGCGGCAGGCCCGCCGATTTCGCGGCGGGCCCCGACAGGGCCACGCACCGGGCGCGGGCCGAGCACGGCTGGGGCTTCGTCCTCGCCGGGCCGGTCAGGGCGCCGGTACTCCGCCTCGCCCCGGGGGCGCCGAAGCTGCGGTCGCTGACGCAGGCCTCGCTGATGGGCGCGGGGCGGGACGCGGAGAGCGGACGGCTGCGCGGGCTGCTGCCGTCGACGCTGGTGCATCCGAGGTACTGGGAGGACCGGTGAGCCGGACGCCGGACGCCGTACGCCCGTCGGCTTTGCGACGCGGAACCGCTGACGTGATGGCCGGGGCTGAGTAGGCTCGGTTTCCATGGAGCATGAGGTGTTCGTTCCGGTTCCGGTCCTGTCCCTTCGGCGGACGCTGGGCGATCCCGCCCGCGTCGCGCGCTGCGTACCGGGGCTCCAGCAGGACGCCGACGCGTCCGCGGGCCCGCTGTCCGGCCGGCTCAAGGTCCGGGTCGACGGCCACACGATCACGTACCGCGGTGCGCTGCGGCTCACCGTTTCCCCGCAGGACGGCCCGGACGGGGACGACGGGATCCTGGTGGCGGGTGAGGGCGTCGAGGCCAGGGGGACCGGCTCGGCGAAGCTGGCTCTGACGATCAGCCTGACGCAGAAGGACGGTGGTACGGCGATCGGGTTCGCGGGTACGGCGAGCGGCGACGGCCGCCTTCTGGAGCTGGACCCGGCGGCGGCGCTCGCGACGGCCCACCGACTGCTGGACCGCTTTGTGCAGCAACTGGTGACGGAGACGCTGGCGGGCGAGGACGAGGCGGGCAAGGACCTCGGCGAGGCCGAGCGGTCCGTCGAGGAAGCTGTGGAACAGGCCATCGAGGAGGCGGCCGAGGAGGCCGACGCGACCGGCGCGGACACCACCCGGAGTACTGCTCCGGAAGCCGCCGACGACACCGACGACACCGACGACACCGATGACGGCGCCACCGCGGACCAGGAACCCTCCACCGAGAACCCCCCGGGCACGGACTCTGTCTTCGACGCCCCCGTGCCGCCGTCGCCCGACCCCGTGGCGGAGGTGGAGTTCACCGTCCCCGACGGCCCCCCGGCCGAGGCCGCGCATGCCAGGCGCACCATGATCGGCCGCAGCGCCGAGGAGGTCGACCACGCGCCGCCGCGCGGCAGGTACGCCCCCGTGCCGTCACCCGATTCGACCACCGCGGGCGCCACACTCCGCTGGGTCGCTCCCGCCGCCGCACTCGCGATCGCCTCTGCCGTCGTGGTGAGCAGGGCGCTGAGGCGGCGGAGGTAGCAGCGCCAGTAATGTCGGTCGGGTGAGTAGCAGCGAGAAGGACGTCCGGCTGTCCGTCGGCGATGCAGAGCTGACCGTGAACCCCGCCAACGGCTGTCGCATCAGCAGTCTGCGGATCGGTGGCACCGAGGTGCTGCGGCAGGGGGAGCGCTACGGCTGCTTCCCGATGGTGCCGTGGTGCGGGCGCACCGAGAACGGCCTCTTCCACAGCGGCGACGTCCCGCACCGGTTGCCGCTGAACTCCCCGCCACACGCCATCCACGGCACCGGCAGGGACACCGCCTGGCGCACCGCCCGAGTGGGCGAGCGGGAGGCCGCGTTCTACTACGACCTTGCCGACCCCTGGCCGTATCCGGGCCGGGTGACCCAGACCTTCGAGTTGTCCGAGGACTCGCTCACGCTTGCGTTCGGCATCGAGACGTACGGGGATTCGTTCCCGGCGCAGGCCGGCTGGCACCCCTGGTTCCTGCGGGATCTCGGCGGCGGCAAGAACGTGGAGATCGCCTTCGACGCGGCCTGGCAGGAGGAGCGTGGCGAGAACCATCTGCCGACCGGCCGCCGCATCCCACCCCTGCCCGGCCCGTGGGACGACTGCTTCGGGATGCCGGACGGCGTCGACGTGACGCTCACCTGGCCGGAGCAGCTGCAACTGACCGTGAAGAGCCGGGCCGAGTGGGTCGTGATCTACGACGAGCAGGCCGAGGCGGTCTGTGTGGAGCCGCAGTCCGGCCCGCCGAACGGGCTGAACACCGCGCCCCGGTATGTCACCCCGATCGAGCCGCTGGAGATCGCGACGACCTGGAACTGGCGCAGGCTCTGACCCGACAGCGGTGCGGGCTTCGACCCGGTACCCATGCAGGCCGCGACCCGTTGCCGGCGCGGGCCCCGACACGGCAGCGGCACGAGCCCCGACACAGGCGCCTTAAGCTCGTAGCCATGACTGACGTACGTGCTGAGCTGCTCCAGCAGATCAAGGACAAGGCCGTGGTACACGGCAAGGTGACCCTCTCCTCGGGTCTTGAAGCCGACTGGTACATCGACCTGCGCCGCATCACGCTGGACGGCAAGGCCGCTCCGATGGTCGGTCAGGTCATGCTCGATGCCACCGCCGAGCTGGACTACGACTGTGTGGGCGGGCTGACGCTGGGCGCCGACCCGGTCGCCACCTCGATGCTGCACGCCTCCGCCGCGCGCGGGCAGGAGCTGGACGCGTTCGTCGTCCGCAAGGCGCAGAAGGCGCACGGGATGCAGCGCCGCATCGAGGGCACGGACGTGAAGGGCCGCCGCTGCCTGGTCGTCGAGGACACCTCGACGACCGGCGGTTCGCCGCTGACGGCCGTCGAGGCGGTGCGCGAGGCCGGTGGCGAGGTCGTCGCCGTCGCCACGATCGTGGAGCGGGGTGCGGCTGGGGCCATTGCCGAGGCCGGTCTCCCGTACGTCCACGCCTATACGGTGGCGGACCTCGACCTGGCCTGATTGCCTGGTCTGACCTGCGATTTTCTTCGAGGGCGGACGGTTTCACGTGAAACCGTCCGCCCTTGTCGTATGCCTTCCGCCGCCCGGTCCGAACGTTGCGGGACCAGGCCGGGTGGAGCCGGAGCGGGAGTCTGGGAAGATGGGGGCGACGATGACGTCGCCCCCAGGTCAGGGAACCAGCAACGCACACCCGCACATCCCAAGGAGCGGACAGATGCCCATCGCAACCCCCGAGGTCTACGCCGAGATGCTCGACCGGGCGAAGGCAGGCAAGTTCGCCTACCCGGCCATCAATGTGACGTCGACCCAGACCCTGCACGCTGCACTGCGCGGCTTCGCGGAGGCGGAGAGCGACGGCATCGTCCAGATCTCCACCGGTGGGGCGGAGTTCCTGGGCGGCCAGCACAACAAGGACATGGTCACGGGCGCCGTCGCCCTCGCCGAGTTCGCGCACATCGTCGCCGCCAAGTACGACGTCACGGTCGCGCTGCACACCGACCACTGCCCCAAGGACAAGCTGGACGGTTATGTACGTCCGCTGCTCGACATCTCCGCCGAGCGCGTCGCCAAGGGCCAGAACCCGCTGTTCCAGTCCCACATGTGGGACGGCTCGGCCGAGACCCTCGCCGACAACCTGGCCATCGGTCAGGAGCTGCTCGCCAAGGCCGCAGCCGCCAAGATCATTCTTGAGGTCGAGATCACCCCGACCGGTGGCGAGGAGGACGGCGTCACGCACGAGATCAACGACGAGCTGTACACGACCGTCGACGATGCGCTGCGTACCGCCGAGGCGCTCGGCCTGGGCGAGAAGGGCCGCTACCTGCTGGCCGCCTCCTTCGGAAACGTCCACGGCGTCTACAAGCCGGGCAACGTCGTGCTCCGTCCCGAGCTGCTGAAGGACCTCCAGGAGGGCGTGGCCGCCAAGTACGGCAAGGCCGCTGGTAGCCACCCCTTCGACTTCGTCTTCCACGGCGGCTCCGGCTCCACCGAGCAGGAGATCGCCACCGCGCTGGAGAACGGCGTCGTGAAGATGAACCTCGACACCGACACCCAGTACGCCTTCACCCGCCCGATCGTGGACCACGTGTTCCGTAACTACGACGGTGTGCTGAAGGTCGACGGCGAGGTCGGCAACAAGAAGGTCTACGACCCGCGCAGCTGGGGCAAGTCCGCCGAGGCGGGCATGGCCAAGCGCGTCACGGAGGCCTGCGCCAACCTGCGTTCCACCGGTACCAAGCTGAAGTAGCAGCCGGTATGAAGTGTGGCCCTGGGCCCGGTTACCCCTTGGGTGCCGGGCCCATGGCATGTCCGTGAGAAGAAGTGAGGGATCCCTGTGAGTTCCAGCGCCCGCTATGACTTCGACACCGTTGTTGACCGCCGGGGCACCTGGTGCGTCCAGTGGGACGGGGTCGCGGACCGGTTCGGGGTGGATGGACTGCTGCCGTTCACCATCTCCGACATGGACTTCGAGACCGCACCGGAGGTGCTGAGCGCGCTGCGGGCCCGTCTCGACCATGGGGTGTTCGGCTACACGACCTGGCAGCAGGACGACTTCCGGTCGGCGATAGCCCACTGGTACGCGACCCGGTACGGGACACGGATCGACACCGGGCAGCTGGTGTACGGGCCGTCCGTGCTCAGCCAGCTCTCGCAGCTGCTGCAGATGTGGACGGCCGAGGGCGAGGGCGTGGTCGTCCATGCCCCGACGTACGACGGTTTCCGCAAGACGATCACCGGGCTCGGGCGCGAGCTGCGGGGCGTGCCGGTGGGGGACACGGCCGCGCTGGAACGCGAGCTCGCCCGCCCCGACAGCAAGGTCCTTCTCGTGTGCTCTCCGCACAACCCGACGGGCCGGGTATGGACGGAGTCCGAACTGGGCGAGATGTCGGCGCTCGCCGCGCGGTACGGGGTCGCGGTGATCAGCGACGAGATCCATGCGGACTTCGTGCACGAGGGGCGTGTGCATGTGCCGTGGACGCGGGTCGGGGGCGACGGGCGCTGGGCGTTGATCTCCTCCGCGTCGAAGGCGTTCAACTTCCCGGCGCTGACCGGCTCGTACGGGCTGATCGGCGATCCGGCCGACCGGGCGGAGTTCCTGCGCCGGATGGAGACGGCAGAGGGGCTCGCCTCCCCGGCGGTGCTGTCACTGACCGCGCACATCGCCGCGTACCGGGAGGCCGGGGCGTGGCTGGACGAGCTCCGCGCGTATGTCGCCGGGAATCTGGCGCTGGTCGCGGAACGGCTGAACGAGGCGTTCCCGGAACTGGGATGGCAGTCGCCACAGGCCGGCTATCTGGCGTGGATCGATCTGCGCCCGGCGGGCGTCGGCGACGACGAGGCGTTGCAGCGGGTGCTGATCGAGCGCGAGAGGGTCGCGGTGATGCCGGGGGCGGTGTACGGGGCGGAGGGCTTCGTGCGGCTGAACGTCGGGTGTCCGCGGTCCAAAGCGCAGGCGGGCGTGGAGGCGCTGATCCGGGGCGTACGAGCCGTGGCGCAAGGAGCGTCGTAGGGTCGGGGCCGACCGTGGCCACCCCGGGCACCCCGCCCGGGACGTGGGCCTTTTCGTAGGCAGGGCCTGGAGCAGCCGATGGATGTGTTCGAAGCCGCCCGCAGCGGCGATGTCGCCGCCCTGCGGGACGCGCTGGACGCCGGGGCCGATGTCACCGCGACCGACGAGTACGGCTGGACCGCCCTGCACCTGGCCGCGACGGGGGCGGAGGCGGACCCGGCCCGGGCGGCGGCTGCACTCGCCGCGCTGCTCGACGCCGGAGCGCCCGTGGAGCAGCCGGGCGGTGACGGACGCACGGCTCTCTACCTCGCCGCCGAGTTCTCGCCGACCCCCGAACCGGTCGAGCTGCTGATCGCCCGCGGCGCGAATCCCGACATCACCGACGACCACGGCAGCCATGTCACCGTCAATGCCTGGGCTCCGGAGGTTGCCTCGCTGCTGGTCGCCGCCGCCGGAATCGAGCCCCCGGCACCGGCCGGGGCGCCGCCGGCGCCGGAGCGGAAGCTGTCGCGGGCACAATGGCGCGATGCCGAGAAGCGGGTCGGCGAGGTTCTGGACGGGCTGAACACAGCGGGGTTCGTCGCGCTCGCCGGCGCGGGCACCACCCAGTCCGACGGCTTCGACGACTGCACCGAAGCCGCCCACGCGCGCGGCGGCAGCCTCGCCGGCCTCGTCGGGTTCTGCTACTACACGCGGCAGGACGCCGAACGTGCGCGGGACACGGGCCATCTCACCCTGGCGTTCTGGGGTGCCCCGGACGGCAGCACCCGGACGATGGAACACGCCGGCGGGATCGTCGTCCGGGCGTTCTGCGCGGCCGGATTCCACGTGGACTGGAACGGCACAGGAAACAGTCGCCCCTCCGTCGCTCTGACCGGCTGACAGAACCTTGCCGAGCCATCTCCGCCCTATGGCTTTCCCGGCGGGGAGCGGCGATGCTGCTCGTATGCCTGACGCAGAGACGGGAGCCATCCGCGTCGCTTCCCCCATCGGACGCTGGGTCATCCTCACCACCGTCCTCGGCTCCAGCATGGCCCTGCTCGACTCCACCGTCATCAACGTCGCCCTGCCCCGCATCGGCAAGGACCTCGGCACCGATCTGGCCGCCCTCCAGTGGACCGTCAACGCCTACATGCTGACCCTCGCCGGGCTGATCCTCCTCGGTGGCGCCCTCGGCGACCGGTACGGCCGGCGGCGGGTCTTCGTCGTCGGAGTCGTCTGGTTCGCCGCCGCGTCCGTGATCTGCGGCATCGCGCCGAACGCCGCCGTCCTGATCGCCGCCCGCGCCCTCCAGGGCATCGGCGGAGCTCTCCTCACACCCGGTTCGCTGGCACTGATCCAGGCGAGCTTCCATCCGGACGACCGGGCCCGCGCGGTCGGACTGTGGTCGGGGTTCGGCGGGGTCGGCGCCGCCATCGGGCCGTTCGTCGGCGGCTGGCTCGTCGACGGGCCCGGCTGGCGATGGGTGTTCCTGCTCAACGTGCCGGTCGCCGCGGTCTGTCTGCCGGTGGCGCTGCGCCACGTACCGGAATCGCGTGCCCCCGACGCACACGGGCGCTTCGACGTGCTGGGCGCCGTGCTCGGCGCCCTCGCCCTAGCCCTGGTGACCTACGCGCTGATCGAGGCGCCGGGACAGGGGGCGTCCGCGGTGGTGATCGGGGCGGCCGTCGGCGGGATCGTCCTCGGGGCGGTGTTCGTGCAGGTGGAGCGGCGGCGGGCGGACCCGATGCTGCCGCCGTCGGTGTTCGCGTCCCGGCAGTTCACCGTCGTCAACATCATCACCCTCTGTGTGTACGCGGCGCTCGGCGGCTACTTCTTCCTCTCCGCGATCCAGCTCCAGGTCGTGGCCGGGTACTCGGCCCTCGGAGCCGGCACGGCCCTGCTGCCCACGACCGTGCTGATGCTGCTCTTCTCGGCCTCCTCGGGCGAACTGGGGCAGCGCATCGGGCCCCGCATCCCGCTCACCGTCGGCCCACTGGTCGCCGCCACCGGAATGCTCCTGATGCTGCGGGTCGGGCCGGGGTCGAACTCCGTCTCCGCCTATTTCGCCGATGTGCTCCCCGCGGTCGGTGTGCTCGGCGTCGGACTCGTCACCCTGGTGGCACCGCTCACCGCGACCGTCCTGGCGTCCGTGGACACCGCGCGGGCCGGCCTCGCCAGCGGGATCAACAACGCGGCCGCCCGCGCCGCCGGGCTGATCGCGGTGGCCGCGCTGCCGCTGCTCGCCGGGATGGGCCCGGAGGCCTACCGGAACGCCGACGAGTTCGCCGCGACGTTCCGGCGGGCCATGCCGATGTGTGCCGGGCTGCTCGTGCTGGGCTCGCTGATCGCCTGGGCGACCGTGCGCAAGCCCCCCGTCACGGCGGACGAGAAGGGGAAGGCGCGCCCCGAGTGCACGGTGCACTGCGGTGTCGTCGCCCCGCCCCTGGAACCCACGCACGAGGAGGCGGGGAAGCCGGGCGCGGACCGGCCCTCCCCGGGGCGCCCGGGTACTCCCGGCGCGAACTGACCCACCGCACGGCGCCCGAGTACCCCGGCGCGCATCTGCCAGGCACACTTGAACCCATGTCGATCCACGAGAACCTGCTCGGGGGGCCTCCCCCGACCCACCTGCCCGACGACCCGGAGCCGCGCGAGCTGCTCGCGAACGGCACGGCCCCCGCCGACGTCGCCGCGAAGTACCCGACCTCCTCGCTGGCCTGGGCACAGCTCGCCGACGAGGCGTTCGAGGGCGGCCGCGTCATCGAGTCGTACGCCTACGCCCGCACCGGCTACCACCGCGGCCTCGACGCGCTGCGCAGGGCCGGCTGGAAGGGGCACGGCCCCGTACCGTTCGAGCACGAGCCGAACCGCGGCTTCCTGCGCGCCCTGCACGCCCTGGCGCGGGCCGCCCAGGCGATCGGCGAGCAGGAGGAGTACGAGCGCTGCTCGACGTTCCTGCGCGACTCCTCGCCGACCGCCGCCGAGACCCTCGGCTAGAGGCCGACCGAGGCCCTCGGCCAGACGTACACGTACACCTTGTGACGTTCCGGACCCCGCAGCTGCACCGGTATCTGCGGGGTCTGCGCGCTCCTGCGGGCTCCGTTTAGGATGCGGGCAGGGGACCGGAGCTCCACCACCTCACGGAAGGGGCGGACCGCTACCCGGAAGCTCGTGTCGAGGAGACAGCAATGTCGACGATCCACCCCGACCCCGAAGCCACCGGTGCGCAGACCCCGCACCTCGACTTCGCGGGAACGACTCCGTACGAGGACTATGTCCAGGCGGATGTCCTGACCCATCTCCAGCACCTTCGCTCCGACGATCCGGGCGAAATGGTCTTCCTGGTCACCACCCAGGTCATGGAGCTGTGGTTCACCGTCATCGTCCACGAGTGGGAGACCGCCGCGCACGCCCTGCGCGAGGACCGGCTGCCCGTCGCGCGCGACGCGCTCAAGCGGTCGGTGCGGGAACTGGAGGCGCTCAACGCCTCCTGGACGCCGCTCGCCCAGCTCACCCCCGCCCAGTTCAACTCCTACCGCGCCGCCCTCGGTGAGGGGTCCGGCTTCCAGTCGGCGATGTACCGGCGGATGGAGTTCCTGCTCGGCGACAAGTCTGCGTCCATGCTCGTGCCGCACCGGGGCGCGCCCCGCGTCCACGGCGAGCTGGAGAAGGCGCTCGCCGAACCGAGTCTGTACGACGAGACGCTCGCCCTGCTCGCCCGGCGCGGCCACGCCGTACCGCAGGCCGTGCTCGGCCGGGACCTGACGCAGAAGTACGAGCCGTCCCCCGAGGTCGAGGCCATCTGGGCGGAGATCTACGCCAACCCAGACCAGCACGACGAGCTGGTCCGGCTCGGCGAGGCGCTCACCGACGTCGGTGAACTGGTGTGGCGCTGGCGCAACGACCACCTCGTCGCCACCCGGCGCGCGATGGGCTCGAAGACCGGGACCGGCGGTTCCGCCGGGGTCGCGTGGCTGGAGAAACGGGCCACGAAGAACGTCTTCCCCGAGCTGTGGACGGCGCGCAGTCATGTCTGAGACCTTCGCCGCGCGGGCCGCGGCACTCGACGCCGCCGACCGGCTCGCCGATCTGCGCAAGCTGTTCACCCTCGACGACACCGTCTACCTCGACGGCAACTCGCTCGGTGCGCTGCCCGCCCACGTACCCGCCCGGGTGCAGGAGGTCCTCACCCGCGAGTGGGGCGAGCTGCGCATCCGGTCCTGGGACGAGAGCGGCTGGTGGACCGCGCCGGAACGGATCGGTGACCGGATCGCCCCGCTCGTCGGGGCCGCCGCCGGGCAGATCGTCGTCGGGGACTCGACCAGTGTGAACGTCTTCAAGGCCGTCGTCGCGGCGACCCGGCTGGCGACGGGGGGGCGCGACGAGATCCTCGTCGACGCGACGACCTTCCCCACGGACGGGTACATCGCCGCGTCCGCGGCGCGGATGACCGGCCACCGGCTCGTCCCGGTCACCCCCGCCGAGGTCCCCGGTGCGCTGGGCCCCCGTACCGCGGCCGTCCTGCTCAACCATGTCGACTACCGCACCGGCAGGCTCCACGACCTGCCCGGACTCACCGCCGCCGTGCACGCGGCGGGCGGCCTCGCCGTCTGGGACCTGTGCCACAGTGCGGGCGCCCTGCCCGTCGGCCTCGACGAGCACGGCGTGGACCTGGCGGTCGGCTGCACGTACAAGTACCTGAACGGCGGCCCCGGTTCGCCCGCCTACATCTACGTCGCCGAGCGCCACCAGGCGGCCTTCGACTCGCCCCTGCCGGGGTGGACGTCGCACGCCGACCCGTTCGGCATGACACCCGGGTACGCCCCGGCGGACGGTGCCGTACGGGGCCGGGTCGGCACCCCCGACATCCTTTCCATGCTGGCGCTCGAAGCGTCGCTGGACGTGTGGAACGGGGTGTCCATCGACGAGGTACGGGCCAAGTCCCTGGCGCTGACGGACTTCTTCCTGGAGTGCGTCGCCGAGCATGTGCCCGAGGGCCGGGTCACCTCCGTCACCCCGGCCGCGCACGCGGAGCGCGGCAGCCAGGTCGCGCTGCGGTGCGAGGACGCGGAACCGGTGATGAGCGCGCTCATCGCGCGGGGTGTCGTCGGGGATCTGCGGCGGCCGGACGTGCTGCGGTTCGGGTTCACGCCGCTGTACGTGGGGTTCGCGGACGTGGAACGGGCGGCGCGCGTACTGGGTGAGGTGCTGAAGCCCTAGCAGCTGGCACCCAGGGGCCCCTGCATGATCCGTCGGCGGGGACGGGAACCTTCCGTACTGGTACCGTCCCCGCACGTCAGGCCAGTTGGGTTGTTGGGTTGTTGGGTTGTTGAGCTGTTGGGCTCAGATACAGGACGGTTGGAGCAGCATGTCGGATTCTGCCGCGCGTGATCGTGACGCAGCCGAGACCGAGTCGGCACTCTCGCATCCACCGGTCGCCCCCGATGCATCGGCCGCCTACGGCAACCACCCCGACCAGGTGATCGACTTCTACGCTCCGCGCGACGGCCGGACCGGTGCGCCCGTCGTGGTCGTCCTGCACGGCGGGGCGTGGCGGGCGCCGTACGACCGGCAGCATGTGTCGCCGTTCGCGGACTTCCTGGCCCGGCGCGGTTTCGCCGTCGCCAGCGTCGAGTACCGGCGCGGCAGTGAGATCCCGCAGCAGCGGGGTTCCGGTCCGGTCGCGGGTCGTTGGCCGGAGACCTTCGACGACGTCGCCGCGGCGATGGACGCGCTGCCGGCCCTGCTGGCCCGGGAACTTCCGCAGGCCGACGCCCGGCGGATCGTCGTCACCGGGCACTCCGCCGGCGGGCAGCTCGCCCTGTGGGCCGCCGCCCGGCACGTACTGCCCGAGGGCTCGCCGTGGCGGCTGCCCGCGCCGCCGCCGCTGCGGGGTGTCGTCGCCCTCGCGCCGATCGCCGACTTCACCACGGCCGTCGAGCTGAACGTGTGCTCGGGGGCCGTCGGTCAATTCCTCGGCCGCGAGGAGGACTTCGAGGCGCGGGCCCCGCACGCCGACCCGGCCGTGCTGCTGCCCACCGGGATCGCGACGTCGGTGGTGCAGGGCACCACCGACGTCGATGTGCCGCAGGCCGTCTCGGAGGCGTTCGTCGACGCGGCGGCGAAGGCGGGGGAGACGGTGGGCCTGACCCTGCTGCCCGACGTCGGTCACTACCCGCTGATCGACCCGGCCAGCGACGCGTGCGCGGTGGTGGCGGAGGAGCTCGCCCAGCTCGCCTGGTGAGCGGGGGGCCCGGCGCCGGTGCGGCCCCGTAGTACTTGCGACGGACGGCGCAGGATCCGTATCGCTGGTGACGACCCGGGCCGATCCGGCCCCTACCTTGGAAACGTGACCGAGACCAAGAGCAGAAGCCCCGAGATCAAACTGGCCGCAGGGGCGTTGGGCGGCCTGCGGCAGGACCTTTTCCGCAACGCCTTCGAGTACCGTCCGCTGGAGCGGATGCGGACCGACGGGCCGCTGCTGCGACAGTTGCCGGAGCGGATGCGTGAGCGTGCCGCCTGGACACCCCACGCGCTGGTCGGGGCCGCCGCACTGCTCACGGCCTTCATAGGCCTCGTCTCGTCGGACTCCTTCGGTCTGCTTTCCGTGGTCGATCTCGTCCTGATCGTGCTGCTCCCTGTGGCCTCCGTGCTGATGACGCTGGTCAGGCCGGTCGGCGCGTTCTGGATTTCGATGGCGCTCACCCCGTTCGCGGCGGTCGCCAGCGGTGGTTCCTGGCCCTGGGCGCCGAGCACCTTCCTCTCGCATCTGACGGTGCTGGTCGTGGTCGCGGCCCGGACCCGGCCCCGTACCGCCGCCTGGATGTGGGGCTTCACCTTGGTGTTCGGCGCCGTGCTGGAGAACTTCGGCGGCTGGTACCGCTCCTCGACCACCTCCACCTTTGTCATGGCCTCCGCGTTCGCGCTGCTGGTGGTGGCCGTAGTGCAGATCCGTCGCGACGCGGAGCGCGAGGTCACCGTGCAGCGCACCGTGACCGCTGTCGAACGCGACCGGCGCACACTGCTCGAGGAGCGCACCACCATCGCCCGGGAGCTGCACGACGTGGTCGCCCACCACATGTCGGTCGTCGCGATCCAGGCCGAGGCCGCCCCGTACCGGGTGGAGAATCCGCCGCCCGAGCTGGAGCAGGCCTTCGTCACGATCCGGGAGAACGCGGTCGCCGCCCTCACCGAACTGCGCCGGGTCCTCGGCGTCGTGCGGGCCGAGGACTACCAGGCGCCGGACGCCCCGCAGCCCACCCTCGCCCAGCTCGACGGGCTCCTCGCCAATGTGCGCGAGGCCGGTCTGGAGACGGAGAAGACGGTCACCGGCGCGGTACGTGAACTGCCGCAGGGCGTCGAGCTGTCGGCGTACCGGATCATTCAGGAGGCCCTCAGCAACACACTGCGGCACGCACCGGGCGCTACTGCCAAGGTGGAGATCGGCTATGTGCTGGGCGGACTCGGTCTGCGCGTCGTCAACGGGCCGCCGATCGGTCCGGTGAAGCCCTCGCCGGGGGCCGGTCACGGGATCACGGGAATGCGGGAGCGGGTCACGATGCTGAACGGCGACATGACGGCCGCGGCGACGGAGGAGGGCGGTTACGAGATCGCCGCGTTCATCCCCGTCCAACCCATCTGCGACACGGACGAGCCGAACGGGACGCACAAGTCGCACGAGTCGCAGGCGGAACAGGGGGCGAAGGCATGACCATCCCCACCGCCCCGGCCATCCGGGTGCTGATCGTCGACGACCAGATGATGGTCCGCGAGGGCTTCTCGGTGCTGCTCAACGCCATGCCGGGGATCGAGGTCGTCGGCGAGGCCGTCGACGGCCGGCAGGCCATCGCGCAGGTCGCGGCACTGCGCCCCGATGTGGTGCTGATGGACATCCGGATGCCGGAACTCAACGGCATCGAGGCCACCCGCGAGATCGTCGCCGCCGACGCGGACGCCAAGGTGCTGGTACTGACCACCTTCGACCTCGACGAGTACGTGTACCAGGCGCTGCGCGCCGGGGCGTCCGGCTTCCTCCTCAAGGACGCCTCCGCTCGCCAACTCGCCGACGGGGTACGGGTGGTGGCCGCCGGTGAGGCGCTGCTCGCCCCGACCGTCACCAAGCGGCTGATCAATGAGTTCTCGAAGCTCTCCGAGACCCCGCGCCTGCCCGCCTTCGCCCGGATCGGCGACCTCACCGAGCGCGAGACGGAGGTGCTCGTCCTCATCGCGCAGGGCCGGTCCAACGCCGAGATCGCCTCGCATCTGGTGGTTGCCGAATCCACCATCAAGACGCATGTGAGCCGCATCCTGGTGAAGCTGGGGCTGCGCGACCGCACGCAGGCGGCGGTCTTCGCGTACGAGGCCCGGCTGGTCACGCCGTCCTGAGGAGTCCGGGGAGTTCGGGGTCGCTGGTCGGCGACGGGGCCCGGGGTGGGCGGCCGACGGGACCCGGGGGTGGGCGGCAGACGTGACCCAGGGGTGGGTGGTCGGCGGCCGTCGGGTCCGGTTAGCGTCCGTATATGCACCCGTCCTCACGTTCCGCGGCCGACGCCCCCTTCGTCCTCTTCGACCCCTGGTCCCCGGCGTTCGTCGCCGACCCGTACCCGGCCTACGCCGCGCTGCGAGCAGCCGGCCGGGTGCACTACTTCGAGCCGACCGACCAGTGGCTCGTCCCGCACCACTCCGATGTGTCCGCGCTGCTGCGCGACCGCCGCCTGGGCCGTACATATCTGCACCGCTTCACCCACGAGGAGTTCGGCCGTACGCCGCCGCCCGCGGAGCACGAGCCCTTCCACACCCTCAACGGCCAGGGGCTCCTCGACCTGGAGGCCTCCGACCACACCCGGATCCGGCGCCTGGTCTCCAAGGCGTTCACTCCGCGTACGGTCGAGCAGCTCGTCCCGACTGTGCGGCGGCTGGCCGCCGGGCTGGCCGACTCGTTCGTCGAGGCGGGCGGCGGCGATCTGCTGACGGCCGTCGCCGAACCGCTGCCCGTGGCCGTCATCGCCGAGATGCTCGGCATCCCGGAGTCCGACCGTGCCCCGCTGCGCCCCTGGTCGGCGGCGATCTGCGGAATGTTTGAACTGAACCCGTCCGACGACACCGCCCGTGCCGCCGTCCGCGCCTCGCTCGACTTCTCCGCGTATCTGCGCGAGCTGATCAAGGAGCGGCGCAAGAACCCCGGGACGGATCTGATCTCCGCGCTCATCGCCGCCCACGACGAGGGGGAGCGGCTGAGCGAGCAGGAGATGATCTCCACCTGTGTGCTGCTGCTCAACGCGGGCCACGAGGCGACCGTCAACACCACGGTGAACGGCTGGTGGACGCTGCTGCGCCACCCCGAGCAACTGGCCGCCCTGCGCACCGACCACGGGCTGTTGCCGACGGCGATCGAGGAACTGATGCGGTACGACACTCCGCTGCAGATGTTCGAGCGCTGGGTCCTCGACGACATCGAGATCGACGGCACAGTCATTCCGCGCGGCTCCGAGGTGGCCCTGCTCTTCGGCTCCGCCAACCGCGACCCGGCCCGCTTCCCGGCCCCGGACACCCTGGACCTGGCCCGCCGGGAGAACCCCCACATCACCTTCGGCGCCGGCATCCACTTCTGCCTGGGCGCCCCGCTGGCCCGGGTCGAACTGGCTGCGTCCTTCGGTGAGTTGCTGCGCCGCGCCCCGAACCTGCGACTGGCGGCCGAGCCGGAGTGGAACCCGGGCTATGTGATCAGGGGCCTGAAGGAACTGCGCGTCGAGCTGTGACGGGGTGAGTAAGGCGGGCGCGCCGGGCACGGTGCGGTCCGGCGGGCCGGGCACGGTGCGGGCCGGGAGTCAGCACCCCGGCCCGCAGTTCAGTGGCGGTCCTTCCAGTACCTCGAACGCCACCCCGAAGCCGGCAAGGGCCGTCAGGAGTGCCGCCGCCCCGAGTGCCCGCCGCCACTTCCCCTGTACGAGGGCGAAGAGCGCGATCCCGGCCGCGATGCCACCGAGAGTCATGACCGGCAGCCCGAGCAGGAGCACGTTCCACTCCGACTCGCCCTCGAAGCCGCCGAAGATCCCGCGCCGGCCGTAGGGAGCCCAGGCGAGCATCCCGGCGGCCCCGCCGGCGGCCGCGACCATGCATCCGGCGACCCCGCGGATGGCTTCGCGTCGGTTCTCCATGGTCAGGGTGACGCGGCTGCGCCGCGGGGAGGTTGCACCCGGGGCGCCCCCGCCCTCGCGTCACGTCAGGACATCGCGTCGCCGCAACGCCGCCAGCCCGGCCCCCACCAGCACCACCGCGGTCGCGGTGAGTGCCAGCACCGGGCCCCATTCCATCCCCGTACCCCCCGGCAGCTTCGGCAGATGCGTGAACGGTGATACGTCCATCACCGGCTGCGGCAGGTCGATGGCGGGTCCGATCCACCCCAGCGCCAGGCAGATCCCGGCCACACCCCAGGACGCCACCGCCGCCTTCGGGAGCGCCCCGTACAGCAGGACCGCCACCGCGCCCAGCAGCCAGATCGCCGGAAGCTGCACCAGCGACGCACCCAGCACGGCAGGGAGTTCGTGGCCGTAGCCGACGGCCAGGCCGAGGCCGCCGACCGCCATGATCAGGGCGGCGCCGCCGAAGGCGATGGCCAGATGACCGGCCGCCCACCCGATCCGGCTCACCCCGCCCGCCAGCACCGGTTCGGCGCGCCCGGCGGTCTCCTCGCCGTGCAGCCGCAGCACCGTCGCGACGATGTACAGCGCCGCGACCATCCCGAGCATCGAGACCATCGCCGCGAGGAACGCGTCGGTCAGCCCGGACTGTCCGCCCATCCGCTCGAAGATCTCCTGCGTCTTCGCGTTGTCGCCGACGAGATCCGCCGCCCCGCCGGTCAGCCCGCCGAAGACGACACCGACCACGGCGAAGGACAGCGTCCACCCGATCAGCGAACCGCGCTGGAGCCGCAGGGCAAGACCGAACGCCGTGGAGATCCGCCCCTGCGCGGGCCCGGGCCGGGTCGCCAGGAAGCTCATGCCGACATCGCGCCGCCCCGCCAGGGTGTACGCGAGGGCGGCCTGGACCGCGACGGCCGCCGCGATGACGAGCAGCACCCACCAGCGCTCGTCCGCGTACGCGCGCACGTTCTCCGCCCAGCCGATGGGGGAGAGCCAGGTCAGTACGGACGAGCCGTCGTCCGTCGCCGAGTCGCCCGCCGCCTTCAGTACGAACGCGGCACCGATCACCGCCGCCGTGAGTCCCTTCGCGAGCCGTGCGCTCTCGGTGAACTGTGCGGCGATCGCGGCGGTGCAGGCGAACAGCATGCCGATCCCGGCGATCGCCAGCGCGAGCGCCACCGCTCCGGCGCCGCCCCCGCCGGACCCGGCCATACCGGCCGTGATCATCAGCGCCAGCGCGGCGTTGGCGATCAGCGCGGCGAGGAGCGCGGCGGTCAGCGGGGCACGGCGGCCCACCATGGCGGAGGAGAGCATCTCCTGACGGCCGGTCTCCTCTTCCTCCCGGGTGTGCCGGATGACGACGATCAGGCTCATCACGGCCGCCAGCGCTCCGCCGAAGCCGACCATCCGCCAGCTGACGAGCCCGCCGACGGAGTCGTTGAAGACCGGTCCGTACAGCGCCCGGAGCGAGCTGTTGGCGTTCATCGACGCGGCGAGCTCGGCACGCTGGGCGGCCGTGTCGTACAGCGAGGCGAAGGACTTCCCGACCGAGGAGAAGGAAGCGCCGAGCACGATCACCCAGATCGGCATCATGATCCGGTCGCGCCGCAGCGCGAGCCTCAGCAGGGGCCGGGTGCCGGCGAGCTGCCCGGTACCGGACCCGGTCCGGCGTCCCGCGCCGACCGGTGCGGTCGTGGTCACGGCAGTCATCGCGCCGCCACCCCCACACCCTCGCCGTTGTCCGTCGTGCCGGCCGTGCCCGTCGCGTCGGTCGCGTAGTGACGCAGGAAGAGCTCCTCCAGCGTGGGCGGGGTGCTGGTCAGCGTCCGTACTCCCGATGCGGAGAGCGATTTGAGGACCGCGTCCAGCTTGTCCGTGTCGACCTGGAGCGTGACCCGCAGGCCCTGGACGTCGAGGTCATGGACGCCGGGCAGATGCGCGAGCCCGTTGGGAGCACCGGCCAGCTCGGCGCTGATGTTCGTGCGGGTCAGATGGCGCATGTCCGCCAGCGAACCGTTCTCCACCGTCTGCCCCTGGCGGATGATGCTGACCCGGTCGCAGAGCGATTCGACCTCGCTGAGGATGTGGCTGGACAGCAGGATCGTCCGCCCGCGCGCACGCTCCTCGGCGACACAGTCCTGGAAGACCTCCTCCATCAGCGGATCGAGACCGCTCGTCGGCTCGTCCAGGATCAGCAGATCCACATCGGAGGCGAACGCGGCGACGAGGGCGACCTTCTGCCGGTTTCCCTTGGAGTACGTACGGCCCTTCTTCGTCGGGTCGAGCTCGAACCGTTCGACGAGGTCGGCGCGCCTGGTCCGGTCGAGGCCGCCGCGCAGCCGCCCGTACAGATCGATCACCTCGCCGCCGGAGAGGTTGCGCCACAGCGTGACGTCACCCGGGACGTACGCCACCCGTCGGTGGAGCTCGACCGCGTCGTTCCACGGGTCGCGGCCGAGCAGCCGTGCGGCGCCGGAGTCGGCCCGCAGCAGCCCCAGCAGCACCCGGATGGTGGTGGACTTCCCGGACCCGTTGGGCCCCAGGAAGCCGTGGACCTCACCGGTCTCGACCGTGAGGTCGAGGCCGTCCAGTGCGTGCGTCCGGCCGAACGACTTGTGCAGCCCGGCCACCGTGATTGCCTTCGTCATGTTTTTGAAGGTACGCTACTTTCACAAACTTGTGAAGTTAAGGAAGCGTATAAAGTTGGGGACACGGCGGGGGCCGGGGAATCAGGGGAGACGATCGGGTCATGACCAGCGAAACCGAACAGAGCATGCGCGACGAGCGGGATGCGGAGGCAGTGTCGCGGTTCGTGGAGCGGTTCGCGTCCGACATGACCGAGGCGGGGATGCAGCGGATGGCGTCCCGTGTCTTCGCCGCGCTTCTCGTGGACGACGACGGGTCGATGACCTCCGCCGAGCTCGCCGTGGCGCTGCAGATCAGCCCGGCGGCCGTGTCCGGTGCGGTCAATTACCTCACGCAGGTCAGCATGATCGGCCGCGAGCGCGACCCCGGCTCGCGCCGGGACCGCTACCGCCTGCACGACGAGGTCTGGTACACCACCTTCACCCAGCGCGACCGGGTGATCACCCGCTGGGAGAACACCCTCAAGGACGGCGCCCGCACCCTGGGCGAGCACACCCCGGCCGGCGCCCGGCTCGCCGAGACCGCGGCGTTCTTCGAGTTCGTGCAGTCGGAGCTGAGCGGCATGATGGACCGCTGGCGCGAGCACCGCAAGACGCTCGACCTGCCGATGGCCGACGGCCGCAGCCACGCCTGACGGCCCCGCACGGCGTCCGTCACACCGGCCCGGGGACCATGTCCGCCAGGGATTCGAGGGCGCCGGGGTCGGACGGATCGACGTTCCGGTACAGGTCCGCCGGCCAGTACGGGCGGCCTTCGATCCACGCGACGACCACCGGCTTCCCGTCGATCCACCCCCGCAGTTCGACGGTGCCGGTAGGTGCGGGCAGGCCTGCCCAGGGGCATTTGTCCGGCCCCGGCGGCAGGAGCCGCAGCAGGCCCTCCGGCGGAGGGCCGTCGTCGGCCCCATCGCCCGTCCCTCCGGCCGTCCCCTCGGCAGGGAAGCGCACGAGCAGGGGCCCGGCAGCCGAGCCGGCCCCGTCGTACAGCAGGCCTGTGCGCATCACCCGGACCGTCCGACATCTCCAGCCCCACCCTTCCGCCCGGCCCGCCCGGAGGCTACCCCTCGCCCACCGGCAGCATCAGCCCCCAGGCCCCCGCCCGTACCGTCCAGGTCCTCGTCCGGACCGGGCCGCCGACCTGTATGTCCGCGCGGTAGCGGAAGTCCGCGCCCGAGACCGTGACGGCCTTCGCCTCCGCCGTGACCGGTTCGGACGCCGGGGTGCGGATCACCACGTCCGCGAGGCCCCCGTCGCCGCCCTGCGAGGACACCGTCACCGACTCGACCGGGCGGTCCAGATCGTTCAGCAGGACGCCGTCCGCCTCGACCCGCAGCCGGTGCGTGCGCGGCGGGGCGGGGGGCGTCGACGGGGTGGGGTGCACCAGGGTGCGGACCAGGGTGCGGCAGGTGTCCCAGACCGCCGTGACCCCCGTATGGGCGGCCACCGCGCCCGGCAGGGCGCTCAGGGCCGGGATGTGCAGCGCGCCCAGGACGACGCCGTCGCTGTCGTCGACCAGCAGGTCGAGCCTGCGCACGGCACCGTCCAGCGCGGTGCGCGCCGCCGCCACCGCGCCCAGGGGCACGCCGAGCGAATGGGCGAGTTCCAGCGCGGCCGCGGCGCCGACCGGGATCAGCGAGAGCGCGGCCTGGGCCGGCTCCCGCTCCCGGTGCAGCAGGGACACCGCCCGCCGCAGCGCCCGGTCGTCGCCGACCACCACAGGCCGCCGACTGCCCCGGCGGGACAAGGCCCGCGCGAACTCCTCGGGCCCGTCGGGCAGACAGATCTTGGCGTGCGAACCGGCGCTGAGCACATCCTTCGCGATACGGACGGACTCGCCGTCGGTCCGGCGGGCTACCGGGTCGATGACCACCAGCAGCTGGTGCGCACCGTCGCCGGGGGGCTGGGCAGCCGACACCTCGGTCCTTCCTCGGGTAGCATCTTGGTGCAAGAGCCCCTTGCGCTATTGCGCCAGGGGCTTCGTCTATTCCGGGGCACCCGGTTCGACGGTTCAGGCCTTGTCGTACATCGTCGTACGGCATGTACGACGTTTACGTACGCCCCCTGACCTTGGACATGCCCCGCCCGGAAGGGGTGTACGCCTGTGCCCGCACTTGTGCTGCTCGGTGCTCAGTGGGGTGACGAGGGCAAGGGAAAGGCCACCGACCTCCTCGGTGGATCCGTGGACTATGTGGTGCGCTACCAAGGCGGCAACAATGCCGGCCACACGGTGGTCGTCGGTGACCAGAAGTACGCACTTCATCTCCTCCCCTCCGGAATCCTTTCGCCGGGGTGTACCCCGGTCATCGGAAACGGTGTCGTCGTCGACCCGGCCGTCCTGCTCTCCGAGCTGAGTGGGCTGAACGATCGCGGCGTGGACACGTCCAAGCTGCTGATCAGCGGTAATGCCCATTTGATCACCCCGTACAACGTCACGGTCGACAAGGTGACGGAACGGTTCCTCGGTAAGCGCAAGATCGGTACGACCGGCCGGGGTATCGGCCCGACGTACGCCGACAAGATCAACCGTGTGGGCATCCGCGTCCAGGACCTCTACGACGAGTCGATCCTGGAGCAGAAGGTCGAGGCGGCCCTGGAGCAGAAGAACCAGCTCCTCGCCAAGGTCTTCAACCGCCGCGCCATCGAGTCGGGCAAGATCGTCGAGGAGATGCTCCAGTACGCGGAGCAGATCAAGCCGTACGTCGCCGACACGACGCTGGTCCTGAACAACGCCATCGACGCGGGCAAGGTCGTCCTCTTCGAGGGCGGTCAGGGCACGCTGCTCGACGTCGACCACGGCACGTACCCCTTCGTCACCTCGTCGAACCCGACCGCGGGCGGCGCCTGCACCGGTTCCGGCGTGGGCCCGACGAAGATCAGCCGGGTCATCGGCATCCTCAAGGCGTACACCACCCGCGTCGGCGCCGGCCCGTTCCCGACGGAGCTGCTCGACGAGGACGGCGAGGCGCTGCGCCGGATCGGTGGCGAGCGCGGTGTCACCACCGGCCGCGACCGTCGCTGCGGCTGGTTCGACGCGGTGATCGCGCGGTACGCGACCCGGGTCAACGGTCTCACCGACTTCTTCCTCACCAAGCTGGACGTGCTGACCGGCTGGGAGCAGATCCCGGTGTGCGTCGCGTACGAGATCGACGGCAAGCGCGTCGAGGAGCTCCCGTACAGCCAGACCGACTTCCACCACGCGAAGCCGGTCTACGAGATGCTGCCGGGCTGGTCCGAGGACATCACGAAGGCCAAGACCTTCGCTGATCTGCCGAAGAACGCGCAGGCGTACGTGAAGGCGCTGGAGGACATGTCCGGCGCCCCGATCTCCGCGATCGGTGTCGGCCCCGGCCGCACCGAGACCATCGAGATCAACTCCTTCCTGTAGGGAATCCTGACGGGAGCATCGCGGTGGCGGCCGACCGGACACTACGTGTCGACCGCCGCCGCACACCCGCATACGCGGGCCGGATGGTGTGACTGGTCTGTCCGCCATGTAGGAGCCAGGATGCTGCTGAGATTCCGGGTGGCGAACGTCCGGTCCCTGCGCGACGAGCAGGAGCTGTCGTTCGTCGCGCCCGAGGGGAGCGAGAGGGAACGGGCCGCAGCGCGTGACCTTGTCCTCTCGGACGGCAGCCGGCTGCCCGTCCACACCGTCGTCGGTGTCTTCGGAGCCAACGCCTCAGGCAAGTCCAATGTGATTGCCGCGCTGAAGAACATGAAGCACGCGGTCCTGCGTTCCTACGCCGACTGGACGTCCTGCGACGGCATCCCCCGTGACGAGTTCGCCCTGGACCCCGAGGCCGCGTCGGAGACATCCCTGTACGAGGCGGACTTCGTCCTCGGTGACGGCGTCCGCTGGACATACGGGTTCGAGCTGGGTGCGCGACGGGTCGAGGCGGAATGGCTCTACGCGTACCCCAAGGGCCGCCGCCAGGTGTGGTTCGAGCGGGACGCCGGTCGCGACAAGGCCTTCGAATTTCCGGGCGACCGGCTCCACGACCGCACGCGCCTGACCCGTACGACCAGGCAGGACGCCCTCCTCCTCACGCGCGCCGCGAACGACGGTCACGAGCAGCTCACCCCGATCTTCGACTGGTTCAAGAACAACCTCTGGGATGTCACGCCCGAGACCGAGCGCACCCAGCGCGAGGACTACACGGCCATGAAGCTGCTGCGGAGTGAAGAGAACTTCGTCGAGGAGAGACTTCTCCTCAGCGGCTATCAGGCTGCGTCGGCGTACGTCCGCGATCGGCTGGGTGGCCCGTCACGTCACCTGTCACCTGCCGCCGTCTCTTCGTAATCACCAGCACTGTCCGTTGCCAATGAATCCAGCCCGCTTGTCACTGAACCCAGTCGTCGGCGGATCTCAGCCAGCACGGACGGACTTTGCTGCGCCCATCGTCTCGAAGTCTGACGGTCGGTCCGCCTTGCGGCGCGGTCACGCAGGCCAGGCGTCAGCCCAGCGGACCAACTGGAGCAGGCGCAGAGGCTGATGGAATGCGATGGGCGGGGCGGCAGGATGAGTCGCATGAGCACTCTGGACGCCGCCACGGCCGCAAACTCCGTTGCGCCGCCGCCCCGTTGGGCGGTCTGGGCCGCGCATCTGACCACCTTGGCCGTACTGCCGAGCGGGCTATGGCGGATCGTCCTGGTGCTCGGCTATCCGGCCGGCTACCTGGACGAGAGCTTCGCGGACTTCGAGACGCTCGGCGCGAAGGTCTGGATGCTGACGCTGAGCGTGGTCTGCGAGCTTCTCGCCTTCCTGACGATCGGTCTGGTGCGCCCCTGGGGCGAAGTCGTGCCGCGCTGGATACCGCTGATCGCAGGACGCGCCGTGCGCCCGATGGCCGCCGTCGTCCCAGCCGCCCTCGGCGCAGTGGCACTGACCGTGATGTGGGCCAATGTTCCCTGGTGGTGGACATACCCGCACGATGACATGACGGACACCGGCGGCCTCGTGGTCGGCATCCTCTACCAGCCGCTGGTCCTGTGGGGCCCCCTGCTCGCCGCCGTCACCGTCTCCTACTACCGCCGTCACCGCTCCCCGCGCAGCCGGGGCACAGCGTCTTGAAACAGCGCCCTGTTTAAGAACCTTGCCCCCGTGTCGGCCGACTGGGTTTGATGACAAACGGGCTGGATTCATTGGCAACGGACAAGCACCACACCACCAGGGAGCCCGTCCGTGGCCAAGCTCACGCTCGATCTTCGTACGCTCCAGCGCCGGCTGGATCGAGGCCAAGGCGCGGCTCAGCGAGGAGCGACGCCAGCTTCATCCCACGCGGTCCCTCAGGGACGGCGAGATCCACCGGTACCTGGGGCGGGACCACCGGCTTCTCGTCGTCGACAACACGCCGGACGAAGCCCCGGTCCCCGCTGTTCGTCTCGTCGCCGGGAGGCTGCGTCCGGACAGTACGGTCGCGGCCGATCCGGTGCTCGCACGCAAGGCGATCGCGGACTGGTACAGCCGGGCGGGGCAGCGTTGGACGCGGGGGCGTCTGCAGCCCTGGGCTGCCCGGATGGACGTTCCTGAGCCGACGGTACGGGTGCGGGACCTGGGGCACCGGTGGGGAAGCTACCGGGCCGGCGCGGCCGACAACGGGGTGATCTCCCTGCACTGGGCGGTCTTCCAATTGCCGATCCACCTCGTGGACTACGTGGTCGCACACGAACTGGCCCACGTCCGGGTGACCGGGCACGGTCCCGAGTACTGGCGCCTGCTGGGCAGGGCGTTGCCGGAATGCCGTCGGCTGAAGACCGAATTGGACGAACTGGGCCGCCGGGCGTGGATGGGGGACCTCGCCTGATCGCTCCGGCTTCCCTCCCGCCGGATCCGTACGTCAGTCCTCGCCGCAGATCCGCAGCCCCTTCGGTGTCGCGCACGGCAGATGCCCGTGCGTGCGGATCACGTCCTGGCCGTTCCCCCGGCTCAGATAGCCCAGGAAGCTGGAGGCCAGGGAGTCGGCGGGCGGCCGGCCGTAGGTGTAGGCGTACTCGATCTCCCGGTACGGGTACGTGCTGGAGCCGATCGTGTCGACGGACGGGACGGTGGAGTCGATGGCGAGCTGGTGCGCTCCCGACAGCTCGGTTCCGGCGCGCAGTTCGCTGTAGCCGATCGCGCCGTCGAGCCGGCCGACGGCGGCCAGGACCTGTTCGGTGGAGTCGAGTTCGCAGCGCAGGACCCGGGCCTGCGTGTCGTCCTTGGTGGCGCAGTCGCGGGAGGACTGGGCGGGTTCGTTGCGGCCGAGTACGCGGCGCTGGAAGACCTCGCGGGTGCCGGAGTTGGCGTCCCGGCTGACCAGGAGGACGGGCAGGTCGGGCCCGCCGAGCGCCTTCCAGTTGCGGATGTCGCCCCGGTAGATCTTCCGGATGTCGGCGAGGGCCAGGTTCTTCAGCGGTACCCGGTCGTTGACGACGAGGTGGAAGAGCGAGACGGCGACCCGGGTCTCGCGCAGCTGCGGGAAGCCGTCCGGCTTGGGGCCGTCGGAGAGGGCGATCAGTGCGGGTGAGCCGGACTTCCCGGCCTTGGCCCCCCGGTCGGCGAGCTCCCGTATCCCGGCGTTGCTGCCGTGCGCGTCGACGGTGACGGTGGAGCCCTCGCACTCCTTCTCGTACTTCTTCGCCAGTTCCCGTACGACCGGCCCGAAGGCGGTGGAACCGGTCACCGTCAGGCTGCCCCGGGCGCAGCCGATCGGGGGCGGGGTGTCGTCCCGTATCAGGATGATCGAGGCCAGCGTGATGACGCAGACGGTCAGTGCCACGGTGATCAGCCGGGCGGCCCGGCCGAAGAGCGGCGGCTTGTCGTCGGGGCGGGCAGCGCGGTTCGGTGTCACCTCGCCGTCCCGGATGCCGCCCGTGATCCTGATCGGGCTGTCCACGGTCGCCCCGGTGAGCAGCACCAGCAGCTTGAAGTGCTCGCCCCTGTTGAGCGGTACGCGTGGCAGCCGGATGAGCGGACCGCTGTGGCGCATCCCGCCGGCCGGGGTGAAATGCTCCATCAGATGGTCGGCGCCGGGCGACTGGGTGACCGCGATGCCGCGGACCGTGCGACCGGTGAACTCGACGGTCAGCCCGTGCAGTTCACGGCCTGTGTAGTCGTTGTCGGCGATGGACTGCGAGCCGTCGTTCTCGATCCGCAGCAGGACGAGCGTGGCATCGGCCATGTCCGGCGTCTCGCTGAAGAGGCCGAGCCGCACGTTGGCCCGGCCCTGACTGACGTCGCTGCCGATCGGGGTGTCCATCTGGACCCGGTAGCCGATGCGCTTGCGGCGGGGCACGCGGCGCTCGTACCAGAGCACTCCGACGGAGGCCAGGACACCCAGTACGGCGGTCGCCACGGCCACGATGTTCTCGGCGCTGAACCATTCCACGGCTTCCTCGCACTCCCCTCGTTGAACGCGTGTACGTGCGCTGGTGCGGGTCCGGTGTCCGGTTCGGGTCACCGTATGTGCGACGTAGGGGAGTTGGGGGCGCAAGTCGCGTCCTGTCGGCCGACGTTCGCCCGCCGTTCGCCCACTGGTCCCGTCGGCGGCGCGGGCTTCGGCGCGACGATCCGCTCGCTCGACGGCGCCCTGGAGTGCGACGGCGGCAACCCCGCCTCGGTCGCGGCCCGGGTCGCCACCTACGAGCGGATCACCGGCGTCCTCGGCACGGCGCCGGGCTCCCGGCTGTACTGCTGACGGCCGAATGCCGCGGCGCCGTGGACGACTTGGGCCTGCCCGGCCCGGTGGCGCGGACGCCGACCGGAGTGCTCAGCGGAAGGCCGCGGCATTGCGTTCGGCCCACGCGGCGAAGGTGCCCGCCGGCCGGCCCAGGACGCGCTCGGCATCGGGGCTCACCCCCTGCTCCTCCTCGGTGGGTTCGCCCAGGATGGCCAGCGTGCCCTCAACCACGGGAAGCGGCATGAACCGCGCCATCAGCGTGTGGGCCTCCTCGCGGGTCTGCTCGGTGAACCGCACCGGTTCGCCCAGCGCGGCCGCGATCGCCGCCGCCCGCTCGCGCGGGGTGGTCGGCGCGGGACCGGTCAGGGTGTACGTGGCACCCGCGTGAGCGTCCTCGCGCAGGACGGCGGCGGCGACCGCGGCCACGTCGGCCGGGTCGATGAAGGGCAGGCCGACGTCGCCGAACGGTGCTGCGGCCTCCCGCCCGGTACGGATCGAATCGGCCCAGGCGAGGGCATTGGTGTCCATCCCGCCCGACCGCAGGACCGTCCAGTCGAGCCCGGACTCCCGTACGGCCGTCTCGAACAGAAGGGGATGCCGGTACGCCTCCGGGCGGGTTCCCGCGCCCTGCGAGGACAGCAGCACCACCTTGCGCACCCCGGCGGTTTTCGCCACCTCCAGAATGCCGTGCGGGTCGTCGCCCGCCACCAGCAGGAACAGCGCCTTTGCCCCGTCGAACGCGACCCGCAGACCGGCCGGCTCGGCCAGGTCGGCGGCCGTCGCCCGGACCCCCGGCGGTACATCGGCGTCGGTGATGTGCCGGGCCACTGCCGTCACCGGCACCCGGGCATCGCTCAGCATCTGCACCAGCGCCCGCCCGACGTTCCCGGTCGCACCTGTCACCACGATCATGCCGGTCTCCCTCGTTGAGAATGAGTCGGTGAGCCGAGTTAGTCAGTCGACTCACTTACTTCGTTGACGGGACGCTAGCACAGGCGGACCGGTCGCTGTCTATAGTCAGTCGGGTGACTGACTCAATGGATTCCCGGCGTCCTCGGGCGAAGGCCGCCGACAAGCGGCACCGGCTGACGGCGGCCGCCGCCCGGGTCCTGCACGAGCAGGGCGTGGAGCGCACGACCATCGCGGACATCGCCCAGGCCGCCGACGTCCCGGCGGGCAACGTGTACTACTACTTCAAGACCAAGGGGGAGCTGGTCGAGGCGGCCCTCTCCGAACACACCAGGCACCTGGAAGCCCTCACCGGCAGCCTCGATCGGCTCGCCGATCCGCGTGAACGCCTGAAGGGCCTCGTGGATGCGTGGGTCGGGCAGCGCGACACCGCGGCCCGCTACGGCTGCCCCACCGGCACCCTCGCCGTCGAACTCGACAAGCGTGCCGAGGGCGGTCTCGACCTGTCGGTGGGCCAGGTCATCCGCCGTCTGCTGGACTGGGTGGAGCAGCAGTTCCGTGAGATGGGGGTGGCCGACCCCGGAGGTCTCTCGCTGACGTTCGTCGGCGCCTACCAGGGCATGTCGCTGCTCTCCAGTGCTCTGCGCGATCCGGAGATCATGACCCGCGAGGGTGCCCGCCTCGTCCGCTGGCTCGACACGCTGACCTGACGCGGATGCCCGGGCTCAAGTGCCGCCGGCCGCTGACCGGCCGACCGGTCCGACGTTCCGCGCGCTGGACGGGCCCGAAGGTTTTACCTTCGGGCCCGTCCGTGTTGCGGCACATGATCCGGATGAACTCCTCCCGGAATTCCTCCTGTTGGAAGCGGTCAGGCGGCGCGAAAGTGCTGCGGGCCCGCCCGTGAACGCTCCTTCGGGAAGGTTGCCCAATGATGGTCTAGACCTTGACAGGTTCAGACCAACAGCGCTTGAGTGGCCGTCAACCCCCCATGGCGGCGCGCCGTCCAGCTCGGTGCGCCGCACCGAAGGAGTGATCACATGATCAGACGCATCATGGGCCTGCTGGCCGCGCTGGGCGCGGTCGTCGCGATGGTCGTCGTTCTCCCTGCCACCACCGCCGCGGCAGCCGACTGCGCGGCACCCTGGAATTCCTCGTCCGTCTACACCGGCGGTGGATCGGCCTCCTACAACGGGCACAACTGGACCGCCAAGTGGTGGACCCAGAACGAGACCCCCGGCAGCTCCGACGTCTGGGCGGATCAGGGCAGTTGCGGCGGTGGCGGCGGAACGGACCCGGGCACCCCGTCCGGCTTCGTCGTCAGCGAGGCGCAGTTCAACCAGATGTTCCCGAACCGGAATCCGTTCTACACGTACAGCGGACTGACCGCGGCCCTGAGCGCCTACCCGGGCTTCGCGAACACCGGCACCGACACCGTCAAGCGCCAGGAGGCGGCGGCGTTCCTCGCCAACGTCAGCCATGAGACGGGCGGTCTGGTGTACGTGGTCGAGCAGAACACGGCCAACTACCCGCACTACTGCGACAGCGGCCAGCCCTATGGCTGCCCGGCCGGCCAGTCCGCGTACTACGGCCGCGGCCCGATCCAGCTCAGCTGGAACTTCAACTACAAGGCCGCCGGTGACGCTCTCGGCATCGATCTGCTGGGCAACCCGTACCTGGTCGAGCAGAACGCCTCGGTCGCCTGGAAGACCGGCCTCTGGTACTGGAACACCCAGAACGGCCCCGGCACCATGACCGCTCACAACGCCATGGTGAACGGTGCCGGATTCGGCGAGACCATCCGCTCCATCAACGGTTCCCTGGAGTGCAACGGCGGCAACCCCGCCCAGGTCCAGAGCCGTATCGACCGCTACCAGGCATTCGTATCGATCCTCGGCACCACCCCCGGCTCCAACCTGAGCTGCTGACCCGCAGTCCATAGACACACAGTCCGTAGATCCGCGGTGTGCGGATCCGCGGCTGTTGATGCCCCCGCCCGACGGGGGCGTGCCCGGCCCCGGCCGGACACGCCCCCGTTCCGGTTCATCGGGCGGCGTCCGCTCCCGCGACGTCCAGGGCCCGGAAGGCCAGCCACAGGTCGTAACGAGCACTCGGCGTCTGCAGCAGCGAGCGCTGAAGAATCGACTCGAGCCGCGCGAGGCGTTTACGGGCCCCCGGCACCGAAATACCCAACGCGGCGGCCGTCGGGGCGAGTTGGGCCTCGCACTCCAGCCAGGTGCGGAGAGTCGCCCGCAGGTCGGCGGCGGTCCGGGAAGAGCGGGACGCGGTGAGCGGGCGCAGCTGCTGGGCCGCCCATTCCTGGACGGCCGGGCCGCGCAGGATGTAGTCCAGCCGGTGGGGCGGCGCAGGCGTTGCCCCGGCCGGGCCGACCGCCCGGGGCACGGTGGGCGTGGCGCGTATGCGCAGGGCCAGGTCGAGGGCGGCCTGGTCGGCGACCCGGTTCAGGGCGAGGTCGAGCAGCTCGCCGATCAGCCGGAGCCGTGCGGCCAGCGTGTTCCGGTGGATCTTCAGATGCTGGGTCGCGTGTGAGGAGAACGCGAGCCAGGAGGAGAGGGTCGCCACGAGCTCCTGGCTGCCCGGGTCATGGCTGCGCCGCGGCAGATGCGTGAGCAGCGGGTTCAGCAGCGCATCCGCCCACTGCGCGCCGGCCGCACCGACGACCAGGGCGGCCTCCGGCGCCGAGCCGAAGCGGGCATGCCGGGCGGGCAGCCCGCGGGCCACGGCCAGCGCATGGAACGCCTGGCGGTATCCGGTCGCCGTGTCGGACAGCGGTACGTCCTCGCTCGCCCCCACGACACACTCGTCCACCACGTCGGCGACCCGGAGACCGAGCTGCTGTTCGGCCGCGTCCGGGCCCGTCGGCACGACGAGGATCAGATGACGTGCGTACACCGGACACCGCACGATCCAGGACCGGCCGCCGGAGAGTTTCGCGCAGATCCGTGCCACCTCGTCCCGGCGCCCGCCCGGGCACTCCACGACGCACACCCGGACGGGGTCGGGCAGCGTGGGCTTCAGAGCCCCCGCCACCTGATGCGCGATGGACAGCTGGCCGGTCATGAGCAGATGCAGCACCGCTTCCCGGCTGCGGGACTCCGCGAGGTCCACGCGGCGGCGCTTGCGTTCCACGGTCTCCGCGGCCCAGCACATGGCGAGAGGCAACGCCACGTCGGAGAGAAGCGTGACGAGTCCGTCCGGCAGCGGGCGCGGGGCGACGACGGCCAGCACCGGGGGGGAGACGTTCGGCGGGCCGTCCAGCGGGAACAGCAACGCGGTGTGCGGCCCCCTGTCGAACGAGAAGGAGTGTGCGCCGAGTGACGCCAGTTCCCGCACGCCCTCGGTGGCCAGCGCGGCAGCCTCGACGCCCGTACGGTCCGGGGTCCGGGTCACGCCATGCAGAACGGTGCCGTCACCGTCGAGCAGTCCGGCCCAGCCCTCCGCCCGGCCGGACACCCAGCGCAGGAGCTCCTGCGATCCGCCGGATCGGGCCAGCCGGTACATCCGCAGTACGTCGTCGGCCCGTTCCCGCGCGTGCACGCGTCCTCCGCTTCCGTGTCCCTGAGTTGCTGCGTACCTGTCAAAAATCCGGAGTGCAGTGTATCGGTCCGGCTGTGCGGATTGTTACCCCTGGCGGCTCACACAGTGCGAACTGAATCTTTCTGTCGCGTACCCGAAGTCCTAGAGTCCGATGCACGGTTGCGGGGTCCTCCGGGGGAGGGGCACGGGGACGACGGCCGCGGCTCACGGGGGTGGCCGCTGTCGTCGGCCGCGACCGTCTTCCTTTGCTCCCGTTGTCAGTGGTGGCCCCTAGTGTCGGCTCACGATCAGGACCACGATCAGAGACGACCGGGAGAGGCCGCCGCCATGGAGTTCCGCATTGAGCGCAGCGCACTGACCGACGCCGTGGCCTGGGCGGCCCGGGTGCTGCCCACGCGCTCGCCCGTTCCTGTGCTGGGCGGGCTGCTGTTGGAGGCTTTCGACGGCCGGCTGCGCATCTCGGGCCTCGACTACGAGGCGTCCGCGTGCATCGAGGTGGAGGCGGAGACCGTACGGGCCGGGAAGGTGCTGGTCATGGGCCGCCGGCTGCTCGATGTCTGCCGGGTGCTGCCCGAGGGGGCGGTGCAGTGCGCGGTCGAGGGCTCACGGTTCTCGCTGACGAGTGACAGCGCCCGGTTCGGACTGTCGGTGCTGCCGTTCGACGACTATCCGGCGCTGCCGTCGCTGCCGGAGGTGCTCGGTGCGGTGGACGCGGAGGAGTTCGCCGCGGCCGTCGCCCATGTGACGGTGGCGGCGGGCCGGGACGACACGCTGCCGATTCTGACCGGTATCCGGCTGGCGCTCGACGGCGACACGATGACGCTCGCCGCCACGGACCGCTACCGGTTCGCGGTACGCACGCTCCTCTGGAAGCCCGGCAAGGACGGCGTCTCGGCCGATGTCGTGGTCTCCGCCCGCAGGTTGACCGAGATCGCCCGCTCCTTCGGCCGGGCCGGAATGGTCCAACTCGCTCTGGATGGCGGTTCGGCCGGTTTCGAACTGGCCGGGATGCGCACCACGGTGCGTCTGCTCGAGGGCCGACTGCCGCGCCACGAAAAGCTGTTCGCCATGGTGGATCCCGTCTCCGCGGTGACGGACCGGGCGCCCCTGGTCGAGGCCGTCAAGCGTGTAGCCGTGGTCGCGGAGGGCGGCAGCCCGCTCCAACTGAATTTCTGCGGTGACTCGGTGCTGCTGCAGGCGGGTTACGAGGACGATGTCGCCTCCCAGCGTCTGCCTGCCGTCCTCGACGGCACCGATGAGCTGACGGTCGCCTTCAACCCCTCGTATCTGATGGACGCCCTGGCCTCGTTCGACGCGCCCGTGGTCCGGTTCGAGCTGCTGGGCCCCGGTCAGCGTGCGATGGTCACCGGATGGGCGTCCCGGGCGGACGCGGCGGACGAGGCGGCGCGCCCGGTCCACCGGCATCTGTTGATGTCGGCCAGGCCGTTGGTCTAACGCGACCCGGATACCTCCCGGATACCTCCCGGATGCCCCCGTGAGCGTCCGGCTCGGTTCAGTTCATCGCTGTGCGGGCGCGTTGGCTCAGATGGGCCGGGGCCTCGATGCCCGGGGGCAGCAGGGGGTCCGGTCGCAGCTCGCCCCAGGTCGTGTGCAGGGGCAGCACGCCCGCCCACAGGCCGAGTTGCGCGTCCTCGCTGTCGCCGTCGTCCGGTGCCCCGGTACGTATCTTCACCGATGCCTCGTCCAGCGGCAGAGCGAGCAGGGACGTCGCGGCGAGTTCCTTGCGGCTGGGGCGGCGGGCGTAGTCCCACTGGCCGGGTGTCGCCTGCTCGGTCAGGCAGCGCAGGCCTGCGAGCTTCTCGTCCGGGTCGGTGATCAGGCGGGGAGTGCCGAAGACCATGGCACTGCGGTAGTTGACGCTGTGCTCGAAGACCGACCGGGCCAGGACGAGGCCGTCGACGTGAGTGACGGTGACGCAGACCGTCGCTTCGGGGGAGGCGACCAGGCTGCGGCTGGCGACGGAGCCGTGGAAGTAGAGGGTGGTGCCGTCGGCGCCGTAGACGGTGGGGACCACCAGGAGGTTTTTGTCGACGGTGACACCGAGATGGCAGACGAAGCCGGCCCCGAGGATCGCGTCGAGTACGTCGCGGTCGAGGCTCCCCTGTTCGCGGAGACGGCGGTGGCGGGTGCGTGCGGTTTCCGGCAACTGCCGGTCATGGGGCGGGACGCTCAGGGCGTTGGTCACGGGTTCGGTCACGGGTTCGGGGCCTTTCGCTGTGTCGTGGCCCGCGGGCGGTCGATGACCGCATCGAGCAACTCGGGCTCGTTCAGGCTACGCAGGAGAATCCAGCCGAGCGCGGGCAGTGCGATCAGCGGTGCGAGGGCGGTCTGCAAGGAGGTGGCGTCGGCGACGGCGCCGATGAGCGGCCCGGCGATACCGCCGACGCTGACGGCCAGGCCCAGCGTGATGCCGCCGGCGGTGCCCACACGCCGGGGCAGGTAGTCCTGGCCGAGGGTGACGTGCAAGGAGAACGGCACATACAGAGCGGCCGAGGTGAGCGCGACGAACCCGTAGAACAGCGGACCGGGCACGAAGACCACACCCGCCACCGCGAGGACGGTCGAGGCGTACGACCACTGGACGACCGGGATGCGGCCGTGGCGGGCGGCGAGCCTCCCACCGGCCACGGTGCCCACAGCGCCCCCGAGGTAGAGGACGAACAGCGCGGCCGTACCGGCGAACTCCCCTCCGCCGGTGCGCTGGCGCACGTACAGCGAGATGAAGGCGCTGAGGCCGACGAAGACGACCGAGCGGCACACGATGGCCCCCGACAGCTTCAGGAACGATGCCCAGTCGTCTCTGCCGGGCGCCTGACCCGCCGGGGAGTCCGCAGCCGTGGCGGGGACGTCGATGCCCCGCAGCGCGGTCACGCACAGCACCACGCCGGCGAGGGCCGGGACGACCAGCAGCGGCGAGGCGCGCAGACCCCCAGTGGCGACGACGGCGGAGACCATCAACGGTGCGGCGGCGAAACCCAGGTTGCCGCCGAGGGAGAACCAGCCCATCGCGGTATGGCTGCCGCGGGCGGCCATGCGGGCCACGCGGGCCGCTTCCGGGTGATAGGCGGCCACACCGGTCCCCGACACCGCAACGGCCGCCAGGGTGAGCGCATACGAATCACCGACACCGGCGAAAGCGACCCCGGCCCCGCACACCAGCGTGCTCACCGGCAGCAGCCAGGGCATCGCCCACCTGTCGGTCAGCGCACCGAACAGCGGCTGTACGACCGAGGACAGCAGGGACGCGGCCAGCACGGCACCGGAGGCGGCGGCGTACGTATAGGCACGCTCGGAAACGAAGAACGGCACCAGCGCGGCCACCGTTCCCTGGTAGACGTCCACGCAGGCATGGCCCAGGGACAGGAGCGTGATCGGGCCGGGACGAGAGGTACGGGTTGTCGGCACCCGGCCATCGTCGCCACGGCGCGGTCTGGCGCGCTTCCGATAAAATGCCAAAGTATGCCGGATATCCGCCATACTCCCGAGGCGCCCACCCGCAGCCAGGTGCTCGCTCCGGGAGAGAGCATCGGCGCGCACCGCCACGACGACCACCAGATCATCTACGCGGGCTCCGGCGTCCTGGCCGTGACAACCGCCGCCGGCACCTGGTTCGCCCCCGGGACCCGCGCCATCTGGGTGCCCGCCGGATGTGTCCACGCCCACCGCGCCCACGGCCGCCTCGATCTGCACCTGCTCGGCCTGCCCGCCGGCACCAACCCCCTGGGCCTCGACGCCCCCACCGTCCTTGCAGTCAGCCCCCTGCTGCGCGAACTGATCCTCGCCTCCACACGCAGCCCACACGACGACACCCCCGAACGGCGCCGCCTGCGCGCGGTCCTGCTCGACCAACTGCGCGCCTCACCCCAGCAACCCGTCCAGCTGCCGGCCCCCACCGACCCCCGTCTCGCAGCCGTCTGCGAACTCCTGCAGCACAACCCCGCAGACCCCCGCAGCCTGGCCGCCCTGGCAACCACGGCGGGAGCCGGCGAACGCACCCTCAGCCGCCTCTTCCGTCGCGAGCTGGGCATGACCTTCCCTCAGTGGCGCACCCAGCTACGCCTCTACCACGCCCTGCGCATGCTTGCCGAGGACATGCCGGTCACCACGGTCGCCCATCGCTGCGGCTGGTCCTCCACCAGCGCCTTCATCGACGTCTTCCGCCGTGCCTTCGGCTACACCCCCGGATCCCACAACCGCCGTCCCTGACAGGGGTGCGGGGCCGGGGTGTGCCCGGCCCCGTGAACCGTCAGTTCGCCCAGGTGAGGAACGTCGACCAGGCGTCGGGGGCGACCGCGAAGGTGGGCCCCTCGGGCACCTTGGAGTCCCGGACGTGGACGGCGTGGGGGCAGGTGGCGACCTCGATGCAGTCACCGCCGCTGGCGTTGCTGTACGAGGACTTGCGCCAGTCGAAGGCGACTTCGATGCAGATACCGCCGCCACTGTCGCTGTAGCTGGACTTGAACCACTGCAGGGTGTTGCTCATTCCTCGTCTTCTGCCAACCGCTGGATGAGGCCCAGCGATTCACGAGAGCCCATGGCCTGTGATCGGATCTTCGCATAGCGCTGGGCGTATGTGCACACCTTTGCCGGGGCGCTGATCAGGGGCGACTCCGTTGAACGCGGCGGTGGGCCGGATCAGTTACGTGCCGATCCCCGCCCTGGCCGGCCGTACATGGCCGCTGGCGTGGCATTTCCCGCCGACGGCGCCGGACCGGTTCGTCCACACACTGTTGCTGCTGAACGCGGCGTCCGCGTTGCTGGGCTGATCAGTCGGCCTTGGTGTACGTGAGCTGTTCGCCGCTGTCCGTGTTCTCGCGGCGCAGGGAGCCGTCCGGGAGCAGGGTGAGCGTGGTGGGTTTGCCCGCGGTGCAGGACGTCATGGGTTCGCCGACGACGACCGTGGAGGGGCCGACCTCGACGGGGCCGTTCGGGGACGGTTCCGCGGTCAGGTTTGCCTGGAAGACGCAGTGGTAGGAGCCGCCGCTGTCGAGCGGGCCGTCCGCGGTGAGGGTGAGGACGGTCCGGCCGACCGTGCCCTGCTGGATGGCGAGTTTCCGGGTGGAGTGGCCCGCGGCGTTGTCGATGGAGCCCGACCAGGTGCCCAGGTAGCCGGCGGGTATGGGGCCGTCGCTGTTCTTCTTGCCGTCGGAGGGGGAGGGGGCCGCGTCCGGGGACGACGGATCGTCGGTGACGGGGGAGTCCGAGAGGGATGGGGACGGGTTGGGCGTCGGCCCCTTGTCGTTCATGAACGCGTAGACGGAGCCGCCCGCGCCGATGGCGACGAGCACGGCGATCGCGACGAGGGCGATGGTCGAACCCCTTCCGCGGCGGTCGGGTTCGGGGCCGGGCTGCGGGACGGCGGGGTAGCCGGGGCCGTAGGCGGGTGTGGCGCCGAAGCCGGGTTGTTGTTGCTGCGGATATCCGTACCCGGCGTAGTTCTGCTGGGTGCCGAAGGCCTGGCCGGGGTGCGGCTGGGCGGGCAGCTGTGGATGGCCGTACGCGGGGGAGGGCGGCCCGTGGGGCGGGGCGGGCGCGGGGGCGGGTGTCGTCGGGGGGCCGGCCATCGGGGGGAGCGTGTGGACGGCGCCGGGCGTCTGCGGCGCGGGGCGGTCCGTGGGTGCTTCGGGCGCTGGGGGCGCCGGCGGCGCTGCGGGTATTGCCGGTGCCGCGTCCGCCGCCGCCTCGGCAGCTTCTTCCGGGTCCTCGGAGTCCAGCAGTTCCACGGCGCGGCGGCCGAGTTGGGCGATGAGTGCGCCCGGGAGCCAGGGCTCCGTCGTGTCGCCGTCGACCAGACGCTCCAGGATCGCGTCCGTCGTCGGGCGGGCGGCCGGGTCCTTGTGCAGGCAGTCCCTGACCAGTTCGACGAGGTCCACCGGGACGCCGGTCAGGTCCGGGTCGTCCTGCGCGATCCGGAACATCTGCGCGTGCGCGCCGCTGTCGGACGCCCCGAACGGAAGCCGGCCGGTCGACGCGTACGCCAGTACCGAGCCGAGACAGAACACGTCGCACGCCGGGGTCACCCGCTCGCCCCGCACCTGCTCGGGCGCCATGAAGCCGGGCGAACCGACCAGGGCCCCGGTGCGGGTCAGGCCGCCGCCTTCGGCGACGGTGTCGAGTGCCCGGGCTATACCGAAGTCGATGACGCGCGGTCCATCGATCGTCAGCAGGATGTTGGAGGGCTTGAGGTCGCGATGGATGAGCCCGGCGGCGTGGATGGCCTGGAGGGCCTGGGTGAGACCGGCACCCAGGATGTGAACCGAACGCTCGGGCAGGGGGCCGTACACACCGGAAGCCGATCCCACGGGGCCGCCCGCGCGGCCGGAGACGGTGGCCTGGAGGGAGGGCCCGGCGACGTATCCGGTCGCGACCCAGGGAACGGCGGCCTCGGTGTCGGCGTCCAGCACGGGGGCGGTCCAGGCGGAGCCGACCTGGCGGGCGGCGTGCACTTCCTGGCGGAAGCGGTCGCGGAACTCCTGCTGTTCGGAGAGCTCGCCGCGTACCAGCTTGATCGCCACGGTGCGGCCGCGGTCGGAGCGGGCCAGATAGACCTGGCCCATGCCGCCTGCGCCGAGCCGGCCCAGCAGGCGGTAGGCGCCGATACGTTGTGGGTCGGTGGGCCCGAGCTTTTCCATGGTGTGCGTCCTCCCCCATGCGGCGATACGCCGGAACGCGTTGAGAATAGCGGCGCGCGGTGTGCCCCGGCGGGCGTGGTTCTCAGGCCCGTCCGTGGGGTGCCCTGGTCCTGCCCCCCCTGCTCTGTCCTCAAGCGCCGGACGGGCTGTTCTACCGCCGGACGGGCTGGATTCGGCGCCCGTCACGGAGACGGTCGCCGGACGGCCCCCGGTTCCCGCTGCCCGCCCCCGCCCCCACCCACCGCGCCGACCCGACACCCTGCCGACCAAAGCGCCCCACGCCATACAAGGTGGCCATGTCGAGCCGCTCCCGGCGCGACCTACGCTCACCGCATGACCCCTCATGCCCCTCATGCCCCGCATGTCGACCCCGCTGCCGGTGCGGCCGTGAAGGCCGCCGACCGCGCGCACGTGTTCCACTCCTGGTCCGCCCAGGGCCTGATCGACCCGCTCGCCGTCGCCGGCGCCGAGGGGGCGTACTTCTGGGACTACGACGGCAACCGCTACCTGGACTTCACCAGCGGCCTCGTCTACACCAACATCGGCTACCAGCACCCCACCGTCGTCGCCGCGATCCAGGAACAGGCGGGCAAGCTCGCCACCTTCGCCCCCGCGTTCGCGATCGAGGCGCGTTCCGAGGCCGCACGCCTCATCGCCGAGCGCACCCCCGGTGACCTGGACAAGATCTTCTTCACCAACGGTGGCGCGGAGGCCGTCGAGAACGCCGTCCGGATGGCCCGGCTGCACACCGGCCGTACGAAGGTGCTCTCCGCCTACCGCTCGTACCACGGCGCCACCTCCACCGCGATCAACCTGACCGGTGACCCGCGCCGCTGGCCGTCCGACAACGGCTCGGCGGGCGTCGTCCGCTTCTGGGCCCCGTTCCTCTACCGCTCGCCGTTCTACGCCGAGACCGAGGCCGAGGAGTGCGCCCGCGCGCTCCAGCACCTGGAGGACACCCTCGCCTTCGAGGGCCCCGCCACCATCGCCGCGATCATTCTGGAGACGATCCCCGGCACGGCGGGCATCATGACGCCGCCGCCCGGCTACCTCGCGGGCGTGCGCGAGATCTGCGACCGGCACGGAATCGTCTTCATCCTCGACGAGGTGATGGCCGGCTTCGGGCGCACCGGCAAGTGGTTCGCCGCCGACCACTTCGACGTGGTGCCGGACCTGATGACGTTCGCCAAGGGCGTCAACTCCGGTTACGTACCGCTCGGCGGTGTCGCCATCTCCGCCGAGATCGCCGCCACCTTCGAGACCCGCCCCTACCCGGGCGGACTGACCTACTCCGGTCACCCGCTGGCCTGTGCCGCCGCTGTCGCCACCATTCATGTGATGGAGGACGAGAAGGTCATCGAGAACGCCGCCCGCATCGGCGAGACGGTCCTCGGCCCCGGCCTGCGCGAGCTCGCCGAACGCCACCCGTCGGTCGGCGAGGTCCGCGGCCTCGGCGCGTTCTGGGCGCTGGACCTGGTCCGCAACAAGGAGACCCGCGAGCCGCTGGTCCCGTACAACGCTGCGGGCGAGGCCAACGCGGCCATGGCGGCCTTCGGCGCGGCGGCGAAGAAGAACGGCCTGTGGCCCTTCATCAACATGAACCGCACCCACGCCGTTCCGGCCTGCAACGTCACCGAGGCCGAGGCCAAGGAGGGCCTCGCCGCTCTCGACGTGGCGCTGTCGGTCGCGGACGAGTACACCGTGTAGCGCGGGCCCGCGCTACCCAGCAGTACGGCGCCCCTCCCCTGCCCGGATCCGGGCACGGCGACCCTGGCTTAAGGTGACCCAAGCCGAAAAAGGGGAAGGGGCGCCATGCGCGTGGGCGGAGCTGTAACCCGCAGTACGCTGCGGCAGCAGATCGCGGACGCGCTGCGTGACGAAGTGCTTGCCGGGCGTTTGCAACCGGGACGGGAGTTCACCGTCAAGCAGATCGCCGAGCAGTACGGTGTCTCGGCGACTCCGGTACGCGAGGCGCTCTTCGATCTCTCCGCGCAGGGCCTGCTCGAATCGGATCAGCACCGCGGTTTCCGGGTGCGTGAGTTCACCGTCGCCGACTACCGGTCGATGGTCGAGGCCCGCACCCTGGTCATGGACGGTGTCATCCGCGGCATCTTCCACGGACCCGCGCTGTCGTCCGCGCGGACGGCGACGTACCCGGACTGCCTGGTCTCCGTACGTCGCAGGGCCCAGGAGGCCGCACGGGCTGCGCAGGGCGGCGACCTCGACATCCTCATCGGCTACGACCTGCGTTTCTGGCGCGAGCTGGGCGCGCTCGTGGGCAACACGTACATCAACGATTTCCTGCACCGGCTGCGCGTCCAGGCCTGGGTGTTCGCGGTGCCGTACCTGCGCCATGACGCGGGCGCCCGGGACTGGCTCTGGCACGGCCATCCGGAACTGGTCGCGGCGATCACGCTCGGCAGCCACGACGCGGTGCGCGCGGTAATTGACGACTTCAACGCACACGCGCTGAGCTGGGCGGCCCGGCTCGCGGCCGGAACCCCCTCGCACCCGGGCCACGGTCCGCAGCCGACCGGGCAGGCACCGCCCCCCGGGTCACCGGAGCCGGAGCTTCCGACGCGCTGACCGTACGTCAGGAGCCAGAGACTCCTACGCGCTGACCGCGCGTCAGGAGCCGCAGCACCCACGCGCCGACCGCGTCGGCCGGGGCCTCGGGCCACGACCGGCCCCTACCCGTAACCACCGGCCACTGTGCGCGACGAGCCCGCCGCATTACGCTGTCCCGACCGTTGTGAATATTCCGATGCGTACCCGTGGGAGAGCGAGACTTCGTGGCCTGTGACCTGTGGCTGGTCCCCCTCGTCGATGTGCTGTGCCACAGCGCCGACAACCCGTTCGCCGAAGAGATAGCCGTCTACGACAAGGCATTGGGTGAGGCCGGACTGCCGCCCGTCCCCGTGTACGCCTACATGCCGGGCCTGAACGGCGAGGTCGCCCCGGTCGCGGGCTTCGACTACGACGCACTGCACTTCCTGCGCCGCGCCTATCTGCTCCAGCTCAGCGGCCTCGCCGTCACGCCCGTCGACGAACTGGGCGGGGATTACGAGCAGTTGCTGGAGATGTTCGGGGCGGCGGCCCAGCAGTCCCACCTGGTCTGGCACTACGACCATGCGGGGGCGTACGTTCCGCTGGACTTCGCCGTCCCGCTCTCCAACGACGACCTGCTGGAGGGCGGCGGCCCGCTCGGCTCCGCGCACGGGCTGCTGCGGGAGCTGGCGTTCGTCGCCCCGTCCATCGGCATCGACCCGGCGAACCCGCCGGCCGCCCCGCTGCCGCCCGCCGCACCGACCTCGCTGGAGGAGTCGGCGGGCCCGATTCCGTACGACGGCAGTCCGTTCGCCCGTGAGCGGCACGTCTGGCTGGGCCTGCACGCGGCGGCCACCCGCAGCCTCGCCCAAGGTTCCATGATCATCTTCAGCTGATCGGATACCGGTACCGGTTCCCGTGCAGGTGCCGGTACAGGTACGAGTACAGGCATCAAGACGGTCACGCGCCTCCAGGGTCACCGTGGCGGGATCACCGGGGGGACTCCGGAGGCCGCTGCCGCGGCATGTTCGGCCTGGCCATCGTCTGCATCGGGAACCGCCCCGGCGGCGCCCCCTGGTCCGTACGGCCGCCGCCCCCGCTGCCCGACGACAGCGCCTGCATCCCCATCGGCGCGGGCCCGGCCCGGAACTCCACCATCCAGTCCGCGGTCTCGGTCCGTACGAGCTCCGTGATGTCCTCCGAGAACCGCCGCAGCACCCCCAGACACCGCTCGGCGGCCTCGCTGGCCGTCCCCTCGGTCGGGCCGAGCACCTCCCGCACGCACTCCGACGCCCAGTCGAACTGCAGCACCTGAAGGCGCCGCTGCACGGCCTGGGCGGTGGCGATGTTTCTTATCCAGCCCGAGGTCAGGCCGAAGTACCGGTCGCACGCCATGCACGCGGCGCCCAGCAGCAGCGACAGATAGCCCCAGCCCGCCGCCCCGCCCAGCGCCCCGGTGAGATCGAGCAACGGCAGCGCGGCGCCCGCCACCGCCCCGGCCGCCGTGCCGATCCGCAGCGCCCTGGCCCCGCGCCGCTTCCACACCCGGTCGCGCAGATACCAGCCGGCGGTGTGCAGCGCATCGGCCTCGACCCAGCGGTACAGCTCGTCGAGGCGTTCGGCGGGTTCGCCCCAGTCGCCGAGCGGGAACGGCGTGCCGGTCAGATCCCGGCCCCGCGCACCCCGGCCGTGTGCGCCGGAGCCCGAGCCGGTCGAACCGGGCTCGTTGCGGGGCGGCCCTTCGGGCTGCATCTCCGGCTGACTCACCGGGGTACTCCTCTGCATTCTGCGTAGCGACGCCTGATGTGTGGCGGTGTGTTCGACGGTGGGCTGATCACTGCTCTCCGGCGTGGCCGACTGTCCCGCGTACGTAACCTTGCGTGACGAGCGGTGCGCCTGTGTGTCCTGAGCGCATGCCCTTCCTACCGCCGAATGGTGGGCCGTGGGGTCGAAATCGCGGTATTCCCGGGTGTACAGGGTCTGTGATCAGGTATAGGAGTCTCGCCGACGTTGCCCGAAACTCACTCGAAAGAGTTGCTCGCCAGTGGGTGGGGCGCGCTGCGCGGTGACCACGTAGGCTCGGCGTACCGAAACATTTTGTCGTCGAATTGCCAGGAGTAGCCGTGATTCCCGGTGGTGGTCAGCCCAATATGCAGCAGCTGCTGCAGCAGGCCCAGAAGATGCAGCAGGATCTCGCCGCGGCCCAGGAGGAATTGGCCAGGACCGAGGTCGAGGGTCAGGCGGGTGGCGGTCTGGTGAAGGCGACCGTGACCGGCTCCGGCGAGCTCCGTGCTCTGGTGATCGACCCCAAGGCCGTCGACCCGGAGGACACCGAGACGCTCGCGGACCTCGTCGTCGCCGCAGTCCAGGCAGCGAACGAGAACGCGCAGCAGCTCCAGCAGCAGAAGCTGGGCCCGCTGGCCCAGGGTCTGGGCGGCATGCCCGGCCTCCCCTTCTGACGCTTCTGATCCTTCAGATCTCTTCTGGCCTGCGATCCGAACTCGTAAGTTGTATTCATAGCTCATTCCAGGAAGGCGTTCCGTTGTACGAAGGCGTGGTTCAGGACCTCATCGACGAGTTGGGCAGGCTGCCCGGCGTCGGTCCCAAGAGCGCGCAGCGGATCGCTTTCCACATCCTGCAGGCCGAGCCGACCGATGTGCGCCGCCTTGCCCATGCCCTCCTGGAGGTCAAGGACAAAGTCCGGTTCTGTTCGGTCTGCGGCAATGTCGCCCAGCAGGAACAGTGCAACATCTGCCGCGACGCGCGCCGCGACCAGACGGTCATCTGTGTGGTCGAGGAGCCGAAGGATGTCGTCGCGATCGAGCGGACCCGTGAGTTCCGGGGCCGGTACCACGTGCTCGGCGGCGCGATCAGCCCGATCGAGGGCGTCGGCCCCGACGATCTGCGTATCCGCGAGCTGCTCGCCCGTCTCGCCGACGGCTCGATCACGGAGCTGATCCTGGCGACCGACCCCAACCTGGAGGGTGAGGCCACCGCGACGTACCTGGCGCGGATGGTCAAGCCGATGGGCCTGCGGGTCACCAGGCTGGCCAGCGGCCTGCCGGTGGGCGGCGACCTGGAGTACGCGGACGAGGTCACCCTGGGCCGCGCCTTCGAGGGGAGGCGCCTGCTCGATGTCTGACGCCTCCACGATGACGACGTCCGATGTTCTTGCATCGGCTCACGACGGCTTTACGTTCAGCGACGCTATGTTCTACTCACCGTTCGCGACCGTGCCCACGGGAGGTCCCCTCGATGTCTGACGCCACGCTGAACTCCGTCACGCAGGACCCGGACGACTTCGCCGTCCAGATCGCCGACCAGATCAAGACGTTCATCGTCGCGGTCACCGAGGTGTCCAAGGTCGAGGAGCCGGAGGAGGCCGTCCCCGTCCTGCTGCTCCAGATCTCCCAGCTGCTGCTGGCGGGCGGCAGGCTCGGTGCGTACGAGGACATCGTCCCCGACGAGCGCTACGAGCCGGATCTGGGCGCCGAGCCGGACGCCGACGGCCTGCGCGAGCGGTTCGCCGCCCTGCTGGAGCCGATCGACGTCTACTCCGAGGTCTTCGACCCGTACGAGCCCCGCAAGGCCCCGGTGCCGGCCCGTATCTCCGACGACCTGGCCGACCTGGTCACCGACCTGCGCCACGGTCTGGCCCACTACGAAGAGGACCGCACGACCGAGGCCCTGTGGTGGTGGCAGTTCTCCTACTTCTCCAACTGGGGCTCCACCGCATCCGCCACTCTGCGCGCCCTCCAGTCCCTCATCGCCCACATCCGCCTCAACCAGCCCCTCCAGGAGCTGGACGGCCTGGACACGGACTCGGAGACCGCCGACGACGAGCTGGCCGAGGAGGCGGGACGCGTGATGGCTGAGGAGATCGCGGGACCGCTGGGGCTGCGACCGGTGCAGTAGCGCCCGGCGCCCACCCACCCTTCACGGCAACGTGACACTCGACGTCCGAGTGTCACGTTGTCCGGTCTGTGGCAGTGCCACCGCGCGTTCGGGCTCGATCCCACCCACCCTCCCAAGTCCCTTGCACACACGTGCGAGTGACGTTCCGTGATCCGCTTGCGGCACAGCGTGTGCGCGTTCCGGGTTCGGGTTGAGGAACCCGCAATCCGAAAAACGGACGACCCCGGCGGTGCGCCAACACCAACCGGGGTCTTGCCGAACGAGATCGAAAGCGCTCGATCCTGCCGCGCCGACATCGACCGTGACGAGGCGAGCGGGGCGACCGCCCGCGTGGGCGGGCGTGGCGGCCAGGAGGGCGGCGGACAGGGCCAGGAAGTACGGGGAGCGCGCGGAGTGGCTTACGCATGGCGGGGGCCCCCGAAGGGCGGACCGTAAGGTTCCGGTCCACGCTGGAGGTGGGTGGCTCATGGATTGCGGACCCGGCTCGCCGCGCGTGTGGGCCAGGCCACATACGGGAGTAAGGGCCCGATCGGCGGGCAGCAGCCCCGTACGAGCAGTTCGGGGCGACACACCGATGATCACGTGTTGAGCGGGACATCTCACCATGTGATATCGGCGGGGCGTTTCCGGACTGCTCGTTAAACTGAGTCGACCGCAGTAATGGACTGAGCGAGGAGCGCACGTGGGCCTTGTCGTGCAGAAGTACGGAGGCTCCTCCGTAGCCGATGCCGAAGGCATCAAGCGCGTCGCCAAGCGAATCGTCGATGCCAAGAAGAACGGCAACCAGGTGGTTGTCGTGGTGTCAGCGATGGGCGACACGACGGACGAGTTGATCGATCTCGCCGAGCAGGTATCCCCGATCCCTGCCGGGCGCGAGTTCGACATGCTGCTGACCGCCGGAGAACGGATCTCCATGGCCCTGCTGGCGATGGCGATCAAAAACCTGGGCCACGAGGCCCAGTCGTTCACAGGTAGCCAGGCAGGCGTCATCACCGACTCGGTCCACAACAAAGCGCGCATCATCGATGTGACGCCGGGCCGTATCCGTACGGCGCTGGACGAGGGGAACATCGCGATCGTCGCGGGGTTCCAGGGTGTGTCCCAGGACAAGAAGGACATCACCACCCTCGGCCGCGGCGGGTCCGACACCACCGCGGTCGCGCTCGCGGCCGCGCTGGATGCCGAGGTCTGTGAGATCTACACCGATGTGGACGGTGTCTTCACCGCCGACCCGCGGGTCGTGAAGAAGGCCCGGAAGATCGACTGGATCTCCTTCGAGGACATGCTGGAGCTGGCCGCGTCCGGCTCCAAGGTGCTGCTGCACCGGTGCGTGGAGTACGCACGCCGCTACAACATCCCGATCCACGTCCGCTCGTCCTTCTCCGGACTGCGCGGAACCTGGGTCAGCAACGAGCCGCAAGGGGACCAGAAGGTGGAGCACGCGATCATCTCCGGAGTCGCCCATGACGTCTCCGAGGCCAAGATCACCGTCGTCGGCGTGCCCGACAAGCCGGGCGAGGCCGCCGCGATCTTCCGCGCCATCGCGAACGCGGAAGTCAACATCGACATGGTGGTGCAGAACGTCTCCGCCGCGTCGACCGGTCTGACCGACATCTCGTTCACGCTGCCGAAGTCCGAGGGCCGCAAGGCCATCGACGCCCTGGAGCGCAACCGCGGCACCATCGGCTTCGAGTCGCTGCGCTACGACGACCAGATCGCGAAGATCTCCCTGGTCGGCGCCGGCATGAAGACCAACCCGGGTGTCACGGCGGGCTTCTTCGAGGCGCTGTCGGACGCCGGTGTGAACATCGAGCTCATCTCGACGTCCGAGATCCGCATCTCGGTGGTCACCCGCGCCGACGACGTCAACGAGGCCGTGCGCGCCGTGCATACCGCCTTCGGTCTCGACAGCGATTCCGACGAGGCCGTCGTCTACGGGGGCACCGGCCGATGACCGCCCGCCGTCCTTCGCTCGCGGTCGTCGGAGCGACCGGGGCGATCGGCGGTGTCATGCTCCAGATCCTTTCGCAGCACGCGGATGTCTGGGGCGAGGTGAAACTGATCGCCTCGTCGCGTTCGGCCGGCCGCAAGCTGGTCGTGCGCGGCGAGGAGAGCGAAGTCCTCGAACTCACCGAGGACGTCTTCGACGACGTCGACGTGGCGCTGTTCCTGGTGCCCGACGCCGTCTCCGCGCAGTGGGCGCCGATCGCCGCCTCCAAGGGCACGGTCGTCATCGACGACTCCGCCGCGTTCCGGCTGGACCCGGACGTTCCGCTGGTCGTGCCCGAGATCAATCCGCATGCCGCGCGGATCAGACCGCGCGGCATCGTCGCGAGCCCGAACTGCACGACACTCTCGCTGATCGTCGCGGTCGGCGCGCTGCACGCCGAATTCGGGGTACGGGAACTGGTCGTCTCCTCGTACCAGGCGGTGAGCGGGGCGGGCCGGGACGGTGTCGCGGCGCTGCGCGAACAACTGTCGATGGTGGCCGGTACGGAACTGGGTACGCAGCCCGGGGACGTACGCCGGGCCCTGGGGGACACGGAAGGCAGCCCCTTTGCCGCGCCGGTGGCCCTCAATGTGGTGCCCTGGGCCGGGAGCGAGGCCGGGGGCGGCTGGTCGTCGGAGGAACTGGCGATCCGCGAGGAGTGCCGCAAGGTCCTGGACCTGCCGAGCCTGCGGGTGGCGGCGACCTGTGTCTACGTACCCGTCATCGCGACGCACTCGATGTCTGTGCACGCACGGTTCGAGAACGAGATCGCGGTCGACCGGGCCCACGAGATCCTGGCGACGGCACCGGGCGTCGTGCTCTACGACAGCCCGGCGGCGGGGGACTTCCCGACACCGTCCGACGTCGTCGGCACCGATCCGACCTGGGTCGGACGGGTGCGCAGGTCACTGGACGATCCGAGGGGCCTGGAACTGTTCGTCTGCGGCGACAACCTCCGCAAGGGAGCGGCGTTGAACGTGGCGCAGATCGCCGAATCGGTGGCTGCCGAATTTCCCCGGGTCTGATTCGAACCTGTTTTGTACTCTCTGTGAATGCCCTGTGAGCAAGTTGAAGGTCTCAACCTCTTGAGCTGGGGTGTCGGGGTATCCGACGATGACCTTTCGGCCTGGTGCAACCGTCGGCCGGAGGGCACGCGTCTATGCGGTCACTTCTTGCACGGCGGGGCGCATATTCGGGGCATTTGTGGAAGAGCAGGTACGTATGAGGGCATGTCGCACTGCGGCGAACGCGGTGCCGCGCGCGTACAACCCTGACGGGGGGAAACGTGTCCAACTGGCGTGGCAGAGGTTCTCGATATCACAGTGGTGGGCCCCTTGCGCGGCGCTTCGGTGCGTCCGCTCAGACGGCCCCGCGCGCCCGGCGGTATGCCGGTGATTGCGCCCATGCCCGCTGCACGTCCCGCACGGCTGCCGTCACAGCGCGAGGGCGCTGAGGACAGCGTGGCTGCCGGAACCACGGTCGACCATCTCACCGAGACCTATCGGGCCCACTACCGTTCGCTGCTGGGCCTCGCGGCTCTGCTCCTGGACGACACCGCCTCATGTGAGGACGTCGTGCAGGAGGCGTTCATCCGCGTGCACTCGGCGCGCAGCCGGGTACGGGACCCCGAGAAGACACTCGCGTATCTGCGCCAGACCGTCGTCAATCTGTCGCGCTCCGCGCTGCGCCGCCGCATCCTCGGGCTGAAGCTGCTGTCCAAGCCCATGCCGGACATGGCGAGCGCGGAAGAGGGCGCGTACGACCAGTTGGAGCGGGACGCGCTGATCAAAGCGATGCGGGGGCTGCAACGGCGCCAGCGGGAGGTGCTGGTGCTGCGTTACTTCGCGGACATGACGGAGGCTCAGGTGGCCGAGACGCTGGGCGTATCCCTGGGCTCGGTCAAGGCCTACGGCTCCCGTGGGATCGCGGCGCTGCGCGTCGTGATGGAGGCGCAGGCATGAGTCGGCGCTTCCGCAGGAACGAGAACAGCCACGAGCGTGAGCATCGGATTGACCGGACTGGAAACGGAATTGTGAACGACGGGCCGGAGAGCGCCTCGCATGTGAACCCGGACGTGAAGCCGGACGCGAACTCGGGTACGGATCAAGCGGATCGGGGCCTCGCGGATCGGGACCTCGCGTCCGTGGGAGGCGCGGGTGACCTCTGTGAGGGCGACGCAGCCGCTGAGACGGCCGAGCTCGGGGGGCTGAGCAGCCTCTTCGGCGAGGGCCCGGGCGCGGGTTCCGGTTCGGGGGGCGGCGGCGGCCCGGACATGGACGAGGCCGTGTTGCGCCGCATGCTGCGCGGAGCCGTCCAGCACATCGAACCCCGCGACGGCACTCTCGACCATCTGTACCGCGCGTTGCCCACCCGGCGCGCCAGGCGGCGGCAGGCTGTCGTCGGTATGGCGGCAGCGGCGCTGCTCATCGGCACGGCGGTCCCCGCCTTCGTCCATGTCGCGAACTCCGACGGTTCGAGCACCGCCGACCCCGCGATAGCCGGACACGGTGAGCAGGCGCAGGGCGGCAGCGGCACCGACAACGACTCCGGAGCCGGCGGGAAGAGCAGCGGCGGCAGCGCCGACGGGCAGGCCGACGGCGCCAGGAACCAGCCGACGAGCACGAGCAGTCCGTCCGACAGCCGTGGCCAGGGCGCCGGTGGCAACCTGGTCGGCGGGGTCGCCGACCCGGACAACTCCGCGGTGGCCTCCATGCCGACCTGCGATCCGGGTCAGCTCGGTGTCGCCTCGGCCGAGACGGGCGCGGCGGGGGCCGACGGCACGGTGTACGGCACGTTCCGGATCGCCAATGTCTCCGGCACGGACTGTTCGGTGAGCAGTAGCGGCAGCGTGGGCTTCCAGGCGATGGGCGCGGCCGACCCGGCCAAGATCACGATCGTCCAGCACACCGCGGGTGACGCGGCGGCCGGACTGCCCGACCCCTCGCAGGAGCAGGGGACAGTGCTGCTGAAACCGTCCATGGCGTACGAGGTGAAGTTCGCCTGGGTGCCGAAGGACACATGTCCGACCTCCGGAGGTTCACCGAGCCCGACACCGACGGACGGCGCGGGCGGCGCGGGCGGCGCGGGCGGAGCCGCTGCCGCCGGTACCGGTACCACTGACGGGACTTCGGATACGGCTGCGCAGCTCGGCAGCGAGGACGGCGGCGGGGCGCTGGACGGCAGCGTTGCCGTGACGCACACGCCGGAGGCGGGGGCGCCGGTCGCGGAGACGGAGATCCCCAACGCCTGCGCGGGCACGATCTACCGGACCGGGGTGCTGGCCCCCGCGACGTGACGCAGGGGCGGCGGCGTACGACGCATGCGTGAGGGGGCCTGCCGGTCGATTCGGCGGGCCCCCTCACGCATGCGTGTCTCAGGTGTCTGTCTCAGGCCGTGCCGGCGCTCACGTTGGAGCCGGCGGGATCGGTGGGGCCGGTGTTCGTGCCCGCATCCTTGCCCGCATCTGCATCCGTGTCCGCATTCGAATCCGCGCCGTCGACGAGGCCCAGCTTCAGGTCACGCGTCGCTTCGGCCTCGCGGCGGACCAACCGGAACCACATGAAGAGCACGAACCCGGCGAAGACGAACCACTCGCCGGTGTAGCCGAGGTTCTGGAAGGCCTTCAGATCGAGCCCGGTGCCCTGCGGTACGGCGGCCGGTACGGGACGCAGCGCGCCGCTGGAGCCGGCGTCCTGGAGCGTCACCCATGCGTCGTAGACGTCGTACGGGACGAGGTTGACCAGGGACGCGGCGCTGATCATGCCGAGCTGACCGTCCGGGAGCCCACCCGCCGCGTCGACGCCCGCGGTGCCGGCGTTCTCGGACGCCTGGAGGTCGCCGGTCACCGTGACCTCGCCGGTCGGTGCGGCGGGCACGGCGGTCTGGCCGGGCCGGCCGGGCAGCCAGCCGCGCACCACCGGCAGGGCCTTGCCGCCGTCCGTGCGGAGCATGTTCAGGACATAGAAGCCGCTCTTGTCGTCCAACTCCCGGCCGGGTACCAGGAACTGGTCGGCGTACCGGCCGGTGGCGGTGGCGGGGCGGCCCGAGGTCACCGTGTCGACGGGCAGGAGGTCGTCGATCGGCTTGGCCGCCCTCGTGCCCGGAGCGGGCTGCTTCTCGGCGGCGTCGTGCGTCTGCACGCGGTCCTCGAAGCGGCCGAGCTGCCAGGTGCCCATGAAGATGCAGAACGGGATGGCCAGCACGACGAAGAGGTTGATCCCCCACCATCGCGGGGTCAGCAGGAACCGGTACACCCCTCCACGGTACGGTCTCCGCTCCGGTCGCCCGGAGCGGGGTGCCGGGTGGGGCGCGTCCGAGTGCCGACGGGGCTGCCGGTCATCGGCGTCCGGCTCGGCATCCCGACCTCGCGGGTTGCTCGCCGGGCCACCGCTTTGTCCTCGATCGCCGGACGGGCTCGAATCGGCCCGCCCGAGCGGATCGGGCGGGTCGGCGGTCCGTCCTCGATCGCCGGAAAGGCTCACGATGGCCTGTGGCGGTGGTTTCGCGCGGGATTCGTGCAGGAGGGACAGACGCCCCTATTCGCCGGACAGGCTCGAAGAGGCGGGGGCGCTACCCGTGGCCAGGTGGCGCTGGGCGAAGTCGAGTTCCAGCCGGACTTGCTTGATCCGCTCCTCCACGACGAGCGAACCGTGTCCCGCGTCGTACCGGTAGACCTCGTGCACCGCGTCACGGCCCTTCAGCCGGTCCACGTAGTTCTCGACCTGGCGGATCGGGCAGCGCGGGTCGTTGACGCCCGCCGAGATGTAGACCGGCGCCCGCACGTCGTCGACGTACGTCAGCGGGGACGAGGCCTCGAAACGCTCGGGAACCTCCTCCGGCGTGCCGCCCAGCAGGGTGCGGTCCATCGCCTTCAGGTCCTCCATCTCGTCGTGATACGCCGTGACGTAGTCGGCGACCGGGACCGCCGCCAGGCCCAGGGCCCAGTCGTCCGGCTGCGTACCGAGGCCGAGCAAAGTCAGATAGCCGCCCCAGGAGCCACCGGCCAGGACCAGCTTCGCCGGGTCCGCAAGCCCGGACTTCACCGCCCACTTCCGTACCGCGGCGATGTCCTCCAGCTCGATCAGACCGACCCGGTGCTTGAGCGCGTCCGTCCAGGCGCGGCCGTATCCGGTGGAGCCGCGGTAGTTGACCCGGACGACCGCGTAGCCGTGGTCCACCCAGGCGGCGGGGCCGGAGGCGAAGGCGTCGCTGTCGTGCCAGGTAGGGCCGCCGTGGATCTCGAAGACGGTGGGAAACGGGCCCTCCGCCGGGCCGGCCGGCCGCTGCACGAGAGCGTGGACGCGGCCCCCGGGCCCGTCCACCCACACATCCTCCACCGGCACGGACGCCGGAGCCTTCAAGCCGGGCGGATCGAGCACCACCGCACCCGAGGTGGACCGGATGACGGGCGGCTGCGCCGCCGACGACCACAGGTACTCCACTGTGCCGTCGGGCCGGGCCGTGGCTCCCGACACCGAACCCGCGGGGGTATCCACCCGGACGGGGGCGCTGCCCGCCCCAGGCTCGTACCGCCACAGGTCGCTGCGGGCCTCGAAGCCGTGCACGATCAGCAGCGCGGAGGCGTCCGGATACCACTCGGCGCCCACATCACCGGGCAGGTCGATCGCGAGGTCCGTCTCCGTGCCCGTCATCGGATCCCAGATCATCGGCTCCCAGCGGCCCCGCCGCTGATGCCCGACCAGCAGCCTCGTGTCCCCCGCGACGGGGGCGAAGCCCAGCACGGACAGGCCCAGCTCCTTCGTACCGCCCTCGGTGTCGTCCAGCTCGGCGACCGTCGACCCGTCGGGCCGCACCACGCGCAGCGCGGAGTGCATCGCATCGCCGTGCTCGGTGTGCTCCAGGGCGATCAGCGTCCCGTCGTACGACAGGTCACCGACGCCCGCCGACTCGCGGTGGCGGTAGATCTCGACGGGCGCGGCCCCGGGCCGTACGACATGGATCGTCGTCCCGTCCTCGTCGGTCGAACGGCCGACCACCGCCGTACCGTCACGCCCGATCGCGAGCCCGGCCGGGTACGAGGCACCGAGACCGGGTGCCGCCGGCTCGTCCACCGCCTCCTCGCCCTCGCCGCCGTGGAACGGCTGGCGCATCCACACCCCGAACTCGTCCCCGTCGGTGTCGCTGAACCACCAGACCGACTCGCCGTCCGGTGTCAGCACACCGTCAGTCGTCCCGTTCGGCCGGTCGGTCACCTGGCGCTGCTTGCCGGTCTCGCGGTCCCATGCGTACAGCTCGTACGTCCCCGTGGCATTGGAGACGAACAGCGCGCGGTCCGGCGCATCCTCCGCCCAGTCGGGCAACGACACCCGTGGCGCCCGGAAACGCTGCTCCCACTCCGGTACGGAATCGGTCGCCGGTGCGGTGGGGGCCGTCGAGTCAGTGATCTCAGTCATGTCCCCCATTCTGCGCCGGAACGCCGACAATTCGTTCGCATCGCCCGCAGGCTGTGGATAACCTCCCGGGCATGAATGCACCGACCCCTGCCGACTGGCACGAGGCCAACCGTGCGCACTGGGACGAGCGGGTCCCCATCCACGCCGGGAGCGACTTCTACGACCTGGATTCCTTCCGCGCCGGCAAGGATGCCCTGCGCGACTTCGAACTCGCCGAGGTCGGGGACGTCACGGGCAAGTCGCTGCTGCATCTGCAGTGCCACATCGGGGTCGACACCCTCTCCTGGGCCCGGCACGGCGCCGCACACGTCGTCGGTCTGGACTTCTCCGAACCGGCCGTGGAGACCGCGCGCGGGCTGGCCCGCGAGCTGGGGTTCACCCAGGACCGGGCAGCGTTCGTCGCCGCCGATGTCCATGACGCCGCGCAGGCCGTCCCGGACTCGTCGTACGACATCGTCTACACCGGCGTCGGCGCGCTGAACTGGCTGCCCGACACCCGGCGCTGGGCCGAGACCGCCGCATCGCTCGTGGCGCCCGGCGGCTTCCTCTACCTCGCGGAGTTCCATCCGCTCACGGACTGCCTCGACGACTCGACCGGCGCGAAGGTCGTCCACGACTACTTCAGCCGCGACGCATGGGTGGACGAGACGCCTGGCACTTACGCGGACTTCGACGCACCGACCGTCCACAACCGCAGCGTCGAATGGCAGCACCCGATCGGCGACGTGGTGTCGGCGCTGGCCGCCGCCGGGCTGCGGATCGAGTTCCTGCACGAGCACGACGTCTCGCTCTTCGCCCGCTTCTCGGCGCTGGAGCGGCACGGCGACGGCTTCTACCGCTTCTCCGCCGACCGTCCGCGCATCCCGCTGATGTACTCGGTCAAGGCGTCGCGCCCGGCCGGCTCCTGACCGAAGACCGACACTCAAGGCCCGTTGTCAGTGGTGGGGTTCAGACTCGAACCATGACCACGACTGCTGATCTGCGCACCGCGGTAAAAACGCACTGGAGGCGGCCGACAACCGCGACTGGGACACCCTCCGCCGCCGGTTCATGGATCATGACCACCGGCTGCTCCTCCAGCACCCACCGGTCGCCCCAGTCCAGCAGGGCCCGGATCACCGGCGCGAGATCACGACCGGACTCGGTCAGGTGGTACTCGTAGCGCGGCGGCCGTTCGTTGTAGGGCCGCCGCTCGACCACCCCTGCCTGCTCCAGTGAGCGCAGCCGGGCCGCGAGGCGGTCCCGGGGTGCGCCGGTGTTGCGGGCGATCGCCTCGAACCGGTGGTTGCCGAAGAAGATCTCGCGCACCGCGAGCAGCGCCCGTTTCTCACCCACCACATGCAGCGCGGCGGCGGCCGAGCACGGCCGGCCGGGCAGCGAAAACGCCGGGACGCTGCTCGGCGCCCCTGACGGACCGGCCGAGGCGCTCGACGCATTCCGGCACGGCTGGTGGGTGGCCGCAGCCACCGCCGTAGTCGCCGCTGCGACCGCCCTCGCCCTGCACCGGCGGGACGCCGCTGCCCGCGCCTGAAGCGACACGCCCGCGCGTGAAGCGACATCGCCTTCGCCCGAGGCAATATGCCCGCGCCTGAACGCAACAGAAGCGCGGTGGGCGGCCGGAACATCCCGGCGGCCCGCCGCGCTTCTGCACCTCCGTCGTCCGCGTCCTACGCGGCCGAGCGGAAGGCCGGAAGATAGCCGCCCGACTGTCCGGCGGCCTTGGGGTGGTACGAGTTGTAGACGGGGAGCGTCACACTGTTGAGCCATGCGTCACCGGAGCACAGCTCATGCCCGGTGAACTCGTCCGCCACGCTGGAGAAGGTGAACCCGGCGTCGGCCGCCTGCTTGGCGATGACACCGTTCAGGACGTCGGACGCGCTGTTGATGGCCGCCCGCTCCTTCTCCGAGAGCCCGGCGATGCAGCTGCCGCTCAGCTGGTAGAAGCGCGGGTATCCCAGCACCACGACATGTGCCTGCGGGGCCCGTGACCGGATGGAGCCGTAGAGCGAACTCAGGCCGGACGGAAGTGAGTTCTGCATCTGCGACACGGCCGAGCTCACGCTGCTCAGGCAGGTGGCCTCGCTGGACAGCACGCAGTCCTGCATGACATCGGCGAAGCCCACGTCATTGCCGCCCGCCGTGACGCTGACCAGGCCGGTGGACGAGCTCAGTGCGCCCAGCTGGCTGCCGGTCACCGAACTCGTCGTGGCGCCCGAACAGGCGACGAAGGCGAAAGAGGAAGGTGAGTTCGCAGCTGCCCAGAGGTAGGGGTAGGCGTTGGTGCTGCGACGGCAGTCGCCGCTGTCGGAGAGATAGCTCCCCGCGCCGACGCCGGACGAGTACGAGTCGCCGAGTGCGACGTACCCGCCGGCGGCGGCCGAGGATGCCGAGGCCGGCTGGGCGACGCCCAGAGCGGCCACGGCGGCGAGGACCAGAGTGGATGCGGACGCCCAGAATCTCCGTACTGACATGGCTGTCAGCCCTCCGAAGTGTGGGGGGTGGGTGGGGGGTTGATTGAGCGCCACGTTTCTAGCAGCTGTTGGTACTCGCCGGTAATAGCCGCGTAAGAACTGGTCTGATATGCCCGAATGATCGTTCGGTCGCGATGGCTCCGCGCGTAGACAAACCTCTCGGGGTGCCTGAATCTCCGTGCGGGACCTGAGTGTTCGGGCGGCGGCGGGGCCCCGTGCTGCGGCCCCTGTGGTGCGGGGCCCGGCCCCCGCGCGACCGGTCGTCGGCGCCTGAACAGGCTCGCGAGGGACGCCGCATGACATGCCATCATCCGCCCTGCGCGATCCGGGATCCGCTGCCGGAGTCCGACTCCGCGTCAGCGGCTCATACGGATACTGGTACCCCTGTCACGACGGAGCCCGGACGAGGAGTCTCGTTGAGCGCGCGCGTACTGGTTGCCGAGGACGACGTGAAGCAGGCGCGGTTGACAGGCATCTGTCCGGGGCGTGAGGGGAACGAGGTCCAGATCGTCGCCGACGGCCGCTCGGCGATCGACCGGTCAAGGTCCTCCCGGCCCGACCTCATCGTGCTCGATGTGACGATGCCGAATGTCGACGGCCTCGACGTATGCCGGATCCTGCGCGCCGAATCCCAGGTCTCCATCCCGCTGCTCACGGCACGCACCACGGAGGAGGACATGCTCTTTCTCGCACATTGGCCGTCGCCCGGCTCCCGCTCCGGCCGGACGGCGACGAATGCAGGGCCGCGCCCATGAAGAACCTGTGAAGAAGCCATCAAGGACTGTTCCGGGACCGCTCCGGGCCGGCGGACGGCCGACCGTAGGCCCTGACGACAACCGCCCTCTGTGGTGGCAACCCCGCGTTGGGGTTGCCACCACAGAGGGCGGTTGTCGTAGATCTACGAGGGTCAGTTGTGGCCGAACCTCCGCTGCTTCCGGTGGGAGACCTGTTCCGAGATCGAGTGCACCGTGTCCTGGGCGGCCCTTGGCTGCGTCGGCTGTTCCTTCGTCTCCGGAGCAGCACTGCGTTCGTGGCCGCCGGTGCGGGCACCTCGGTTCTGCCGACTCTGCTTCTTGCCCACGATCGTGCCTCCTGTAGCGGATATCGGACGATGGGCCAGTACCAGATTCGCATTTGAGTGCGAACGGTGCATCTCGGGCTCTCGCTGTCGAGCGCGCTTATGCCGACGCAGGCGGGAGGGACCGGCCGCAAGCCGGGTATCCGTCCCTTCACGGATCAGATCCGCGTTGCAGGGGCATCCGCCGGCGGGGCACCGCCCAGGAGAAAGCCGACCGCTTCCTCGACCGTTGCGTCGTAGCGTCCGTCCGTGTCCGAGCTGAAGAAGCCGTGGCCCGCTCCCGAGTACTCCACGAGGCGGCAGTGGTTGCCCTCGGTGGTCATCCGGTCGCGGAAGCGGCGTGCCCGGTCGATGGGTACGACGCGGTCCTCGGTGCCGTGCATGACGAGGGCGGGCGGCGACCCTGGGCGCACCGGCCGGAGCGGGGACAGGCGTTCCGCGGTGGCGTGGGGGATGGAGAGGGCCTCGCGCAGGCGCTGCTCGGGTTTGCCGGGTGCTCCGAGGAGGTCGGCAGGCCTCATCATCTCGCTCTTCTGCCGGCCGTACGTGCGTGAGCCGTGGCTGTCCAGGCCGGGCCGGCCCGCCGCACGCCGGGCGGGGTGGCGGGCCGGGTGCTGTTGCCTTGAGCACCCGCCCCCTCCACGCCGGACGTGCTCCGCCGGGTCCGGGAGAAAGCCCATGGGCGATGCGGGTCCTGTCCGGCGGACCGCTCGAATATTGAGATGCGGGCCTGTCGGGGCGGACATAGGGTCGATGCCCGTGGAACCGCTCAGTGAGAAACAGATCCGCTCATCCTTCGTGAATTGCACCAAGGGTGAGGCGGCGAGGCTTCGGCTGCCGCTCGACTTCGCCGAACTGCCCTGGGAGGACCTGGACTTCCTGGGATGGGTGGATCCGGGAGCGCCGCTGCGGGCACACCTCGTGGTGCCACGGGCACAGGGTCCGCTGGGGATATCTCTGCGCATACCCTCCGTGAGGCGAACCAGTGCCATGAAGTCCAGCATGTGCCAGATCTGTCTGACAAATCACGCCTCCTCCGGAGTCACCCTGCTCGCTGCCCCCTTGGCGGGCGCCCAGGGCCGCGAGGGCAACACGGTCGGTGTCTACATCTGCGCGGACCTCGCCTGCCCCCTGTATCTGCGGGGCAAGCGGCAGCCGAAGCTGCGTTCCGGGCGGTACGAGGAGTCCCTGACGCTGGACGAGCGCCTCGAGCGCATGGCGGGCAATCTGGATGCCTTCACGGCCAAGGTCGCCGAGGCGTAGGCCCTGACGAGCACAGCCCGTCGCCCCGTAAGGAAGTAGAAACGTCCGACGGGGGAGGGCGGAAGACCTGCCCCAACCGGGCCGCGGTGAGCCGGGGTCAGAGCCGTGACGGCGCATCCTGGGCGAGCTGTGATGCACGATTCCGCCGTTGCCTACGGCACGCACCTGGGCCCGACCCATGCGTGGAAGAGCCCCACGCCGGCTGGTCGAGGCGTTCTCCTCGGCGTTGAGCACAACGGCTTCTGGTACCACACCAGGGGTGAGCGCGGGCACGGTCGTCAGCATTGCTTGATGCGCAAGGTGGGGCGACTGGATGGGTGACCTGTGTCAGCGGCTATGGCTCCGTCGACCGGGGTTGGGACGTCGGGATCCGGTGGGTGAAGAACATCGCGAGGAGAGCGGTGAGGGCGAGGATGGCGAGTGCGACGCGCAGGCCGTCGAGTCTCGCCTCGGCGTTCGCGTCGAGCGTCGCCCGAGTCACCTCCGTGCTTGTGCCGGCCTCTTCGAGGGCGGTCTTGAGCTGGGCGTCCGACAGGAAGGTTGCTTCGCTTCGGAGCTCGACGGTCGCCTTGCTCTTGACGTCGGCCGGGACCGCCGGATGCTGTTCGACGTTGGTCAGGAACGAAGACGTGAGCGCGGCGATCATGATCGACCCGGCGAGTGCGGTTCCGATCGAGGCGCCGAGGTTGGTGACGGCGTTCTGGACGCCGCCGACTTCTGCGCTCTGTTGCTCCGGCACTGCGGACACGGTGACTGACCCGAGCTGGGACGCCAGCGATCCCATGCCGAGCCCGATCAACAGAAGTGGGATGGTGACGATTTCCGCACCGGCGTCTGCATCGAGCGCGGCCATCAGGGCGGCGGCGCCCGTGAGCAACGCGAGAACCCCGAGCCGCACCACGCGTCGCGGCGAGACGCCGGGGAAGAAGCGTGGGATCAGGACCGCGGCAGCCAGCAGCGTGATCGAGAGCGGCAGGAGGCGGGCACCGGTCGTGAGCGCGGACAGGCCCAGGGCAACCGACAGATAGAGCGGTACGACGAAGAACACGCCCATCTGTACGAGGTACTGGAAGAAGAACATCGTCAGCCCGCCGGTGAGCTGTTTGTTCTCCAACATGGATGGGTGAATGAGCGGCTCCCTGCGCCGCTCCACGAGTCGGGCCTCCCAGCGGAGGAAGAGCCGGACCAGAAGCAGCCCTGCCGGCATCAACCACACGACCAGGGAAACCCCGAGCCACGAAGGCGCGTCGGGCTTCGGCCTGAACCAGCCCCATTCGTCCGAGCGGAGCACCCCGTAGACGCAGATCCCGAGCCCGAGCGCGCAGAGCACGGCGCCGACGAGATCGATGCGCGGGCGTTCGTCGCTCGCGGCGTCAGCGATGCGACGGGCAAGCACCAGGATGCCGAGGACCACCAAGACCTCCCCGGCGAAGACCCACCGCCACGAGAAGTACGTCGTGGCGACACCCCCGATGAGCGGCCCGAGCGCGATCGCCACGGCCCCTGCTGCCGCGACGAGTCCGTAGGCCGCAGGACGACGTTCCGTGGCGAAGTTGCCGGCCACGAGCGCCACGATCGCGGGGAGGATGAGCGCCGCTCCGACCCCCTCGAGGAACGACCAGCCGAGCAGCAACACAGGCAGGTTGGGCGCGAGCGCCGTGATGAGGGATCCGCAGCCGTAGATGCTGCAACCGATCACGAACGCGCGTTTGCGGCCGATCAGCGCCCCGACCTTACCTCCGGGGATCATGAACACTCTCGGCACGGTGCAGGGTGTCGACTACGCGGTCGCGGGCAAGACCGCCATGCCGCACGACTTCGCGAAGCAGGTGAACAGCCGGACCCCGATCGTCCTCGCGTTCATCCTCGGCCTCGCGTTCCTCCTGCTCGCGGTGACGTTCCGGTCATGGACCATCCCGCTGGCTTCGATCCTGCTCAATCTGCTGTCCATCGGCGCTGCTTACGGGGCGCTGACCCTGGTCTTCCAGGACGGCAACCTGGAGTCGCTCCTGGGGTTCAACTCCTACGGTGGAGTGGTGAGTTGGCTACCGCTGTTCATGTTCATCATCCTGTTCGGCCTGAGCATGGACTACCACATCTTCATTCTCAGCCGGATCAGGGAACGGTGGCTCGCGGGCACGGAGCCGCGTGAGGCGGTCGTCGGAGGCATAGCGGCCAGTGCGGGCGTCGTCAGCAGCGCGGCGCTCATCATGACCGGTGTCTTCACGGTCTTCATGACCTTGTCCGCCATCGAGTACAAGATGCTGGGCCTCGGCATGGCACTGGCCATCCTCATCGACGCCACCGTTGTACGTGGTGTGCTGCTGCCTGCCGCGATGTCCCTGCTCGGAGAGCGGGCCTGGGGCCGCAGGGCCGGCTTGACCGCGCGCGCTCCGTCGGCGGAGCCTTCCCGGGTGGCCGGGGCTTAGCGTCGGCCGAGGGTGCGGCAGGCCCAGCCCGTGCAACGCCGGCCGTCGGCGTTGAACGGGCCACCGCCGTGTCTTCTGCTCGGGCGGCAGCCCGTTGCCACGGCGGCAGTGGTGGACCTCCTGAAACTCGGCGGCCACGGCAACGCATGGCTTGCCGTGGCCGCGCCATGACCGAGGCCGGCAGTGCACTGGCCTGCTGGTTGCTGAGTCGACACTCGGCCGTTGGCGAAAGCGGCAACTGGCTTCGCGATGGCATACGTACAGCTGCCTTCAAGCGCCTCACTTCGCAGATGACCGCAGGCTGTCCTCGGGGAGACCACGACCAAGGCCTTCTCCCGGATTTCTCCCAAACGATCTCCGGAAACCACTCAGGGGCCTGATCCACTTAGTGGATCAGGCCCCTGACCTGGTATTTCAGCTGTCGGGGTGGCGGGATTTGAACCCACGACCTCTTCGTCCCGAACGAAGCGCGCTGCCAAGCTGCGCTACACCCCGATCGCCGCCGGTATCCCGGCGACATCGATTACTTTAGCCCACCCGCGCCCGCAGACGAAATCCGGTTTATGTGCTGCTGAGAGCGAGGGGGGCCGCGGGTGCTCAGTCCCGGGGCGTCAGGGTCAGCAGGGTCGCCTCGGGCGGGCAGGCGAAGCGGACCGGGGTGTAGCGGTTGGTGCCGCAGCCTGCGGAGACGTGGAGGTAGGCGCGGTGGTCCTCGACGGAGTGGGTGGAGAGGCCCTTGACCCGGTCCGTGTCCAGGTCGCAGTTGGTGACCAGGGCACCGTAGAAGGGGATGCAGAGCTGGCCGCCGTGGGTGTGACCGGCCAGGATCAGGGGGTACCCCTCCGCCGTGAAGGCGTCCAGGGAGCGCAGGTAGGGGGCGTGGACCACGCCGATGGAGAGGTCGGCGCCCGTCTCGGGGCCGCCCGCCACCTCCGCGTAGCGGTCGCGCTTGATGTGTGGGTCGTCCAGGCCGGTGAAGGCGATCTCCAGGCCGTCGACCTTGAGGCGGCCGCGGGTGTTGGACAGGCCCAGCCAGCCCGCCTCGTCGAAGGCGTCGCGCATCGGCTCCCACGGGTTGTGGACGACGCCGACCGCGGGGGCGTTCCCGTTGAGGCCGTGCTTGCCCCGGGCCTTCTCGAAGAGGTAGCGGGCAGGGTTGCGGAGCTTGGGGCCGTAGTAGTCGTTGGAGCCGAAGACGTACACACCCGGGAACTGCATCAGCGGACCGAGCGCGTCGAGCAGCTCGGGTACGGCCTCGGGGTCCGAGAGGTTGTCGCCGGTGTTCACGACGAAGTCCGGGCGCAGGCCGGCCAACGACTGCAGCCAGGCGCGCTTCTTGCGCTGGCCGCTCACCATGTGGATGTCGGAGACCTGGAGTACGCGCAACGGTCGTGCCCCGTACGGGAGTACGGGGATGGTGACCCGTCGCAGGCGGAACGAGCGGGCCTCGAACCCGGCGGCGTAGGCGAGGCCGACAGCGCCGACCGCTGCGCCGACTGCCGTGACTTTCAGGGGTACTCCGTAGCGTGCGCGCATGCGCCCATCGTCGCAGACACGGTGCGGCGGAAAGAAAACCGGCGGGCGGTGGGCGCCCCGTACCTGCCACAATCAGCACATGACCACGCTCAAGTCCAAGCTCAAGGAAGACCTCACCACGGCCATGAAGGCGCGTGACGAGCTGACCTCGTCCACGCTCCGGCTGACCCTCACCGCCATCACGAAGGAGGAGGTCAGCGGCAAGACGGCGCGCGAGCTCTCCGACGACGAGGTGCAGAAGGTGATCGCCAAGGAGGCGAAGAAGCGCCGCGAGGCGGCCGAGGCCTTCGCCCAGGGCGGCCGGACCGAGCAGGCCGAGCGCGAGAAGGCGGAGGGTGAGCTGCTCGACGCATACCTGCCGAAGCAGCTGAGCGACGACGAGCTGGGTGCGATCGTGGCGTCCGCCGTCGAGGAGGCGAAGGCCGCCGGGGCCGAGGGGCCGCGGGCGATGGGCGCCGTCATGAAGATCGTGAACCCGAAGGTCGCGGGGCGCGCGGACGGCGGCCGGGTGGCCGCCGCGGTGAAGAAGCTCCTGGCGGGCTGAGGCCGCGCGACGTACGGACAGGGATGTACGAAGTGGGGCGCCCGGGATCGGGATCGATCCGGGGCGCCCCACCTTCATGTGCGTGAACCGCAGGGTCAGGGACCCTGCGTACCGTCGTTGGTCTGACCGCCGCGGCCGCCGGTGTTCCCGCCGGTGTTCCCGCCGGGCTTCTTGCCGGGCCTCTTGCCCCCGGGGCCCTGCCTGCCATGGTCCCCGTCATCGCCGTGCTGCTCCGGCGGGTCCGGGATGTTGACGGTGTTGAAGGCGGGGGCGGGCACTCCATTGAGGGCGCCCGTCATCGCGTCACGCCAGATCGGTCCGGGGACCTGTCCGCCGTACACCTTGTCCTGGTACACGCCACCGATGGTGATGCGCTCCATCTCGACGCTCTGGGACGGGCTGCCGACCCAGACCGCGCCGGACATGTTCGGCGTGTAGCCGACGAACCAGGCGTTCTTACGGGCGTCGGTCGTACCGGTCTTGCCCGCGTTGTCGCGGCTCTGGAGGCCGGCCTCAGCACCGGTACCGGAGTCGACCACGCCGCGCAGCAGGGTGTTGATGGTGTCCGCCGTCGTCTGCGACATCGCCTGCGAGCAGGTGGTCTTCGGTACGGGCAGCGAGGTGCCGTCCGCCGTTTTCACCGACTCGATGGCGATCGATGTGCAGTACGTACCGCGGTTGGCGAAGGCGGCGTAGGCGCTGGCCATCGTCAGCGGCGACAGGCCATTGGAACCGAGGGTCAGTGTGGACGGGTTCTGCGGCAGCTTGGTGCCGTCGCCCTGCACCACGCCCAGCTTGTCGGTCATCTTCGAGACCGGACACATGCCGATGTCCTGGAGCATCTGCACGAAGTAGGTGTTGACGGACTTCTCCATCGCCACCTTCAGCGGGTACGGCCCCCTCTCGGACTCGTTCTCGTTCTCCAGGTGATACTTCGGCGTGCCGTCGTTGACCCACGGCTTCCCGCAGGACTGCACCGTGTCCGGGTAGTCCATCTCGTACGGGGAGGGGTAGGTCTGCGTGGCCGGCTTGCCGCCCTCTATGGCCGCGGCGGCGAGGAACGGCTTGAACGTCGAACCGGTCGGGAAGCCGTAGTTCGAGCCGCCCATGCTCTTGTTGACCGAGTAGTTGTACTGGGTCTCGTTGGGCCCGAAGCCGTACGGCTTGGACTGGCCCATTCCCATGATCTTGCCGGTGCCCGGCTGGACCAGCGTCACGGCGGTCGCGACCTTGTCCGACTTGTAGACGTGGCTCTTGATCGAGCTCTGCACCGACTGCTGGGACTGCGGGTCGAGCGTCGTCCGGACTGTCAGACCGCCCCGGTTCCAGAGCTTGGCCCGGTCCTCCTTGGTCTTGCCGAAGACCGGGTCGGAGAGAAAGACCTGGCGTACGTAGTCGCAGAAGAAACCGGCTCCGCTGACGGCCGTGATGCAGCCGTTCTGCGGCTTCTTGACCTTCAGCTTGATCGGGTTCGACTTCGCCTTGTCGGCCTCGGCCTGCGAGATGTCACCGACGTCGGCCATGCGCTGGAGCACGGTGTTGCGGCGCTTGGTCGCCTCGGCGGTGTCGTTGACCGGGTCGTAGCGGCTCGGCGACTGCACGATGCCGGCCAGCAGCGCGGACTCCTCCAGCGTCAGGTCCTTCGCGTGCTTGGAGAAGTAGCGCTGCGAGGCGGCCTCGACGCCGTACGCCTGCTGCCCGAAGAAGGTGATGTTCAGGTAGTTCGTCAGGATGCGCTTCTTGCCGAGCTTCTCCTCGACCTGGATCGCGTACTTCAGTTCCTGGATCTTGCGGCCCATGGTCTGCTGAGTGGCCTGCGCGACCTTGTCCGGGTCGTCGCCGGCCTCCTCGACGAAGACGTTCTTCACGTACTGCTGTGTGAGGGTCGAGGCGCCCTGCGCGGTTCCGCCCTCCTGCACATTGCGGTTCAGTGCGCGCAGGATTCCCTTGAGGTCGATCGCCCCGTGCTCGTAGAAGCGGGCGTCCTCGATCGCCACGATCGCCTTCTGCATGTACGGCGAGATGTCCTTCAGCTCGACCACCGTGCGGTCACGCGAATAGACGGAGGCGATCATTCCGCCCTTGCTGTCCAGGATCGTGGTGCGCTGGCTCAGCGGTGGAGTACGGAGATTGGCCGGGATTTCGTCGAATCCCTGGACCGTCCCCTTGGTGGCGAGACCCAGTGCTCCGGCGGCCGGCAGCGCGATGCCCGCGAGCACAACTCCGGAAAGTGCGGCGACACCGAGGAACTTGGCGGCCTGCTGGGTCGTCGTGAGACCCCCGCCCGAGCGCTTCTTTGGCATGGGGGCAGCCTACGTTCTCATTCACCGGACACACGTATATGCCTTGGCCTAAGCTGCTCCCAACTGTCACGGCAGTCCCGTTGTGTATCAACCCCCGTGCACGATCCGGCCACGAGTTCGGGCACTCCCGAATTCGCCTCCTGTGTCATCGAACGTCCGTTGTGATCCAGGTGAACTGTCCCGATTCTGCTGGGATATTCAGGTATGTCCTCACCTCACTCCCCTGGGTGATCTGCCGCATACGCATAGTCCGTTCGGGCCATTCAAGATTGGGCCCGAAGGGGGTGTTGTGCTGTCGCTGCCTTCCGTAACGTCCTCAACTGGCAGCGGTGAATATGCCGCTACCGCCGTGGGGGAGCCTCGATTCGGGAGAGGACGGCGCCGTGATGGGCTGGGTAACCGACTGGAGTGCGCAGGCAGCCTGCCGCACTACCGATCCGGATGAACTGTTCGTACAAGGGGCAGCGCAGAACAGGGCCAAGGCGGTGTGCACCGGATGCCCGGTGCGGACCGAGTGCCTGGCCGATGCGCTGGACAATCGCGTCGAATTCGGCGTATGGGGCGGAATGACGGAGCGGGAGCGCCGCGCACTGCTGCGCAGGCGGCCCACCGTCACGTCCTGGCGCCGACTGCTGGAGACCGCGCGCAGCGAGTACGAGCAGTCCACGGGCATCCTGCCCGTGGCGATCGAACTGGACGACGACGAACTGCACGAGAGGTACGCCGCGGTGGGGTAGAGCGGACGGGCGGCTACACAGCTCCGGCCGGGGCGGAACCGGTCGCGAGCCGGTCCCCGATGGCCCGAAGCCCCGCGAGGTCATGTACGTCACCGGGCAGCGCGGCCACTTGGGTCAGGGCGACCTCGGGGTGCAGGGCGGTGAAGCGGTCGCGTGTGCGCTGTTCGCGCGCGACCACCTGCATCCGTTCCGCGTGCAGCCGCAACAGACCTGCGGTCAGCTGCTCGACGGAAGCGGCCTCGGTCACGGTCTCGGTATTGGTTGCGGCTTCGGGAGCCGGTTCGGGATCTGGCTCGCGGTCTTCGGTGGCCTCGTGCTCGGAAGGGTCGGCAACGGCTTCGGGATAGGCGACCGACCAGTCGGCCGGGTCACGAAGTCCAGCCTTCCCGGCCGTCTGATCCACAATGCCGACCCCGTCAAGATTTTCTGCGGCCGCAAGTGCGAGCTCGGCGGAGAGCCGGGCGGCGTCGCTGCCGTGGACACGGTTGAGCACCAGACCGGCCAGCGGCATTTCCTCCGCGGCCAGCCGTTCCACGAAGTACGCCGCCTCGCGCAGCGCATCACGCTCCGGTGTCGCGACGACGAGGAACGCCGTACCGGGCGCCTGCAGCAGTTTGTACGTGGCATCGGCCCGGGTGCGGAAGCCGCCGAACATGGTGTCCATCGCCGCCACGAAGGTCTGTACGTCGCGCAGAAACTGACCGCCGAGCAACTTGCCGAGAGTGCCGGTCATCATCGACATGCCCACGTTGAGGAACTTCATCCCTGCCCGGCCGCCCATCTTCGCCGGGGCCATCAGCAGCTTGATGAACTTTCCGTCGAGGAACGAACCGAGCCGCTTCGGTGCGTCCAGGAAGTCCAGCGCGGAGCGCGACGGCGGGGTGTCGACGATGATCAGATCCCACTCGTTGCGCGCGCGCAGCTGCCCGAGCTTCTCCATCGCCATGTACTCCTGGGTGCCCGCGAAACCGGCCGACAGGGACTGGTAGAAGGGGTTCTCCAGGATCGCGCGGGCCCGTTCGCCGTCCGCGTGCGCCTCGACGATCTCGTCGAAGGTCCGCTTCATGTCGAGCATCATGGCGTGCAGTTCCCCGGCACCCTCGACATCGATGCCCGACACCCGGCGCGGGATGTTGTCCAGCGAGTCGATGCCCATGGACTGGGCGAGCCTGCGCGCCGGGTCGATGGTGAGGACGACGACCTTACGGCCGCGCTCGGCCGCCCGTACGCCCAGCGCCGCGGCGGTCGTGGTCTTGCCGACCCCGCCCGAACCGCAGCACACGACGATCCGGATGCCGGGGTCGTCGAGCAGTGCGTCGGTGTCCAGCGCGGGTGCGGGTGCGGTTGTGGTTGCGGTGACCCTGCCTGCGGCCGGGGCCGTGTCTGTGGCCGCGTCCGTGCCCTGTGTCATGTATCCACCCCTTGTCCCACCCCTTCGCCCACGCCCTGCTTGCGGAGTTCGGTCGCCAGGTCGTAGAGCCCGGCCGGGTCCATGCCCTCGCCGATCAGCGGGAGTTCGTACCCCGGCAGCTCCAGGCCCGCGAGCACCTCGCGCTGCTCGCGCTCCAGCTCGACCCGCTGGGCATGCTCGGCCGCCTGCTCGACCAGGGGGCGTACGAGCCCCGCGGAGCCGGTCACGCCCGCCCGGGTCAGCGCCTTGGCGATCTCCCTGCGGCGGCCGCCCGCGGCGGTGCGCAGTGCGTCCTCGTCCAGCAGATGCGGTCGCACCATGTTCACGATGACCCGGCCGACCGGCAGTTCGGCGGCCCGCAGCTCCGCGATGCCGTCCGCGGTCTCCTGGACCGGCATCTCCTCAAGCAGTGTCACCAGATGGACAGCCGTTTCCGGGGACTTCAGCACCCGCATCACGGCCTGCGCCTGATTGTGTATCGGGCCGATCCGGGCCAGCCCCGCCACCTCGTCGTTCACATTGAGGAAGCGGGTGATGCGCCCGGTGGGCGGGGCGTCCATGATCACGTAGTCGTAGACGTACCGGTTCTGCTTGTCCTTGCGGCGTACGGCTTCGCAGGCCTTGCCGGTCAGCAGCACGTCCCGTACACCGGGCGCGATCGTGGTGGCGAAGTCGATCGCTCCGAGCTTCTTGAGCGCCCGGCCCGCGCTGCCGAGCTTGTAGAACATCTGGAGGTAGTCGAGAAGGGCGCGTTCGGCGTCGATCGCGAGGGCGTACACCTCGCCGCCGCCCGACGCGACGGCGATCTTGCGCTCCTCGTACGGAAGGGGCTCCGTCTCGAAGAGCTGGGCGATGCCCTGCCTGCCCTCGACCTCCACGAGGAGGGTCCGCCTGCCCTCGGTCGCGAGGGCGAGCGCGAGGGCGGCGGCGACCGTGGTCTTACCGGTACCACCCTTGCCGCTGACGACCTGGAACCTGCTCACGTATTCGAGCCTAACCAGTCGGGCCGCGGGCTACGCACGAGGCTGCGCGTGCCAGGCATTACAGTCGGGCCATGACCAAGTGGGAATACGCGACCGTGCCCCTTCTCGTGCACGCGACCAAGCAGATTCTGGACACCTGGGGCGAGGACGGCTGGGAGCTGGTCCAGGTCGTTCCCGGCCCGAACAACCCCGAGCAGCTCGTGGCCTACCTGAAGCGGGAGAAGGCGTAGTGGCGGGCGCCGTCGAGGCGAAGCTCGCCGAGCTCGGGCTGACGCTGCCGGACGTCGTGCCGCCGCTGGCCTCGTACCAGCCGGCCGTGCAGTCGGGGGTGTACGTGTACACCTCCGGCCAGCTCCCGATGGTGGACGGCAAGCTCGCCGTCACCGGCAAGGTCGGTGCGGAGGTCACGCCCGACGAGGCCAAGGAACTGGCGAAGACCTGCGCTCTCAACGCGCTGGCCGCCGTGAAGTCCGTCGCGGGCGACCTGGACCGGATCGCGCGAGTCGTGAAGGTCGTGGGCTTCGTCGCCTCGGCATCCGACTTCACCGGGCAGCCCGCCGTGATCAACGGCGCCAGCGAGCTGCTGGGCGCGGTCCTCGGCGACAAGGGCGTGCATGCGCGCAGCGCGGTGGGCGTCGCGGTGCTGCCGCTGGACGCGCCGGTGGAGGTCGAGGTCCAGGTCGAGCTGGTCGGGGCCTGAGCCGTAGGTCTGCTGCGGGTGGTCTGTCGGGGCCCGAGCCGCGCGTCTCCCGCGGGGCGCGCGGTCGCCGCCGTTGGGGCTGCTGCGGCCCTCAGGGCCTGAGCCGTACGCCCGCCGTGGTCCTTGGACGGTCGCTGCCGTCCGCTCGCCGTCCGCTGTCGATTCCCTGATCCCGTCCGGTCGTGATGACCGGGCGGGATCATGTGTGTACGGGGCATGTACGGATCAACGTGCCTCTCGAACATCGTCGCGGTTCCGGATAGCCTCCGGCCATGTCCAATGGTCAGTGGTACCCACCGGAATGGCCCGACCGGATCCGGGCACTCGCCGCAGGCGAGCTGACGGCCGCGACTCCGAAGCGGGCCGCCACCGTGATGCTGCTCCGGGATCCTGCCGCCGGCACCGGGGGCGGCCCCGCCGTCCACATGCTGCGCCGCCGCGCCTCCATGGCCTTTGCCGGCGGGGCGTACGCCTATCCGGGTGGCGGGGTCGACCCGCGCGACGACGACCGGCTCGTCGGCTGGGCCGGACCCGCGCTGGAGAGCTGGGCCGAGCGGCTCGGCGTCGGTACACCGGCCGAGGCGCAGGCCATCGTCTGCGCTGCGGTTCGTGAGACGTACGAGGAGGCGGGCGTCCTCCTCGCCGGCCCGACCGCCGACACGGTCGTCAGCGACACCACCGGCGCCGACTGGGAGGCCGACCGCGAGGCACTGGTCGCCCGCGAGCTTTCCTTCGCCGAGTTCCTGGACCGGCGTGGTCTGGTGCTGCGCTCCGATCTGCTGGGTGCCTGGGCGCGCTGGATCACCCCCGAGTTCGAACCGCGCCGCTACGACACCTGGTTCTTCGTCGCCGCGCTCCCCGAGGGCCAGCGCACCCGCAACGCCTCCACGGAGGCCGACCGCACGGTGTGGACAGCGCCCGGAGAGGCCGCCGACGGGTACGACAGGGGCGAGCTGCTGATGATGCCGCCGACCGTGTCGACGCTGCGGACGCTCAGGCCGTACGGGACAGCCGCCGAGGCCCTGAAGGCGGCGGATTCCCAGGACCTCACCCCCGTACTGGCACAGGCGCGGCTGGAGGGTGACGAGTTGGTGCTGAGCTGGCCGGGACACGACGAGTTCACCAAGCACATCCCGAGCGGGCCGACAGGTGCAGGTGGCGCGGGAGGTGAAGCCGTATGAGCGACGCGGCCGCGCTGCCCGGCCAGCCACGCGGCGGGGTGCTGTCCGGGCCCGCCACCACCCGTACCGTCAACGTCCTCGCCCCCAACGCCTCGGCGATGACGCTGGACGGCACCAACACCTGGATCGTCGCCGAGCCCGACTCCGACCTCGCGGTCGTCATCGACCCGGGCCCGCTGGACGACACACATCTGCGGGCCGTCATCGACACCGCCGAGCGGGCGGGCCGCCGGATCGCGCTCACCCTGCTCACCCACGGGCACCCGGACCATGCGGAGGGCGCGGCGCGCTTCGCCGAACTGACCCGTACCGAGGTGCGCGCCCTGGACCCGGCGCTGCGCCTCGGCGACGAGGGCCTGACCACGGGCGATGTGATCACCACCGGGGGTCTGGAGTTGCACGTCGTGCCGACCCCCGGGCACACCGCGGACTCGCTCTCCTTCCATCTGCCCGCCGACCGGGCGGTGCTGACGGGGGACACGATCCTCGGACGCGGCACCACGGTCGTCGCGCATCCGGACGGGCGGCTCGGCGACTACCTCGACTCGCTGCGGAGGCTGCGTTCGCTGACGGTCGACGACGGCGTGCGCACGGTGCTGCCGGGGCACGGCCCGGTGCTGGAGGACGCGCAGGGCGCGGTCGAGTTCTACCTCGCACACCGCGCGCACCGGCTGGCCCAGGTGGAGACCGCGGTCGAGGCCGGACACCGGACGGCATCGGAGGTGGTGGCGCAGGTGTACGCGGATGTGGACCGGTCGCTGTGGCCCGCGGCGGAACTCTCGGTTCTGGCGCAGCTGGAGTACCTGAGCGAGCACGGACTGATCTAGGCCGGAACGCAGAGCACAAGGCCCCGCCGTGCGGCAGGGCCTTGCGTACGGAGATGGCGTCCGGTCGGGGCGGGCCGGCTAGCGGGACCGCTTGGCCAGGCGCTCCACGTCCAGCAGGATCACGGCGCGCGCCTCCAGGCGCAGCCAGCCGCGTCCCGCGAAGTCGGCGAGCGCCTTGTTGACCGTCTCGCGGGAGGCACCGACCAGCTGGGCCAGCTCTTCCTGGGTCAGGTCGTGGACGACATGGATGCCTTCCTCGGACTGGACGCCGAAGCGGCGCGACAGGTCGAGGAGGGCGCGGGCGACACGGCCCGGTACGTCCGAGAAGACCAGATCGGACATCTGGTCGTTGGTCTTGCGCAGTCGGCGGGCGACGGCGCGCAGCAGGGCCGTGGCCACCTCGGGGCGGGCGTTCAGCCAGGGCTGGAGGTCACCGTGGCCGAGACCGAGGAGCTTGACCTCGGTCAGCGCGGTCGCGGTGGCGGTGCGCGGGCCCGGGTCGAAGAGCGACAGCTCACCGATCAGCTCGCCGGGGCCGAGGACCGCCAGCATGTTCTCGCGCCCGTCGGGGGAGGTGCGGTGGAGCTTCACCTTGCCCTCGGTGACCACATAGAGGCGGTCGCCCGGGTCACCCTCGTGGAAGAGCGCGTCGCCGCGTGCGAGGGTCACCTCACTCATCGAGGCGCGGAGCTCCGCGGCCTGCTCATCATCGAGCGCCGCGAAAAGCGGGGCGCGCCGCAGAACGTCGTCCACGAGTTCTCTCCTTGTCGGCCTGTTCAGGGAACCGTGGTCCCCATCATGCCGGACGGTAAAACAGTGCGATCAATCACAAACCAGTTTGACGCACGGGCGTGCCGAACCGTGAGGCAGGGGGCCGATCGGGGGTGGATACGCGGTGACCGGGGCGGATGTCAGCGCGTGGCTCTAGGCTGGCCGGGTGTCCAAATCGCCGGTGAGAGCGCAGGCCAAGGGGGCTGATGGGGTGTCGGAAGGCCGTGATTCCGCTGTGGGCGAACAGGCTGCGAGTCGCCCGACAAAAGAGACAAAACGCCCTATGGGTGAACGGGTCCGGAGGGCCGGAGCGAAGACTGTGGCGGAGCCCGTGTCGAAGTCCGCTGCACCGGCCGCAGCCAAGTCCACCGCGAAGGCCACGGCGAAACCCGCGAAATCCGGAGCAAAGCCCGGTGCGAAACCGGAATCGCATCTGGCGATGGTCCGCCGTGCCCGCAGGATCAACCGTGAGCTCGCCGAGCTCTACCCGTATGCCCACCCCGAGCTGGACTTCAGGAATCCCTTCGAGCTTCTCGTCGCCACGGTCCTCTCCGCCCAGACCACTGATCTGAGGGTCAACCAGACCACCCCCGCTCTCTTCGCCGCCTACCCCACCCCCGAGGACATGGCTGCGGCCGTCCCGGAGGAATTGGAAGAGCTCATTCGGCCGACCGGCTTCTTCCGGGCCAAGACCAAGTCGCTGATAGGCCTCTCCGTGGCTCTCAGGGACAGGTTCGGCGGCGAGGTGCCGGGCCGGCTCGCCGATCTCGTCACGCTTCCGGGAGTCGGCCGCAAGACCGCCAATGTCGTGCTCGGGAATGCCTTCGGCGTGCCGGGCATCACGGTCGACACCCATTTCGGGCGCCTGGTCCGCCGCTGGAAGTGGACGGAGCAGGAGGACCCGGAGAAGGTCGAGGCCGAGATCGCCGCGATCTTCCCCAAGAGCGAGTGGACGATGCTCTCGCACCGCGTCGTCTTTCACGGCCGCCGCATCTGCCATGCCCGTAAGCCCGCCTGCGGCGCCTGTCCGATCGCCCCGCTCTGCCCGGCGTACGGGGAGGGCGAGACGGACCCGGAGAAGGCCAGGAAGCTGCTGAAGTACGAGATGGGCGGTCAGCCCGGTCAGCGGCTGAGCCCGCCGGCGGACTACCCGGGCAAGCCGGCGCCGGCCCTGGGGGCCGACTGACGCCCGGCGCTCGCTCCGGAACGAAATGCGTGATGACAGGCGTTGTGAGACGAGGGGTGCCTATGAAGACGCACGAGCAGAGCACGCACGAACAGAGTGCGGAAGCGGCAGCCGCGCCCGCGGCGGTCAGCCCGGCGGCCGTGAGCCCCGCGGCGGCGGTCGCAGCGGCCGCCGCCACCACGGCAGGCGCAGGTCACGACGGAGCCGTCACCGTCACGACCGAGGGCCTGCCGGACTGGCTCGACCCTGTGGCTCGTGCCGCGCGGACGATCGAGCCGGATCAGCTCAGCCGCTTCCTGCCGCCGGAGAGCGGCGCCGGGCGGCAGTCCGCCGTACTCGTACTGTTCGGGGAGGGTGAGCGCGGTCCCGAGCTGCTCCTCATGGAGCGATCCGGAAGCCTGCGTTCCCACGCTGGGCAGCCGTCCTTCCCCGGCGGTGCTCTGGACCCGGAGGACGGCGACCAAGCCACTACAGGGCCGCTCAGGGCCGCTCTGCGGGAAGCCCGGGAGGAGACCGGCCTCGATCCGCGCGGAGTGCAGCTCTTCGGAGTGCTGCCCCGGCTCTACATCCCCGTGAGCGGTTTCGTCGTGACACCGGTCCTCGGCTGGTGGCGGTCGCCGAGCCCGGTCGGCGTCGTCGATCCGGGTGAGACAGCCCGGGTCTTCACCGTCCCCGTGGCGGATCTCACGGACCCGGCCAATCGCGCGACCACGGTCCATCCGAGCGGTCACCGAGGCCCGGCGTTTCTGGTCGAATCCGCCTTGGTCTGGGGTTTCACGGCCGGAGTGATCGACCGGATTCTGCACTTCGCGGGCTGGGAGCGCCCGTGGGACACCGCCAAGCAGGTGCCGCTCGACTGGCGCGCATGACAGGCTGACTCCCGTGCTGCGCTGTCCGGCCCTGCCCGGACCCAGTCAAGGAACAGGCCCGGCGACGAATCTGCGAGGCTACAGACGGTGAACGTGCTGGACATCCTGCTGCTGGCCGGCGCCGTGTGGTTCGCGGTCATCGGCTATCGCCAGGGGTTCGTCGTCGGCATCCTGTCGGTGATCGGGTTCCTGGGCGGCGGTCTCGTAGCCGTCTATCTGCTGCCACTCCTGTGGGACCAGCTGACGAACGGCTCCGAAGTCTCATCGACGGCAGCCATCGTCGCCGTCGTCCTCGTGATCGTCTGTGCCTCGGTGGGCCAGGCGTTCACCACCCATCTCGGAAACAAGCTCCGCCGGTACATCACGTGGTCGCCCGCGCGCGCTCTCGATGCCACTGGCGGTGCCCTGGTCAATGTGGTCGCGATGCTGCTGGTCGCCTGGCTGATCGGCTCCGCACTGGCCGGTACCTCACTGCCTACGCTGGGCAAGGAGGTCCGCAGCTCGTCGGTCCTGCTCGGCATCTCCCGGGTGATGCCGGCCCAGGCCTCCACCTGGTTCACGGACTTTTCCTCGGTCCTTGCGCAGAACGGCTTCCCGCAGGTCTTCAGCCCCTTCGCCAACGAGCCGATCACCGAGGTCCGGGCCCCGGACCCGGCGCTGGTCGGCAGCCCCGTGGCAGCCGTCGCCAAGAAGTCCATCGTCAAGGTCGTCGGTACGGCCCCGAGCTGCGGCAAGGTCCTCGAAGGCACCGGTTTTGTCTTCTCCGACCGCCGGGTGATGACCAACGCCCATGTCGTCGGCGGCGTCGACGAGCCGACCGTCCAGATCGGCGGCCAAGGGCGGCTGTACGACGCGAAGGTCGTCCTCTACGACTGGCAGCGCGACATCGCCGTACTCGACGTACCGGACCTCGTCGCGAAGCCGCTGAAGTTCACCGACACCGATCACGACGCCGACACCGGGAACAGCGCCATCGTCGCGGGCTTCCCGGAGAACGGCTCGTACGACGTACGGGCCGCGCGCGTCCGGGGCCGTATCGATGCCAAAGGACCGGACATCTACCACCGGGGCACCGTCCGCCGCGATGTGTACTCGCTCTTCGCGACCGTCCGTCAGGGCAACTCCGGCGGACCGCTGCTGACCCCCGACGGCAAGGTGTACGGAGTCGTCTTCGCGAAGTCGCTCGACGACCCCGACACCGGCTATGCGCTGACGGCCGACGAGATCCGCCAGGACATCGCGCACGGCCGCACCGCCAACCAGCAGGTCGACAGCCAGGCGTGCGCCCTCTAGAGCCTCTCCGGCCCTGATCCGCCGGACAGGCCCTGGGCGTGCTGCCCGTGGCAGTCGGGACAGTCGTGGAAGTCCCGCCCGGCCGGTGGACGCTCACCGGTCGGCCGGGGCGGACATCATCCGCGTGGATGGCGCAGCCGCGCCGAGACCCAGCGGGCCCGACGGCGCAGGATGCGCGGAATACCGAGCCGGGGATCATGCAGAACATGCATATCGTGCACCCGGCCCTGGGGGCCGCCCCCCTCATGAGTGCTCGGACTCGCCGTGGCGGTCGAGCGACGGTTGCGTGCTGCGTCACCGAAGTCGTGCGTCCAGCCCATACCCCGACGTCTGCCCGTGCCTCATGGTCGGTAACCGCCCATCCGCCAGCCAATTGGCCTATGCGCCGGGCAATTGGCTGTTCGTCGGACAACTGTGCCCGTACGGCTACCGGTCGGGCTCGGGATCCTTGAGCCAGTTGATGAGTTCGGCCGAGAACCCGTCTGGATCCTCCTCGTGGGGGAAGTGCCCCAGACCGTCGAAAAGTCGCCAACGGTACGGCGCTTCGACGTACTCGCCGGACCCCGCCGCGCTCCGCGTACGGATCGCCGGATCGAGTGAACCGTGAAGGTGCAGTGTGGGTACCCGCACCGGCCGCTTCATGCGCCGGTTGAACTGGATTCCGTCCGGGCGGGCCAGGGAGCGCACCATCCAGCGGTACGGCTCGATCGAGCAGTGCGCCGTCGACGGGATGCACATCGCACGCCGGTAGACGTCGACCGCGGCATCGTCGGGGAAATCAGGGGTCCGGGGGCCCGCCCAGTCACGGATCAGCCGGCCCACCAACGCCGCGTCGTCCGCGACGAGCTGACGCTCCGGCACCCACGGGCGCTGGAAGCCCCAGATGTACGAGCCCGCGCGGGACTGCGCGAAGTCGGAGAGCATCGAGGAACGCCAGCGGCGCGGATGCGGCATCGAGGAGACCACGAGGCGGCGCACCAGCTTCGGCCGCATCACCGCGGCCGTCCAGGCGAGGTAGCCACCCATGTCGTGGCCGACCAGGGCGGCGTCCGGTTCGCCGAGCGAGCGGATCAGACCGGTGATGTCGAGCGCCAGGTTGGCGGGGTCGTAGCCCCGGGGCGTACGGTCACTGCCGCCGACCCCGCGCAGATCCATCGCCACGGCCCGGAAACCGGCGTCGGCCAGCGCGGTGAGCTGATGGCGCCAGGTCCACCAGAACTGCGGGAAGCCGTGCAGCAGCAGCACCAGCGGCCCCTCGCCGAGCTCGGCGATGTGGAAGCGGGCGCCATTGGCCGCCACGTCCCGGTGGGTCCACGGCCCGTCGAGCCGTACGGGCCCACCGGAGCCGGCCGGGCCGGGGGAACTCGGCAGGCCGGAGGGGCCCGGGGGTCCTGAGCGGCCGGTCGAGCCCGAGGAGCCGTCCGGGCCCGCCTGGCCGTTCGGGCTTACCCGGCCTTCCGGGCCTACCTGACCTTCCGGGCCTACTGGGCCGGATGCACTGGAATCGGGGACCGTCATGTGGACGAGCGTGCCACAGCGGACGCCTTGTTCTGGACCGAAGGCTTCTCCAGGGCCTTGTCCGCCGGCGTGCTGCCCACGGCGGCGGGACGGCTCGCCCCCGCCGTGACAGCGGGCCGCGGGTGCGGCTTGACGCCCTGCAGTACGGCCGCTGTCTGCTTGGCCGAAGCGATGGACTTCTCCGGCGGCTTCACCTTTTTGAGCTTGGCGATGGCGAACAGTGCGAGCAACACACCCAGCACGATGAAGGCGGCGCCCACGACCGTGAACGACACGGCGAGGCCGAGCCCCAGGTGGTGGATTCCGTACGCCGCCGCGAAGCTCAGCACCGGGATCGCGAACAGAACCAGCACGCCCGCGATGATGAACGCCACGCTCCCGGTCACGCCACGCTTGACGTCCTGCCGCACTTCGGCCTTGGCCAGGGCGATCTCGTCGTGCACCAGTGCGGACATCTCGGCCGTCGCCGCGGCGACCAGCTGCCCGAGACTGCGGTCGGCACTGCCCGCGTTGTTGCCGGGGTCGCTCATCCCTGACTCCCTCTCCTGCTCTCCTGCTCAACACATCTGGTGTCAGATCATGCCGGACTGTCCGGCTTGCTGCTCGCTGCCCCCGCCAGTTGGGCAAGGTGGCGATGCTCGGCCGCTTTCTTCTCGTAGATCGCGGCCATCCGCAGGTGGTACTCCGGGTCGTCCTGCTCGTAGATGTCGGGCACGCCGTCCTCGTCCTCGTCGAGCTCCTCCGCCTCGCACAGCGTCCGGTATCTGCGTACCCGGAGTTTGAGCAGTACACCGGAGAGTACGGCGGCTGTCAGCGAGCCGAGCAGCACGGCGGCCTTGATCTCGTTGATCATGCCCTTGTCGCCGGCGAAGGCCAGTTCACCGATGAGCAGCGAGACGGTGAAGCCGATCCCGGCGAGCGAGGCGACCGCGAAGACATCCGCCCAGGCCAGGTCCTTGTTCAGCTCCGCCTTCGTGAAGCGGGTCGCCAGCCATGTACCGCCGAAGATGCCTATCGTCTTGCCGACGACGAGCCCCAGGACGACACCGAGCGTCTCGGGCCGGGTGAAGACGCCCGCCAGCGCGCCGCCGGAGAGGGAGACACCTGCTGAGAAGAGGGCGAACAGCGGCACGGCGATACCGGCCGACAGCGGGCGGATCAGGTGCTCGATGTGCTCGCCGGGGGAGTGGGTCTCGCCGTCCCGCCGGGTGCAGCGGAGCATCAGGCCCATGGCGACACCGGCGATGGTGGCGTGGATGCCGCTGTTGTACATCAGGCCCCAGATGACCAGGGCGAGCGGTACGTAGATGTACCAGCCGCGCACATTTCTGCGCAGCAGCAGATAGAAGACGGCGAGACCGATGAAGGCGCCGGTCAGCGCCATGAAGTTGATCTGCTCGGTGAAGAAGACCGCGATGATCAGGATCGCGAAGAGGTCGTCGACGACGGCGAGCGTCAGCAGGAAGGCGCGCAGCGCGTTCGGCAGCGAGGTGCCGATGACCGCGAGGACGGCGAGCGCGAAGGCGATATCGGTGGCGGTGGGGACGGCCCAGCCGTGCGTGGAACCCCCGCCGGTCACAGCCACGAGTGTGTAGACGACGGCCGGAACCGCCATTCCGCACAGCGCGGCGACGACCGGGAGGGCGGCCGCCCTGGGGTCGCGCAATTCGCCCGCGACCAGTTCCCGCTTGAGTTCGACGCCCGCGACGAAGAAGAAGACCGCGAGCAGCCCGTCCGCCGCCCAGTGCTCGACGGAGAGGTTGAGGCCCAGCGACCCGGGACCGAAGTGGAAGTCGCTGACGCCCGCGTAACTGGAACCGGAGGTGTTCGCCCACACCAGGGCGGCTATCGCGGCCACCAGCAGGATGACTCCGCCGACGGTCTCCGTGCGAAGGGCGTCCGCGAGGTAGTTCCGCTCGGGGAGGGACAGGCGCGCCAGAAAGGTGCGGCGGGAGGAAGATGGTGTGGGGGTGGGCGTGGCCACGAGTGAGGACCTCCGGGTCGGTACGGCAGCGATGGCATGGCTGATGCACTTGCCGACCAGACTTCCCGGCACACCCTGTGGAGATTTCTTATTGCTTTGTTGACGCGGCTGCCACTGTACCCGGGGTGCGCGGGGCGGTATCCGGTGATCTTCACCTTAAATGCCCGAGGGGCACCCGGCGCGTTGCCGGATGCCCCTCGGGGACGTACTCGCCTCGGTCAGTCCTCGGATGAGGGGGAGGACGGCAGCTGGGTCTGGATGAGGTCCATCACCGACGAGTCGGTGAGCGTCGTGACGTCGCCCAGCTCGCGGTTCTCGGCGACGTCACGCAGCAGACGCCGCATGATCTTGCCGGAGCGGGTCTTCGGCAGCTCGGCGACCGGCAGGATCCGCTTCGGCTTGGCGATCGGGCCGAGCGTGGCGCCGACGTGGTTGCGCAGCTCCGCGACGAGCTCGTCCGAGGCGGCAGCCGTACCGCGCAGTATCACGAAGGCGACGATGGCCTGGCCGGTCGTCTCGTCGGCGGCGCCGACCACGGCAGCCTCGGCGACCGAGAGGTGCGACACGAGCGCCGACTCGACCTCGGTGGTCGAGATGTTGTGCCCGGACACGAGCATCACGTCGTCGACCCGGCCGAGCAGCCAGATGTCGCCGTCCTCGTCCTTCTTGGCGCCGTCGCCCGCGAAGTACTTGCCCTCGAAGCGCGACCAGTACGTGTCGATGAAGCGCTGGTCGTCGCCCCAGATGGTGCGGAGCATCGACGGCCACGGCTCGGTGAGGACAAGATAGCCGCCCCCGCCGTTCGGAACCTCGTTGGCCTCGTCGTCGACGACCGTGGCGGAGATACCGGGCAAGGCGCGCTGGGCGCTTCCCGGCTTGGTCTCCGTGACGCCCGGCAGCGGCGAAATCATCATTGCGCCGGTCTCGGTCTGCCACCAGGTGTCCACGATCGGGCACTTGTCGGCGCCGATGTGCTTGCGGTACCACATCCACGCCTCGGGGTTGATCGGCTCACCGACCGAACCGAGGACCCGAAGACTGCTCAGGTCGAACTTGGCGGGGATGTCGTCACCCCACTTCATGAACGTACGGATCGCGGTCGGCGCGGTGTACAGGATCGTGACGCCGTACTTCTGCACGATCTCCCAGAAACGCCCCTGGTGCGGGGAGTCGGGCGTGCCCTCGTACATGACCTGCGTCGCGCCGTTGGCCAGCGGGCCGTAGACGATGTACGAGTGGCCGGTCACCCAGCCGATGTCGGCGGTGCACCAGAAGACGTCGGTCTCCGGCTTGAGATCGAAGACCGCGTTGTGGGTGTACGCAGCCTGCGTGAGGTAGCCACCGGAGGTGTGCAGGATGCCCTTCGGCTTACCCGTGGTGCCGGAGGTGTAGAGGATGAAGAGCGGCTGCTCCGCCTCGAACGCCTCGGGGGTGTGCTCGGCGGACTGCCGACCGGTGATCTCGTGCCACCAGACATCGCGGCCCTCGGTCCACGCGGTGTCCTGGCCGGTGCGCCGCACGACGAGGACATGCTCGACGCTGTCGAAACGGGAGACGGCGTCGTCCACGGCGGGCTTGAGTGCGGACGGCTTGCCGCGGCGGTAGCCACCGTCGGCGGTGATGACGACCTTGGCGTCCGCGTCCTGGATACGGGCGGCGATGGCGTCGGCGGAGAAGCCGCCGAAGACCACAGAGTGCGCCGCGCCGATGCGGGCGCAGGCCAGCATCGCGATGGCAGCTTCGGGGATCATCGGCAGATAGACGGCGACCCGGTCGCCCTTGCCGACACCGAGCTCGGTGAGGGCGTTCGCTGTGCGGGAGACCTCGTCCTTCAGGTCGGCGTAGGTGATGGCGCGGCTGTCGCCGGGCTCGCCCTCGAAGTGGATGGCGACCCGGTCACCATGGCCGGCCTCGACATGGCGGTCCACGCAGTTGTACGCGACGTTGAGCTTGCCGTCCGCGAACCACTTCGCGAAGGGCGGGTTGCTCCAGTCGAGCGTCTCGGTCGGCTCCGTGGCCCAGGTCAGGCGACGGGCCTGCTCGGCCCAGAAGCCCAGCCGGTCCGCCTCGGCCTGCTCGTACGCCTCCGCTTTGACGTTGGCATTGGCGGCCAGATCGGCAGGCGGTGCAAACCGCCGCTCCTCCTTGAGCAGGTTGGAGAGGGAGGAAGGTTCGCTCATGCTCCCGTCTCCTCCTTGAGCAGATCGGCCAGGCTTTCGTTGCTCACGACATCTCCCATTCCCAGGGTGTCCGTTGTGTCCCGGGGCATAGCTCATCAGGCCAAAGGCCGGGTGACAAGTGTCTGCCCGGAATTGGTTTAGACCTGTGTCTCGTGTATGGAGACACAGTCCCGCCTCCACATGCGGTCCGGTGCGGCGCGGCGCGGTGCACCACAGTGCGGGGCGCAGCGACACGGAGCGGTATGGAGCGACACGGAGGCGGGACCACAAGTTCTCACGGACCGGGGGCGAATGTGGTTCAGACGCCGGTACGTTCCAACTCGCCGGAACCGGCTGGATCACCCGCAGCGGCGGGCTTGGGGGTGTCGGCGTCGCCGGGGGAGCGGGAGTCGGCCAGGGCATGGGGATCGGCCGGGGTGTGGGAATCGGACGAGGCGTGGGCGTCGCCAGGGTCCACGCGGTCGAATACCTCGTCGAGCGCGAGCCCGGCGCTCGCGCCCTCGGCCAGCAGATAGGCCTGTGCCTCGCCCACGTGGAAGTACATCCCGTGCAGTTGGAGCGTGCCCTCGGCGAGCCGCCGCGCCACCGATCCATGGGCCCGCAGATGGTCCAACTGCTGGACCACGTTGGTGAGGCAGAGCTGCTCCACCGCATCGGCCGGAAGACGGCCGGAGATCCGGGCCCAGGCATGATGCCGGGACGCCATCCGCTCCAGGCTCGGCAGCCCGTGTCTCAGCCAGCGCCACAGGGACGTCAGCGGAGTGTCCGGATCCGGCTTGGAGTCGAGCAGGGCCTGCATCGCGCCGCAGCCGGAGTGTCCGCAGACGGTGATGGACTCCACCTTCAGCACATCCACCGCGTACTCGATCGCGGCGCCCACCGAGTCGTCACTCGACTCGGCGTCCGGCGGGGGCACCAGATTGCCGATGTTCCGTACGGTGAACAGGTCGCCCGGGCCGCTCGCCGTGATCATGCTGGTGACCAGGCGGGAGTCGGCGCAGGTGATGAAGAGCTGGGAGGGGTGCTGACCCTCGCGGGCCAACCGGGCCAGCTCCTCGCGCACCAGCGGAGCGGTGTTCCGCTGGAACGAACTCAGGCCGCTGAACAGGCGGTTGCCGCCGGTCCGGCGCGGGGCGGCGGTGGGTGAGTCGGCCGGGCCGGGGGTGCTGTGGGCTTCAGGGGCGTTGTGGGACGTGTGGTGCCCGGGGGAGTGGTCCTCGATGGAACCGGATCCGAAGTCGCGGACGGGGCCCGTGCCGAAGCGGGCGTGGTGGGTCTCGGGCGTCCGGCCGGGCCGGTCGTGGCAGTGATGGTTGCGCCACGGCGTCCAGGGGCGGCAACAGGAATGCGCCGCCGAGGCGGGCTCGGCGATCCGGCCGCCGGACCTGCCGGTGAAGACGACCCGGCCGCCGTGGGCCGTCTGGGCAATGCTCCAGTCCTGGATCGTCTCGTACGCCGCATGGTCCATGAAAAAGCCGTCCAGCTCGACGACGGCATTCCCGTCCTGGGGCAGCCGGGCGAGCGCCCGGCTGAGCCGGGGCACCGCGAGAAACGTCAACTGGCCCTGTACGACCACCAGGTGCTGGCCGCCCTGTTCGGTCACGGTGATCCTGGTCCGGGCCAGCCGGTGCAGGGCGACGGCCACCGCCACCGCGATGCCAATCGCTACACCCTTGAGCACACCGAAGAGGAGCACGCCGGTGATCGTCGCCCCGTACACCAGGAATTCTCGGTGCTTATGGACATTGCGGATGTGGGCGAAGCTCACCATCTGGACGCCGACCATCATGACCAGCGCGGCGAGCGCGGCCAGCGGGATCTGCTCCAGGGCGGTGACCAGCAGCCCTGCGGCGAGCACCACCCAGACGCCGTGCAGCACGGTGGAGGCGCGGCCCGTCGCTCCGGCCCGCACATTCGCCGAACTGCGCACCGCACCGCCGGACACCGCCAGCCCGCCGACAAGCCCGGACAGGGTGTTGGCGATGCCCTGGGCACGCAGCTCACGGTCGAGATCGGAGCGTCTGACGGGCGGGTCCGGCGGGTCCGGCGGGGACGAAGAGGACGGGCCCGGGCCCTGGGCCGAGGCTGAAACCGAAACCGAAACCGAAGCCGGACCCGAGGACGAGGACGAGGACGACGTCAAGTCGGCTTTGGACCGGGCGGCCGCTTGCCCGCCGGCACGGTCGGCCGACAGCTTGTCCACGGCGACCGCGGCAAGCAACGACTCCAGACTGGCCACCAACATCACTGTTAACGCAGCGGTGGCCAGAGCGAGTACCGGGCCGTGCGGCATCTCCGGCAGTGCGTGCGAGCGCCAGGACGGCAGATCGACCCGGGCGATTCCGGGCGCCGTGATCGCGGCCACCGCCGTCGCGGTCACCACCGCGGCGAGGGCAGCCGGAATCCGCCGTACCACCCGGCCGATCCGTCCCGGAATCCGCGGCCACAGGAGCAGGACGGCGATGGTCAGCACGCCGATCAGCGGGGCGGCCGGACTCACCCGCCCCAACAGTTCCGGAAGGGCGAGGGTGTTGGCGACGGCCGAACTCTGAGGCGAGCCGCCGAGCACGATGTGCAGCTGGGCGAGTGCGATGGCCACGCCGATGCCGGCGAGGGTGCCGTGCACGATGGCGGGGCTGACGGCGAGGGCGCTGCGCGCCGCCCGCAACGAGCCCAGCAGGATCTGCAGAAGTCCCGCGCCGATGGTGATCGCGCAGGTGGTGCGCCAGCCGTAGATCTGGATCAACTCGGCTGTGACCACGGTCAGTCCGGCGGACGGGCCGCTGACCTGGAGGGGTGTGCCGCCGAGCAGTCCGGCGACGATTCCGCCGATCGCGGCGGAGATGAGGCCGGCCTCCAGCGGGGCGTCCATGGCGACGGCGAGGCCGAGCGACATGGGGACGGCGAGCAGGAAGACCGTGATCGATGAGGACAGGTCGGCGCCCGCGATGCGGAATCCACCGCCGCGCGGCGGCGGTGGCGGGCTGTGCGGTGGTTTGATTCCCGAGGCGCGGGGTGGGCGCGAACTGCGGGATGTGCGGTCATGACGAGTGGGGACGCAAGCAGACATGTTCCCGTCTCCTCCGGGGCAGCGCGGTCGCGGAACGTGGGGGACGCGGCCGTGGGTCACGGCGTGCAGCGGCGGGATTTCTCAACTTTCAGTAAATAGATCGTAATGGAGAGTAAAGATCTTTGTCCATGCTTGCGATCAAATGGCCCACTCAATCACTCGCTCAAGTGAATAAGCATCTTTTCATTCGGCTTGTCATGCTAATTCCGGCATCGCCGCGTGTGACCTTGACCTTGGCCTCGCCGCGTCTGCGCTTCGACGCAAATTTCCCGCAAGGAAGAGGGCGGGCGGATGACGGGCGCCCACGAAGCGAGACGCCGGAGCGAAGAAGAACGTCCTCCGAGCCGCACCCGAAAGCATGTTCCGCCTCATCGGCGACGACTCCACCGCCTTCACGGGCAGTCAGCCGAAGCAGCCCGTGGCACAGCGCCTGGCGCCTGGTCAGGAGCCCCGCAGTTCGTGGTGTTCTCGTGGGACGGCGCCGGAGAGGACAGTCAGAAGCTGTTCTCGCACTTCCGTGAGGTGGGCAAGAGATACCACGCGAACATGACGTACTTCCTCAGCGGCGTGTATCTGCTGTCCGAGGGCAAGCGGGAGCTCTACGACCCGCCGAAGCACAGCGCCGGCAGCTCTGGCATCGGCTTCAACGACACCGAGGGAATCCGGAATACCATCACCCAGGTTCGCGGCGCCTGGGAGGACGGCGACGAGATCGGCACGCACTTCAACGGCCACTTCTTGAAGGACGGCATCTGAGATGTTTCGATGCAGCTCGTCCCGGTTCCGGGGCGCGAGTTCGAGGCCCTGTCGATGGACTACAACTTCATGTTCAACCAGTCCGGTACGACGCAGGGTGATCCGGGCCGACACGAATACTGGGGCAACCAGATGTGCGACGGCATGATCCAGGCCCTCGACCGCGCGTACGACGGGAACCGTGCCCGCTGATCATCGGCAATCACTTCGAGTCCTGGAACGGCGGCACGTACATGCGGGCCATCGTGCAGACCATCGCGACGGTCTGCACCACGGAGGGCGTCCGCTGCGTGTCCTTCCGGCGGCTGGCCGACTGGCTGGACGCACAGGACCCGGCAACGCTGGCGAAGCTCGGCACGCTCGATGTCGGCCAGGCCCCGGCGAAGGGCTGGACGGACTTGCTCGACGAAGCCGCGACCACGGTGCGGACGCGGACCGGGCGTCGGGGGCCGGCAAAGCTCATGCCGGGTCCGGCGCGGATCGGGCCGGTCGCTGGCTCGGTGACCGCAACTCGTGACCGCGCTCGGCGACGGTGCTCGGCCGCCGAGCTGCACGCCCTTCGGCTGCGACTGCCGCGTGAGGGCACCATGGCGCCCGGCCGGAACGAGGGCATCCTCCCGGCGCGGGCGCCGACGGATCAGGCGGGCTGAGTGGCGCCGTCCTGCACGTACCGCTCGTCGAGCACAAAGGCGGGGTCGACCTGGGCGGCCAGGTCGGCGCCCGTCTTCTCATTGCCCCAGCTCTCCGCGTTCTTCAGATGGAAGTGCACCATCTGCCGCGTGTAGCGCTCCCAGTCCCGCTGCTCGTACGAATCCTCCGCGGCGTTCTGCAGCGCCTGCAGGGCCATCCGGTTGTCCGCCTCCAGCAGCTCGAAGCGGGCCGGCCTGCCCTTCTCCATGGCCCGTACCCAGTCGGAGTGCCCGACACTGACCAGCAGATCGTCGCCCACCTCGGCACGCAGGAAGCCCAGATCGTCCTCGCCCTGCACCTTGTTGCCGATGACCTTCAGCGCGACCCCGAAGTCCCGGGCGTACTCCTTGTACTGGCGGTAGACCGAGACGCCCTTACGGGTGGGCTCGGCGACCAGGAACGTCGTGTCGAAGCGGGTGAACATCCCGGAAGCGAAGGAGTCCGAACCTGCTGTCATGTCAACGACGACATAGTCGTCGGGGCCGTCGACGAGATGGTTGAGGCAGAGCTCGACCGCACCGACCTTGGAGTGGTAGCAGGCCACACCCAGATCCGACTCGGTGAATGGCCCGGTGGCCATCAGCTGGATCTCCCCGTCGTCGAGCCGGACCGTGCGGGCGCACGCGTCGTAGATCGGGTTGTTCTCGCGGACCCGCAGCAGCCGCGAGCCCTCGCCGGGTGGAGTCGTCTTGATCATCGTCTCGACGGAGGCGATACGGGGATTGCTGCCGCGCAGATACTCCTTGATCAGAGGCAGCTGGGCTCCCATGGCGGGCAGCGCTGCAGCCTCTTGGTCGTCGAGGCCGAGCGCGGCCCCGAGGTGCTGGTTGATGTCGGCGTCCACCGCGACGACATGGGCTTCATTGGCGGCAAGGTGGCGGATGAAGAGCGAGGACAGCGTGGTCTTGCCGCTGCCGCCCTTCCCTACGAAAGCGATCTTCATGTTCACCTAGGGTAGCGGTGCGATTGCTTTCTGTTGTCGCGCTTCGTGAAGAAGGCCACTCTCGGGCGGTATCGGTGTAGGGGGCGCGTAGCCTCGCTACTTATGAGTACGACTGCCTCTGATCCGCTCGCCACCCTGGGCACCCTGCCGGGGGTCGCTGACGCGGTGGACTCCGTACGCAAGGCCGTCGACCGGGTCTACGGTCACCGCGTCATGCGGCGACGCAGCAACGAGGTCACCGCCGAAGCGGCGCTGCGCGGCGCCCGTGGCTCGGCGGCGCTGTCCGGTGCCGACTGGAATCTGGAGGAGGTGCGTCGGCGTACCGACTTCAGCGGTGACGGTGAGGCGCATGTGATCGGAGCGGCCCTGAGGCTCACCGCCGAAGCGGGTCAACTGCTCTCCATCTGGCGGCAGTCGCCGCTGCGTGTCCTGGCGCGGCTGCATCTGGTTGCGGCCGGTGGTGCGGCGCCCGAGGACGCTGTCGGCCGGCCACGGCTGGCAGGCGAACCCGTGGACGAGCCGCTGATCGAAGCGCCGCTGCCGGACGCCGAGGAAGTGGCGGGGCGGCTGGAAGGGCTCTCCGGATTGATCCTTTCGGGTACTGCAGCGCCCGCGCTGGTGACGGCGGCGGTCGTGCACGGTGAACTGCTGGCCCTGCGTCCCTTCGGTGCGTACAACGGCCTCGTCGCGCGTACCGCCGAGCGGATCGTGTTGATCGGGAGCGGCCTCGACCCCAAATCGATCTGCCCCGCCGAGGTGGGCCATGCCGAGCAGGGGCGGGCGGCGTACATCGCTTCGTTCGAGGGCTACCTGTCGGGGACGCCGGAGGGTATGGCGGCCTGGATCGCGCACTGCGGGCGCGCCGTGGAGCTGGGCGTCAGGGAATCGACGGCGGTGTGCGAGGCGCTGCAGCGCGGCGCTGCGTAGCAGGGTGCGTCAGTTCCGCGGGCTGGGCATGACTAAGGTCGGTTCCGCGGGCTGGGCGTGACAAGCGGGTGCGGCCAATCGATGACTTCACCGCGGCAACTCCAGCGCGGTAACTCCACTGCCGTAACTTCACTGCCCGGTAAAAGGGTTGCGGCGGTACCGTCCTCGGTACCGCCGCTGGCATGTCTACCCAGTTACCATGCGTCCTCGATATGTGCCCATCAGGTCGGGGGCTTTGCCCGTTCCCTGGTGCGGCTGGCCCGTAATCGACGGGTCGACGTCGCGTGGGTGCTCGGTTTTCATGCTCGGTCCGTGGGGCCTTCTCTGCGTTATCAGGTAATCCTCTCGGATGTCCTTGGTCTCGCGGGCCGTTGAGTCCTTTGTACTCCAGAGCCGGGGCGAGCGGTAGTGCTGGCCACACTTCTTTACTTTTAGGTTCAATTACGGGCGAGTTGGACAAATCGGTTCGGCCGGATGAATTGGACTGATCGGTCGCCCTGCTTGATCCCATTGATCGGGCCGGGCGGCGGGGCCCAGGGGGGTGCGTAGGTGCGCCGCCGCCCGGCTCATACATCAGGCGGAGGTTGTGGTGGTGCGGCGGCGGGAGGTGTACCAGACCAGTCCCGCTGTGACGGCGGCTGCGCCCAGGGCTGCCACAGCGACCAGCGCCGGGCGTGGCGGCATCGAGAACGTCGGCAGTCGCTGCTTGAGTCGGACCGGTCGCTCAAAGGCGAGAATCGGCCATTCGCGAAGGGTCGCTTCGCGCCGCAGAGCGCGGTCCGGATTCACTGCGTGCGGGTGGCCGACCGACTCCAGCATCGGTACATCGGTCGCGGAATCGCTGTAGGCGTAGCAGCGCGACAGGTCGTATCCCTCCGACACTGCGAGCGCCTTGACCGCCTCGGCCTTCGTCGGCCCGTACGCGTAGTACTCCACTTCGCCGGTGAAGCAGCCGTCGTCACCGACGACCATCCGGGTGGCGACGACTCGGTCGGCGCCGAGCAGCTCGCCGATCGGCTCGACGACCTCGGCGCCCGAGGTCGAGACGATCACCACATCGCGTCCGGCGGTGTGATGCTCCTCGATGAGCGTCGCCGCTTCGTCGTAGATGATCGGGTCGATCAGATCGTGCAGGGTCTCGGCGACGATTTCCTTCACTTGCTGGACGTTCCAACCCTTGCAGAGCGCGGAGAGATATTCCCGCATCCGCTCCATCTGGTCGTGATCTGCACCCCCGGCAAGGAACACGAACTGTGCGTACGCAGTGCGCAGTACAGCGCGGCGGTTGATCAGTCCGCCTTGGTAGAAGGACTTGCTGAAGGTCAGCGTCGAAGACTTCGCAATGACCGTCTTGTCCAGGTCGAAGAAGGCTGCTGTGCGCGGCAAGAAGCGGTTTTCCACAAGGCTGAGCATAGGGGCCCACCATTCGGCGTAAACTCTGGCGCGTGGGTTTGCCTGAGAAGGCTCTCGGGTACACCATGGAAGTCACGGATCGTTCGCGACCGTGCTAACCCGGTCCGGCTCCTCCCCCCCCGAGTCGGCCGTGGGGACGACCCCCGCTCTCCCCCCCGGCGGGGGTCGTCGCATGTCCGGACGCGTTTCTGCCGTTCGGAATCAAGCATTCTGCCTCCATTTCGGCCGCGATGACCCGCTTCTCGTTCCGTCCCTCACCATCTTGACTCGTCACGGTGCGTAGCGGAAGTACTGCTCTCCGGAAGTCGCCGGTATGAGCGACAGAGATATTCACAACGGCGGAGTTGTCCACAGTTTTTGAGCAAGATCCACACGATTTCCCGAAGCGCTGCACGGTGATTCCAGCCGCGAAGTCCGCGGCTTGCGGAATCGCCGATCTCGGAACGCTCCGAGATCACCGCGAACCGCGATGAAGGTGCAGTGAGAAGGGGCTGAGATCGTGGCTGAATCCATCGCACGGGATCGTCTGCCGACCGTCGGGGTACGACGGAGCGGACCGTTGATCGTGACCGAGGATGTGGAACTTCTCGACGATCTGCTGCGGCTGTGCGCGGCCGCCGGAGCGGAGCCAGAAGTTCATCACTCGTTGCCCGAACGCAGAGGCGGCTGGGAGCAGGCCCCGATGGTTCTCGTGGGGGACGATGCCGCCCAGCGGTGCCGCGGAGCAGCACGCAGGCGCGGTGTGATGCTCGTAGGCCGAGACCAGGACGCCCCGGATGTCTGGCGCCGCGCCGTGGAGATCGGGGCCGAATATGTACTGAGGCTGCCCGATTCGGAGGGCTGGCTCGTCGATCAGATCGCCAACGCGGCGGAAGGTGTGGGCCGGCCGGCACTCACCGTCGGGGTGATCGGCGGACGGGGCGGATCCGGCGCATCCACACTGGCCTGCGCCCTCGCGGTGACCGCGGCCAGGGCCGGACGGCGGACCATGTTGATCGACGGTGACCCGCTCGGCGGGGGCATCGATGTGCTGCTCGGCGGCGAACGGGCCGAGGGAATGAGGTGGCCGGATTTCGCCCATTCCAAAGGGCGGGTCGGCGGAGGCGCACTGGAGGAGTCGCTGCCCGCACTGCACGGTCTGCGGGTGCTCAGCTGGGGCCGCGACGACTGGGTGGTCATCCCGCCACAGGCCATACAGGCCGTGCTGGCCGCCGCGCGCAGGCTCGGCGGGGTGGTGGTCGTCGATCTGCCCCGCCGGGTCGACGAGTCGGTCGCCGAGGCGCTCGCACAGCTGGACCTGGGGCTGTTGGTGGTTCCCGGAGAACTTCGCGCAGTCGCGGCGGCGAAGCGGGTGGCGTCGATGGCCGGGATGGTGCTGGATGACCTGCGGGTGGTGGCCCGTGGCCCGTACGCGGCGGGCCTCGACGAGCGGTGGGTGGCGCAGGCGCTGGGGCTGCCGCTTGCCGGTGAACTCCCGCTCGAATCCGGGCTGCTGACCACCCAGGACGGCGGCGCACCGCCCGGAGGCAGTGCGCGCGGTCCACTGGCCAGGTTCTGCGCGGCGTTCTGGGAGCGGGCACTCGCCCCGGAGGCTGCAGGGGGACGCACCGGTGGGGGTGCGTCATGACGGAGACGCTGCTCGACGCCGTACGGCAGCGGCTGGCACAGAGCGGCGCGGCGCCGACCCCGGCCGGGGTCGCGGCAGCTCTTCGGGCCCAGGGGCGGCTGCTCGGAGATGCCGAAGTGCTCGGCGCGGCCGATGAGTTGCGCGGCGAACTGGTCGGCACCGGGGTGCTGGAACCGCTGCTCGCCGACCCGGCCGTGACGGATGTCCTGGTATCCGCGCCGGACCGGGTGTGGGTGGACCGGGGCGGCGGGCTCGAACTCACCGGGGTGACCTTTCCGGACGCCGCGGCGGTGCGCAGACTGGCACAGCGGCTGGCGGCCGTCGCGGGTCGGCGGCTGGACGACGCCCGGCCCTGGGTAGATGCGCGGCTGCCGGATGGTACCCGTATGCATGCCGTACTGCCGCCGGTGTCCGTCGGCTCGACGTGTCTGTCACTGCGGGTGGTGCGGCCCAGGGCCTTCTCGCTGACGGAGCTGGTCGCGGCGGGGACCGTGCCGCCGGGCGGTGACCGGGTACTGAGGGCGTTGGTGGAAGCCAGGGTCTCGTATCTGATCAGTGGGGGGACGGGGGCCGGGAAGACGACCCTCTTGTCGAGTCTGCTGGGTGCGGTCGGGGAGCGTGAGCGAATCGTGCTCGCCGAGGACTCGGCGGAGCTGCGGCCGGACCATCCGCATGTGGTGCGCCTGGAGTCGCGCCCTGCCAACCAGGAGGGGGCGGGGCGAGTGACCCTGAGGGACCTGGTGCGGCAGGCACTGCGGATGCGGCCCGACCGGCTGGTGGTCGGGGAGGTGCGGGGCGCCGAGGTCACCGAACTACTGGCCGCGCTGAACACTGGCCACGAGGGCGGCTGCGGGACGGTTCATGCTAATGCAGCCGAGCATGTCCCGGCCCGCCTTGAGGCATTGGGGACGGCGGCGGGACTGGACCGGACGGCACTTCACAGCCAGTTGGCGGCCGCGCTGTCGGTGGTGGTCCATCTCGTACGGGACCGGGCCGGGCAGCGGCGGATCGCCGAGGTGCAGGTCCTGGAGCGGGATGCGGCTGGGCTGGTGGTGACTGTGCCGGCACTGCGCTGGGGCACCGACGGATTTACGCAGGAGCGAGGCTGGGAACGGCTGCGGTCGATGACCGGGGGTGCGCTGTGAGCGGTGGCGCGACGGCGGTTCTGGCCCCCGGCGCGAGCTGTGCAGCGGTCTTGTGCGTCGGGGTGGCGGCCTGGCTGGTGGTGGTGCAGGACCAGGGGCGTCGGCGAGCGCGGGTGTTGTTGTTCGACGGGGTGATGGAGTCGCCGCTCCGTGAGCGCTGGGAGCGGATTCGGGCTTGGTTCCAGGAGCGGTTGCGGGTGCGGCGGGAGTGGCTCTGCCTGCCGGTGGCGCTGGCCATCGCCGTGCTGGGGAAATCCGTGCTGCCGGTGCTGGCGGTGGCGGTGGCGGTGCCGCTGGTGCGGCGGTGGCTGCGGAGACGGGCCCTGACGCAGGAGCGCGAACGCCGGGCCGATGGGGTGGTGGCGCTGTGCGGCGCCGTCGTGGGTGAGCTGCGGGCCGGGCGCGAGCCGGGGCAGGCGTTGCTCGTCGCTGTCCGCGGGACCGGGGTGATGGGAACGGCGGAGGCCGCTGTGTCCGCTGCCGCGCTGTTCGGCGGCGATGTGCCGGGGGCGCTGGGGCAGGCGGCTCGGGAGCCGGGTCTGGACGGGCTTGCCGGGGTGGCGGCCTGCTGGCGGGTGGCGGTGGACGGCGGGACCGGGCTCGCGGCAGGCCTGGACCGCCTGGAGGGTGCGCTGCGGGCGGAGCGACGCAGACGGGAGGAGTTACGGGCCCAACTGGCCGGTGCCTGGTCGACGGTGGCCGTGCTGGCGCTGCTGCCGGTGCTGGGTCTGGGGCTGGGGGCGGCGCTAGGGGCCGATCCACTGAGGGTGCTGCTGCACACGCCGGCCGGGTTGGTCTGTCTGGTGGCGGGTGGGTTGCTGGAGGCGGCCGGGCTCTGTTGGGCCGGCCGGATCGTGCGGGCGGGGGAGGCGGCGTGAACGGGGTCACCGGCGAAGTCGTCCACCGGGCGGCGGCAGTGTGGGCGGTTCTGAGCACGGTCGCGTATCTGGCCCTCGCCCTGGCGAGACGGCGGCGGAGGCGGACGGTACACCGTCGAGGTGTGGTGCTGCTGGCCATCGGCCCGGAGAGGCGTCGGCGCGGGCGGACGGTTTCCGGCCCCCGGGTGAAGGAATGGATCGCGCCACTGGGTGCTTTGGCGACAGGCGTGGTCATGATCGGCGGCCTGCCAGGGTTCGCGGCCGGGCTGGCAGGGGTGTACGGCGCCTGGAGGTGGCAGCGGGCCCGGCGTAGCCGCGAATCGGGGGTCGGTGCTGTGGAAGCGGCGCAGGTCTCACGTCAACTCCCGTTGGCAGCAGACCTCTTGGCGGCCTGCATCTCTGCCGGAGCCGGGCCCCGAGAGGCAGCGGAGGCGGTGGGGGAGTCGCTGGGCGGACCGGTCGGCGTGCGTCTGGCGCGGACGGCCGCGGAGATTCGGCTCGGTGGTGAACCTGCGGTGGCCTGGGGGCGGTTCGGGGAGATACCGGGCGCGGGTGCGCTGTCCCGCTGCCTGGATCGGGCGGGATCGACCGGGGCTCCGGCGGCAGAGCCGGTGGCGCGGCTGGCCGAGGCGATGCGGGCGGAGCGGGCGAGCGCGGCCGTGGCGCGCGCCCAGCGGGCAGGCGTGCTGATCACCGCACCGGTCGGGCTCTGCTTTCTGCCCGCCTTCCTGGCGGTCGGAGTGGCGCCGGTGGTGATCGGTCTGGCAACCGGCCTGCTTCACAGCGGGTGAAAGAAAAATACTAGTAAGTATCTATTCAATGTGAATTATGTATTTCGTGGGGGTTGAAATGGCGCAGCGAATCAGGGGCTGGGTGCGGAGCATGGTGCGCCGAGTCCGGTCGGACAACGGAATGACGACATCCGAATATGCGGTGGGGACAATCGCGGCCTGTGCGTTCGCGGCGGTGCTCTACAAGGTGGTCACCAGCCAGCCGGTCATGTCCGCACTGCAGTCGCTGCTCAAGGACGCGCTCGATGCGAAGTTCTAGGAGCAGTTCCGGGGCGTGCGCCGGAGGTCGTTCCAGGACCGTGTGCGGGGGCGGAGACCGGGGGGCGGTGACGGCGGAAGCGTCTATGGCGATTCCGGTGCTGGCGGTGTTCGCCCTGGCGCTGGTCTGGGCGCTGATGGCCGCCTCCGCCCAGATCCGCTGCGTGGACGCGGCCCGGGCCGGGGCGAGGGCGGCGGCCCGCTCGGAACCCGAGGCGCAGGTGCTGGAAGCCACTCGTTCGGCGGCACCCGACGGGGCGGAAGTCGCGATGGAGCGGGCCGGGGAGCTGTGGCGGGTACGAGTGGCGGCGCCGATGCCCGGACCCGGTCCACTGGCCCTCAAGCTCCGTGCGGAGGCGGCAGCACTTGCAGAGGACACGGTGGGGGTGACGCCGTGACCGGGACAGGAGGGGGAGCCCGGAAGGCCGTCCTCGGGTGGCTGCACAGGAGGGGGGATCACGGTCGGAATCGAGGTCGGGCCCCGGACCGGGACAGAGGCCTGGCGACGGTGTGGGTGGCTATGACCACGGCCACGTTGTGCGCGGTGTTCGCGGTCGTGCTGGCACTCGGACAGGTGGTGGTCGCCCGGCACCGGGCCGGCGGCGCGGCGGACCTGGCAGCCCTGGCTGCGGCCGACCGGGCCCTGCAGTGGCCCGGGGAGGCGTGCGGGGCGGCCGAGGATGTGGCCGCGGCACAGGGGGCGGTGGTGGTGCGGTGCACTGTGCGTGGAGAGATCGCCGATGTGACGGCCCGGGTGAGTTTCGGGCCGTACGAACCGGCGGTCAGGTCCCGGGCCGGCCCTCCGGCGGCTGCTCCCGGCTCCCTGGATCCGTTGCCTCCGACAGTTCCGGAGGGCCCGGCTCCCCCGGGTCCGGCGGCGCGGACCGGAGAAGTTCGTTGAGGAGGCGCACAGCGCCCCGCTTGTGCAGCGGATCGTTGCCGTTGCCGCACTTGGGGGACTGGATGCAGGACGGGCAGCCCGCCTCGCATTCGCAGGACGCGATGGCCTGGCGGGTCGCGGTCAGCCACGTACGGGCGGTGTGGAAGGCCCGCTCGGCGAATCCGGCACCGCCCGGATGACCGTCGTACACGAAGACCGTGGGCAGCAGGGTGTCCGGGTGCAACGGCACGGAGACGCCACCGATGTCCCATCGGTCGCAGGTGGCGAAGAGCGGCAGCATCCCGATCGATGCGTGCTCCGCGGCGTGCAGGGCGCCGCCCAGGATCTCCGGGTTGATACGGGCGGCGTCGAGCTGGTCCTGCGTGACCGTCCACCACACGGCGCGCGTGCGCAGAGTGCGGGGCGGCAGATCCAGTTTGGTCTCGCCGAGGACCTCGCCGGTGATCAGTTTGCGACGCAGGAAGGAGACGACCTGGTTGGTGACTTCCACGGAGCCGTAGCAGAGCCGCCCGTCACCCCACGGGATCTCGGTGTCGGTATCCAGGACGGCGATGGCGGTGGTGTCGCGTGCGGTCGTCGAGTACGGCGGGTTGGCCTCCTCGACCAGGGCCACCGAGTCCTCCAGGTCCAGCTTCCGGACCAGATAGGTGCGGCCCTGGTGGAGGTGGACGGCGCCTTCGTGGACGGCGGTGTGCGCGGCCGATTCGTCGACGGTGCCCAGCAGCCGACCGGTGCCCTCCTCGACGATCTGGACGGGGCGGCCGCCCTCGCCGCGGATGTCGGTGAGATCGACGGCGCGCTCGCGGCGGGTCCAGTGCCAGCCCGATGCGCGTTTGCGCAGCAGCTTCGCGGCTTCCAGCTGCGGCAGCAGTTCGGCCACGGCCGGGCCGAAGAGCTCCAGATCGGGCTCGGTGAGCGGGAGCTCCGCAGCGGCGGCACACAGGTGCGGGGCGAGGACGTACGGGTTGTCCGGGTCGAGGACGGTCGACTCCACGGGCTGCTGGAAGAGCGCCTCGGGATGGTGGACGAGGAAGGTGTCCAGCGGGTCGTCGCGGGCCACCAGGATGGCCAGGGCGCCCTGGCCGGAGCGTCCGGCGCGGCCCGCCTGCTGCCACAGCGATGCCCTGGTGCCGGGATAGCCCGCGATGACGACGGCGTCCAGGCCGGAGACATCGACGCCGAGTTCGAGGGCGGTGGTGGCGGCCAGGCCGAGCAGCCGACCAGAGTGCAGGGCGCGCTCCAGGGCGCGGCGTTCCTCGGGGAGATAACCCCCGCGGTAGGCGGCGACCCGGGCGGGCAGGGAACGGTCCACCTCGGCGAGGCGTTCCTTGGCGATGACGGAGATCAGTTCGGCGCCGCGCCGGGAGCGGACGAAGGCGACCGAGCGGACGCCCTGGACGGTCAGATCGGCGAGGAGGTCGGCTGTCTCGGCAGTGGCGGTACGGCGCACGGGCGCGCCCTTCTCGCCGTGCAGCTCGGTAAGGGGCGGCTCCCACAGGGCGAAGACCATTTCGCCGCGCGGAGAGGCGTCGTCGGCGACCTCCTTGACCGGGAGACCGGTGAGGCGGCCCGCCGCGACGGAGGGCTCCGCCGCGGTGGCCGAGGCGAGGAGGAAGACCGGATCCGCTCCGTAGCGGGCGCACAGACGGCGTAGTCGGCGCACCACCTGGGCGACGTGGGAGCCGAAGACACCCCGGTAGGTGTGGCACTCGTCGATGACGACGAAGCGCAGGGCGCGTAGGAAGGAGGACCAGCGGGGGTGGGAAGGGAGTATCCCGCGGTGCAGCATGTCGGGGTTGGTCAGGACGTAGTTGGCGTACTGGCGCACCCATTCGCGTTCCTCGACCGGGGTGTCGCCGTCGTAGACCGCGGGCCTGATGGCGGTGCCGAGCGGTGCCGCAAGTTTCTTCACCGCACGCCTCTGATCGGCGGCCAGGGCCTTGGTGGGGGCGAGATACAGGGCGGTCGCGCCACGGCCGTTCGGGGCCTCGGAGCCGTCGAGCAGTGCGGTGAGCACCGGGGCGAGGTAGGCGAGCGACTTGCCGGACGCCGTGCCGGTGGCGATGACCACGGATTCGCCGTCCAGGGCGTGCTCGGCGGCGGCCGCCTGGTGCGCCCAAGGGTGGTCGATTCCGGCCTTTTGGATCGCGGCGATCACTTCTGGCCGGATGCGATCGGGCCAGATGGCATGGGTTCCCGTACGCGGGGGCAAGTGCTCCGTATGAGTGATGCGCGCGGACCGGCCCGCCGCTGCGGCGAGCCGGTCGAGGACCATGGCGGGAGAGGGGCGGGAGTCCCTGTTCTCGGGTGGTCGACTGGGGCGGTGATTCTTGGCCATCGGCACCGAGTGTGTCACTGGCGTGACGGACAATGGTCCCAAGGCGTCGTGCATGGCTGCTGGTAAGTGATTGAATGCCATCGCGGCTGGCGATCCGTCCCCTGGCTCCGCCGGGGAGACCGAGGGGCGACCGCTCGATAGCAAGGTGCTGGAGGATCCGTGGACCTGTCCTTGTCGACTCGCAATGTGTCCGGCCCTGGTGGCGACCGTACGGTCGTCGAGGTCGGTGGCGAGATTGATGTGTATACCGCGCCCAAGCTGCGCGAGCAGTTGGTCGAGTTGGTGAATGACGGCAGCTACCACCTGGTTGTCGACATGGAAGGCGTCGACTTCCTCGACTCCACCGGCCTCGGCGTGCTCGTGGGCGGCCTGAAGCGTGTCCGGGCCCATGAGGGCTCGTTGCGCCTGGTCTGCAACCAGGAGCGCATTCTCAAGATCTTCCGGATCACTGGTCTGACCAAGGTGTTCCCGATTCACACCACGGTCGACGAGGCGGTTGCGGCCACCGACTGACGGTCGGTCCGCGGCCGGTCCGGCGTGCGGCCGGTGCACCGGTAGTCGTGACCTGCGGGCGGCCTGACCGCCGGTTGCCTCAGGCAGCCGGCGGTCGGGCAGTCAGCGGTCGGGACCTGGGTAGCAAGTGGCCCGACTGCTGAGCAACCGGTCGGCGTCCGGTCTGTCGGTCGGCTGCTTGCCGATCGGCTGTTCGGCATTCGGCCGCTTGAGAGTGAGCCGTTTGCCGGTTCGGGCGCCTGTCGGTCAGTCGACAGCTGTCCGTCAGTGGGTCGGCGACCGGGCCGGTCGGCCGACGGCTTCGCCGGTTCCGGAAGACGACCGGAACAAGGCCGGAACAAGGCCGGAAGAAGAGCAGGGGTGTCGGGCAGCCCGCCCGGGTCCCTGGGATGCACGCCCGTACGTCTGAGGGGGATCGCATGGCCACCGTTGAACTCCGCTTCAGCGCCCAGCCCGAACACGTCAGGACGGCCCGCCTCGTGGCAGCCGCCGTGGCGCGCCGGGCGGGGGTCGACGAAGCCGTGCTCGACGAGGTCAGACTCGCCGTCGGTGAAGCCTGCAGCCGCGCAGTCGGGCTGCACCGCAGCCATGGCATCACCGCTCCCGTCTCCGTCGTCCTGACCGAGGAGGAGAAGTCCTTCTCCATCGAGGTCGGCGACGAGGTGCCCGGGCCGGGTGCCGAGCCCGCTCCCGGCGCACCCGCCGGAGCCTCCGCGACACGCGGCGCCACGCCCGGCGTGGGACTCGATGGTCCGGTTTCCGAGGCCGACGCCGACGGCGAGGACGAGATGGGTCTCGCAGTCATCAGCGGCCTCGTAGATGATGTGGAAGTCAGATCGGGGGCCAACGGCGGAGTGATCCGCATGAGCTGGCCGAAGACGCCCGTGACGGTGCTTCCCTGAGGCGCCGCAGGCGTCACGGGCGATCCGGCCGTCCCGATCCCCCGAATCCATCCCCCGATCCATTTCTTGATCCCTCTTTTGAGGCCCTGCTGAGCAGGGCCTTTTTTCATTTCTATGTGATCATTGATCTACAGGAAATGTGCCTACCCCATTACTGCATTCGGGTCGATCCGCGGCCGCGATCATTTGCCGATCCGCCGTTAAGGTCAATTACATTTACCGCGCACTGTTTTGATCAGCTCCCGCTCCCTACAATCCGTCCACGTCTTGAGCGCTGAGCGTCAAGGAGGACGTATGGCGGAGTTCTTCAACACCCCACTGGCAGGACTGACGCAAGATTCCGCACTTTCCACACCTTCCGGTCGACCCGCATCTCTCGCGGCCGCGGTACTCACCGATGACAACCGCGTCATCGTGATCGTCGTCGCGGTCGTCGCCATCGCCGCGCTGGTCGTTGCCCGGCTGCTGGTGCGCCAGGTGCTGGCGGCCGGCGAGGGCACCGACCGTATGAAGGAGATCGCGGCAGCCGTCCAGGAGGGCGCGAATGCCTATCTGGCCCGGCAGCTGCGTACCGTCGGCATCTTTGCCGTCGTGGTCTTCTTCCTGCTTCTGCTGCTTCCGGCCGACAACTGGTCGCAGCGCGCGGGCCGTTCGTTGTTCTTCCTGGTGGGTGCGCTTTTCTCGGCGACCACCGGATACATCGGGATGCGGCTCGCCGTACGCAGTAATGTCCGTGTGGCTGCTGCTGCGCGTGAGGCGACTCCCGCGGAAGGGGAACCCGAAAGGGATCTCACCGCTGTTTCGCACAAGGCGATGAAGATCGCTTTTCGTACCGGTGGCGTGGTCGGCATGATCACTGTGGGCCTCGGGCTGCTCGGTGCTTCCTGTGTCGTCCTCGTCTATGCCGCCGACGCGCCCAAGGTGCTGGAGGGCTTCGGTCTCGGTGCCGCGCTGATCGCCATGTTCATGAGGGTCGGAGGCGGTATTTTCACCAAGGCCGCGGACGTCGGCGCCGACCTCGTCGGCAAGGTGGAGCAGGGTATCCCGGAGGACGACCCACGCAACGCCGCCACCATCGCCGACAACGTGGGCGACAACGTCGGTGACTGCGCGGGCATGGCGGCCGACCTCTTCGAGTCGTACGCCGTGACGCTCGTCGCGGCGCTCATCCTCGGCAAGGCCGCCTTCGGCGACTCCGGACTGGCCTTCCCGCTGATCGTCCCGGCGATCGGCGTGGTCACCGCGATGATCGGGATCTTCGCGGTCGCCCCGCGGCGCGCCGACCGCAGCGGAATGACCGCCATCAACCGCGGATTCTTCATCTCCGCGGTGATCTCGCTCGTCCTGGTGGCCCTGGCGGTCTTCGTCTACCTGCCGTCCTCGTACGCGGATCTGGCCGGCGTCACCGACACCGCCATCTCCTCGCACGCCGGCGACCCACGGGTCTTCGCCCTGGTCGCCGTCGCCATCGGCATCGTGCTGGCCGCCCTGATCCAGCAGCTGACCGGCTACTTCACCGAGACCAACCGGCGGCCCGTCAGGGACATCGGCAAGTCCTCGCTGACCGGGCCGGCCACCGTCGTACTCGCCGGTATCTCCATCGGTCTGGAGTCCGCCGTCTACACGGCACTACTGATCGGTCTGGGCGTCTACGGGGCGTTCCTGCTCGGCGGTACGTCGATCATGCTGGCGCTCTTCGCGGTGGCCCTGGCGGGGACCGGACTGCTCACCACCGTCGGTGTCATCGTTGCCATGGACACCTTCGGCCCGGTCTCCGACAACGCGCAGGGCATCGCGGAGATGTCCGGTGACGTCACGGGCGCCGGTGCTAAGGTCCTCACCGACCTGGACGCCGTCGGCAACACCACAAAGGCCATCACCAAGGGCATCGCCATCGCCACCGCCGTCCTGGCGGCGTCGGCGCTCTTCGGTTCGTACCGCGACGCGATCGCCACGGCGGTCGACGACGTGGGGGCCAAGGCCGGGGGGATGACACTCAGTCTGGACATCTCGCAGCCCAACAACCTGGTGGGCCTGATCCTTGGTGCCGCGGTCGTCTTCCTCTTCTCCGGGCTGGCGATCAACGCGGTGTCCCGGTCCGCCGGATCCGTGGTCTACGAGGTGCGGCGGCAGTTCCGCGAGCATCCCGGGATCATGGACTACAGCCAGAAGCCGGAGTACGGGCGCGTCGTCGACATCTGCACCAAGGACGCCCTGCGTGAGCTCGCCACGCCCGGCCTGCTCGCCGTCCTGGCGCCGATCGCCGTCGGGTTCACGCTCGGCGTCGGGGCGCTGGGTTCGTATCTCGCGGGCGCCATCGGTACCGGCACACTGATGGCGGTCTTCCTGGCCAACTCCGGTGGTGCGTGGGACAACGCCAAGAAGCTCGTCGAGGACGGTCATTACGGCGGCAAGGGTAGCGAGGCCCATGCCGCGACCGTCATCGGGGACACGGTCGGCGACCCCTTCAAGGACACGGCAGGACCGGCGATCAACCCCTTGCTCAAGGTGATGAACCTGGTCGCGCTGCTCATCGCCCCGGCGGTGGTGCAGTTCAGCTACGGGCAGGACGCGAGCGTCGGTGTACGAGCGGTGGTGGCGGTGCTCGCCGTCGCCGTCATCATCGGCGCGGTCTACGTCTCCAAACGGCGCGGGATCGCCGTGGGGGACGAGGAGGACCCCGCTGACAGTGGCGGGGGACCCGCCAAATCGGCCGACCAGGCGGCTGTTTCGTGAAGCGGCGACGGGAAGAGGCCGGTGGCATGTAGCCGGCCCCGGCTCAACGACCGGGCGGGCGACGCACTCTGATGTGTCGTCCGCCCGGTCGTGTTCTGGTGTCGGTATGCCGGTCGGTACGCCCGTCCGTGTGCTTGCTCATACAGGTGTTCCAGCGTCCGGAGGGCTGTGTGGGTGAGTTGTATCTCCCTCATTTCCCTTGGTGCAAATGGCTACAAATAGTCACCTATCAGACGTCCGGCACCCGGATGGAGGGCGCTCGACGTGTAAGTTCCGGGGCCGAGAGCCTTGGAAGGGACCGATCCGGTGAACAAGAAGCTTGCGGCCGCGCTGTCCGGCGGTGCGGTACTGGTACTTACGCTGTCGGGCTGCAGCAGCGACGACAACAGCGACAAGGTGAACGCCTGGGCCAAGAAGGTCTGCGACCAGGTCCAGCCCCAACTGCAGAAGATCGCGAACGCCAACGCCGCCATCCAGCAGCAGACCGCCGACAACAGCAAGCCCGCCGACGTCCAGAAGACCGACTCGGCCGCCTTCCAGCAGATCTCGCAGGCGTACAAGGCACTGGGCGCGGCTGTCGAATCGGCGGGCGCGCCGCCGGTCGACGGCGGCGAGACCACGCAGAAGGAGGCCGTGAAGGAGCTCAACGCCTCCTCCGCGGCGTACGCGAACCTGCAGAAGAAGGTCGACGCCCTCAACACGAAGGACCAGGCGAAGTTCGCCGACGGTCTCAAGGGCATCGCGGACGAGCTGAACAAGATCAGCACCAGTGGTGACGAGGCGCTGAAGAAGCTCCAGTCCGGCGAGGTCGGCACCGCGATGGCGAAGCAGAAGGGCTGCCAGAAGCCGACGGCCTCGGTGCCGCCGAATACCGCTTCCTCGAAGCCGACCTCCCCGTCCGCCTCGCCCAGCAAGAAGTCGTAACCGAGCGGAAGCAGCGGTTGTACGGGCGGCCCGGCGGCCCCGGTGGGCGCCGGGCCGCTGCCGTTGTCAGCGGTAACGGCCACAATGGGTGGGTGAGTACGACCAGTCTCCCCGCGCCCGACCGTTCGCCCCGGCTCCGCGAAGCCCTGCTCGCCGCCGCCTTCACCGCCGACGGGCTCCTCGACCTGCTCGGTGCGCCGGCCTATGCCGCGCTCGCCCGCAGCGAGACGGTTCCGGCGCTGCGTGCCACCAGGGGGGACTCCCCGCTCGAAATACTGGTGCGGCTCTTCCTGCTCCAGTACCCCGTCCCGTACGAGCGGGCCCGCGCCGCGCTCCCACTGGCCGAGTGCATCGAAGACGGCTGGGTGACCCGGACCGGCGACGAGGTGCGGGCCACCGTCGACGTGCGCCCGTACAGCGGGCCCGAGGGGCAGGACTGGTACATCGTCTCCGACCTGGGCTGCGCGGTCGGCGGCGCGGGCGGCATCGGTTCGCGCGAGGAGGGAGTGGTCCTCGGAGTCGGCGGGGCGTCCACCACGCTCGCCGGGATCACCGTCCGTACGCCTGTCGCCTCCGCGCTCGATGTCGGTACGGGCTCCGGCATCCAGGCGCTGCACGCCTCGCAGCACGCCACCCGGGTCACGGCCACCGACCTCAACCCGCGTGCGCTGGACTTCACCCGACTGACGCTCGCCCTGTCCGGCGCCGCCCCGGCCGAGCTGCGCCAGGGTTCCCTGTACGAGCTGCGCCAGGGTTCCCTGTACGAGCCGGTCGGAACCGAGACGTACGACCTGATCGTCTCCAACCCGCCGTTCGTCATCTCGCCCGGCGCCCGCCTCACCTACCGTGACGGCGGCATGGGCGGCGACGATCTGTGCCGGACCCTGGTGCAGCAGTCGGGCGACCGGTTGAACGAAGGCGGATACGCCCACTTTCTCGCCAACTGGCAGCACATCGAGGGCGAGGAGTGGCAGAACCGGCTGAGTTCCTGGGTGCCTCACGGCTGCGACGCCTGGATCGTGCAGCGCGAGGTCCAGGACGTCACGCAATACGCGGAGCTGTGGCTGCGCGACAGCGGCGACCACCGCACGGACCCAGCAGAGTACGCCGCACGGTATGACGCCTGGCTGGACGAGTTCGAGGCCCGCAAGACCAAGGGCGTCGGCTTCGGCTGGATCACCCTGCGGAAGTCCGCCGCGGCTGCCGCCGGGAACCCGTCCGTCGTGATCGAGGAGTGGCCGCATGCGGTGGAGCAGCCGCTCGGACCGGCCGTCCAGGACCACTTCGCCCGCCAGGACTACCTCCGCGAACAGGACGACGCGGCGCTCCTGGCCGGCCATTTCGCACTCGCCGCCGAGGTCGTGCAGGAGCAGGTCGGACTGCCGGGCGCGGAGGACCCCGAGCATGTGGTGCTCCGTCAGAACCGCGGCATGCGGCGTGCGACGAAGGTCGACGCCGTCGGCGCGGGCTTCGCGGGTGTGTGCGACGGAACGCTGCCCGCGGGCCGGATCCTGGACGCGATCGCCCAGTTGATGAACGAGGACCCTGTGCTGCTGCGCGACCGCACCCCGCAGGCGATCCGACTGCTGGTGGAGGAGGGCTTCCTGGAGCCGGTGCCGTCGGCGAGCTGATGGCGTTGCTCTGGTCCCAGCCCCAGCCCCGGCCCCGGCCCCGGCCCCGGCCCCGGCCCCGGCCCCGGCCCTGGTCCCGGGGTGGGGCGGCTGCCGACTCCGCCACCGCGGATGTCTCCGGCACCGGGCTCCGTTCCGGTCCGGGCGCGTGCTGCCGTATGTAATGAATGGGCTCACCATCAGCGTCTTCATGCTCACGGCCGACGGTCCGCCACTGGGGGCGGTGGATTCCGGTTGGCTTGCGGACCGGTGTCGCCCCGGGGCCTCGGCCCCGCGCTTTCAGGATGTGTGAATCCGGCCATTCACCGGGGGTTCGCGTGCACGACGCCCTGGGGTGGCACCCTCCCCCTGACCGGATGGCACGGGCCCCGGCCGAGCAGGGACAGGGAGGCGTACGGACATGGAGAGCGGACCTGCGGTCTTCGCCGGAACAGCATTCGCACTGTTCGGCGCCGCGCTGCTGCTGTGGACGGGGGCGCGCGTGATGCACCGTGCGCCGGTGGCGCACGGTGTGAGCCCCGTCGCCTCCGCAGCTCTCGCCACTGTGTTCGGCGTACTTTTTCTCGTCCTCGGTGTGTGGTGCTTCACCCGCATCTGAATCCACTCCCCGCCGGACCGGGCCGGGAACCGCAGGTCACGGCGGCCAGTGGCAGGGAACACGCCCGGACAGTCCGCCTCTCACCGCCGGTGCCGGCAGCGCCGTCACAGCAACCAGAAACCCGCAGGCAGCGGGCGTGTGCGCGGCGGACCGGGCAGTCCGGGCGGCAGGAATGGCGGAAGTCGGGTTACCGTTCGAGTGGCCGTTGCGGGCTTTTGCCGTTTGACACGGGGGCGGGTTGTACCGTCACACTCCGCAGCGACAGCACCGTCGGCAGCGTCATCGCGTTGCCCGGATGCCCACTGAGTGTCGACCGGAGAGAAGAGCGAAGTTGTCCCCGACCAGCGAGACCGCACAGGGCGGCCGCCGACTCGTCATCGTCGAGTCGCCTGCCAAGGCGAAGACGATCAAGGGCTACCTCGGCCCCGGATACGTCGTCGAGGCGAGCGTCGGGCACATCCGCGACCTGCCGAACGGCGCCGCCGAGGTCCCGGACGAGTACACCGGCGAGGTCCGTCGGCTCGGCGTCGACGTCGAGCATGACTTCCAGCCCGTCTACGTCGTCAATGCGGACAAGAAGGCGCAGGTCAGGAAGCTCAAGCAGCTGCTGGCCGAGTCCGACGAACTTTTCCTCGCCACCGATGAGGACCGCGAGGGCGAAGCCATCGCGTGGCACCTGCAGGAAGTCCTGAAGCCCAAGGTCCCGGTCCACCGGATGGTCTTCCACGAGATCACCAAGGACGCGATCCGGGAGGCCGTCGCCAACCCGCGCGAGCTCAACCAGCGCATGGTCGACGCCCAGGAGACCCGCCGAATCCTCGACCGTCTCTACGGCTACGAGGTCTCGCCGGTCCTGTGGAAGAAGGTCATGCCGCGCCTGTCGGCCGGCCGCGTCCAGTCCGTGGCGACCCGTCTCGTCGTCGAGCGGGAGCGCGAGCGCATCGCCTTCCGTTCCGCCGAGTACTGGGACCTGACCGGCACCTTCGCCACCGGCCGCACCGGTGACGCCTCCGACCCGTCGGCCCTCTCCGCCCGCCTCAGCGCGGTCGACGGCCGCCGCATCGCCCAGGGCCGTGACTTCGGTCCGGACGGGCAGCTGAAGTCCGGCTCCGGTCAGGTGCTGCACCTGGACGAGACGAACGCCCGCGCCCTGGCCGCCGCGCTCGCCGACGCAACGTTCGCCGTACGGTCCGTCGAGTCGAAGCCGTACCGTCGCTCCCCGTACGCCCCGTTCCGCACGACGACCCTCCAGCAGGAGGCGAGCCGAAAGCTGGGCTTCGGGGCCAAGGCCACCATGCAGGTTGCGCAGAAGCTGTATGAGAACGGCTTCATCACCTATATGCGTACAGACTCCACGACCCTCTCGGACACCGCGGTCTCCGCGGCCCGGGCCCAGGTCACGCAGCTGTACGGCGCCGACTACCTGCCGGACAAGCCGCGCACGTACGCCGGGAAGGTCAAGAACGCGCAGGAGGCGCACGAGGCGATCCGCCCCTCCGGCGACCGCTTCCGCACCCCTGCCGAGACCGGCCTCACCGGCGACCAGTTCCGGCTCTACGAGCTGATCTGGAAGCGGACCGTCGCCTCTCAGATGAAGGACGCGGTCGGTAACTCCGTCACCGTCAAGATCGGTGGCCGGGCGAGCGACGGCCGCGACGCCGAGTTCTCCGCGTCCGGCAAGACGATCACCTTCCACGGCTTCATGAAGGCGTACGTCGAAGGCGCCGACGACCCGAACGCCGAGCTCGACGACCGTGAGCGGCGCCTCCCGCAGGTCGCCGAGGGCGACGCGCTGTCCGCCGAGGAGATCTCGGCCGATGGCCACGCCACCAAGCCGCCGGCCCGCTACACCGAGGCCTCGCTGGTCAAGGAGCTCGAAGAGCGCGAGATCGGCCGCCCGTCGACGTACGCCTCGATCATCGGCACCATCCTCGACCGCGGCTATGTCTTCAAGAAGGGCACCGCGCTCGTCCCGTCGTTCCTCTCCTTCGCCGTGGTCAACCTGCTGGAGAAGCACTTCGGCCGGCTCGTCGACTACGACTTCACCGCGAAGATGGAGGACGACCTCGACCGCATCGCGCGTGGCGAGGCCCGGGCCGTGCCGTGGCTGAAGCGCTTCTACTTCGGTGCGGGCGCCGGCGACACGGCCGGAGCGGGGGCGGCCTCCGACGCGGGCAACGGCGACGGCGACCACCTCGGCGGTCTGAAGGATCTCGTCACCGACCTCGGCGCGATCGACGCGCGTGAGATCTCCTCCTTCCCCGTCGGCAACGACATCAAGCTCCGGGTCGGCCGGTACGGCCCGTACATCGAGCGCGGCGAGAAGGACTCCGAGGGTCACCAGCGCGCGGACGTGCCGGAGGACCTGGCGCCCGACGAGCTGTCCGTCGAGTACGCGGAGGAGCTGCTGGCCAAGCCGAGCGGCGACTTCGAGCTCGGTGCGGACCCGGTCACCGGGCACCAGATCATCGCCAAGGACGGGCGTTACGGCCCGTACGTCACCGAGGTGCTGCCCGAGGGCACCCCGAAGACCGGCAAGAACGCGGTCAAGCCGCGGACTGCCTCGCTCTTCAAGTCCATGTCGCTGGACACGGTGACGCTGGCCGACGCGCTCAGGCTGATGTCGCTGCCGCGTGTCGTCGGCGAGGACGCCGACGGCGTCGAGATCACCGCGCAGAACGGCCGCTACGGCCCGTATCTGAAGAAGGGCACGGACTCGCGGTCGCTGACCTCCGAGGAACAGCTCTTCGACATCACCCTCGAAGAGGCCCTCGCGATCTACGCCCAGCCCAAGCAGCGCGGCCGCGCCGCCGCCAAGCCGCCGCTGAAGGAACTGGGCACCGACCCGGTGAGCGGGGCTCCGGTCGTGGTCAAGGACGGGCGCTTCGGTGCGTACGTCACCGACGGCGAGACCAACGCGACGCTGCGGACCGACGACAGCGTCGAGACCATCACGCCGGAGCGTGGCTACGAACTGCTCGCCGAGAAGCGCGCCAAGGGGCCCGCCAAGAAGAAGACGGCCAAGAAGGCCCCGGCCAAGAAGGCGACCGCGAAGAAGACGGCGGCCAAGAAGACGACTGCGGCAGCCAAGAAGACCGCGGCGAAGAAGACGACGACCGCGAAGAAGACGACGACCGCGAAGAAGACGACGACCGCGAAGAAGACGACTGCGGCGAAGAAGACGACTGCGGCGTCTGTGGAGGACTGACCGTAGGACCGATCGCCGGAGGGGCTGGGCTTCCAGCCCCTCCGGCGTTTGCGTACCGGGGCGGGACGCCTGTGGCGGGACTGCTCCCCTACCCGCCCCTTCCCGGAACCGGCGCTCTGCCCCGGACCCCAATCCTCAAGCGCCGGAGGGGCTGGGAATGCCCCTCAATCGTCGGCGGTGCTGGAGACGCCCGCCCCCCGGGACGCCCATATGTTCGGGCGGGGCCTCCGGGGACCCCGCCGCTCCGGATAGGCTGGGCGGATGACGCGAGCCGAGCAGCCAACGGTCGTGAGCCCCACCTCCGACACACTTGCCGCAGACTCACGCGAGCGCGCCGTACGAGCCCTGTTGCGTGTTCCCCCGCTGAAGCGGTTGTGGAGCGCCCAGCTCGTCGGCAGTATCGGCGATGCACTCGCCCTTCTCGTGCTGGTGCTGATGTCGCTGCAAGCGGCGGTCCTTGAGGGCTCATTCGGAGCCGGGTACCGAGGGGCGGCGTTTGCCGTCGCCGCGGTGTTCGGTGCCCGGATCCTTGCCACCCTGCTCTTCGGAGCCGTACTCCTGGGGCCGCTGACGACGCTCACCGCGCCAGGCGGACCGCTGGACCGGCGGTGGCTGATGATCGGGACGGACGGGCTGCGGCTCGCGCTGCTGGTCGTCGCACCGCTGTGGATCGACTGGATGCCCGACAAGGCGCTCATGATGATCCTCATCACCGTCTTCGTCATCGGCGCATCCGAACGCCTGTGGACGGTTGCCAAGGACGGTGCCGCCCCCGCGCTGCTGCCCGCCCCGCCCCCCGAAGGCGCCGCTGTACGTCCGCTGCCCGACCACCTCGACGCACTGCGCCGGCTCTCCATCCGTACCGACTTCGCCGCCATTCCGGCCGCCGCGGCCGTCCTGCTGATCGCCACGCTCATCGGCAACCTGCTGGGCTCGGGCCTGGAGTGGTTCTCGCTCCACCAGGCGGCCCTCGGCTCGTACGTCGCGGCCGGGCTCTTCTCGGCCTCGATCTCCACCCTGTACTTCCTGGAACTGCCCGGTTCGCAGACGCCCCGCCCGCGCTCGCCGCTGGAGGGCCTGCGCCGGCCGTCGACCGGCAGCGGACCCGACAAGGGCCGCACCGGATCCGTGCCGCTGATCGTCGGCGTCTGTGCCGTAGTCGCCGGAGCCATTGCCGCCGCTGCCGCCGTCGCCGTACTGCACGCCGCCGACCTGGGCGGCGGCCCCGCCACCTTCGCCCTGCTGATCCTCGGCCTGACCGGAGCCACGGGTGTCGGCATCCGAACCGCGGGGAAGGTGCTGCCCGCGCTGTCGCGGCGCCGGCTGCTCGCGCTGGCCACCGCCGTCACGGGCATCGCACTCCTCGCCATGGGACTCGTGCCGGACACGGCGACCGTGCTGATGATCGCGGTGCTCGCCGGATACACGGCGGGTGTCGCAGCCGGCACCGGTCATGTCCTGGTCGACCAGGAGACCGAGGAGTTCCGCCGGGCCAGGACCACCGAACACCTCCAGGCCGTCGTACGGGTCCTCATCGCGCTCGGCGCGCTGGCGGGCCCGCTGCTGGCCGCCGCGATCGGCGAGCACCGGCTGACCTCCGGTGACTTCGTCTTCGCCCACGGTGGAGCGGCCTTCGCGCTGATGCTGATCGGCGCACTGCTGCTGCCTGTCTCCGTGATCGTCCTCGCCAAGACGGACGACCGCTCCGGAGTGCCGCTGCGCCGTGATCTGCGCGAGGCACTGCGCGGCGGTGACCCGGCCGTCGCCCCCGCCGCGACCGGTTTCTTCCTCGTCCTGGAGGGCGGCGACGGCGCCGGTAAGTCCACCCAGGTCGAGGCGCTCGCCGAGTGGATCCGCGCCAAGGGCCACGAGGTCGTCGTCACCCGCGAGCCGGGCGCGACCCCGGTCGGCAAGCGGCTGCGCTCGATCCTTCTCGATGTGTCGTCGGCCGGGCTCTCCAACCGGGCCGAGGCACTGCTGTACGCCGCCGACCGCGCCGAGCACGTCGACTCGGTCGTCCGCCCGGCGCTGGAGCGGGGCGCGATCGTCATCTCCGACCGATACATCGACTCGTCCGTTGCCTACCAGGGCGCGGGCCGTGACCTCTCCCCGACCGAGATCGCCCGGATCTCGCGCTGGGCGACGAGTGGACTCGTACCGCATCTGACGGTGTTGCTGGACGTCGACCCGGAGACCGCGCGGGAACGGTTCACCGAGGCGCCCGACCGGCTGGAGTCCGAGCCGCCCGAGTTCCACACCCGGGTGCGGTCCGGCTTCCTGACGCTGGCCGCGGCCGACCCGACCCGCTACCTGGTGGTGGACGCGGGCCAGGATCCGGAATCGATCACCACGGTCGTACGCCACCGGCTCGACCAGCTTCTCCCGCTCTCCGAGGCCGAGATCAAGGCCCAGGAGGAGGCGCGCAAGGCCGCCGAGGAAGAGGCCAGGCGCAAGGCTGAGGAAGAGGCGGCCCGCAAGGCCGAGGAGGAGCGGCTGGAGCGCGAGCGGCAGGAACAGCTCGCCAAGCTGCGCGCCGAGGAGGAGGAGCGCAAGCGCCAGGAGCTGGAGGAGGCACGCCGGCGCGAGGCCGAACGCCAGGCGGAAGAGGCCCGGCAGCGGGCCGAGGAAGCCCGGCGTCTGGCCGAGGAGGAGAGGGCCAGGCTGGCGGCCGAGGAAGCGGCCCGCGAGGCCGAGCAGGCCCGGCTGCGCAGGCAGGCCGAGGATGAGGCCCGGTTGCGCAAGGAGGCCGAGGCGCGGCGGCTGGAGAAGCAGCGCAAGGCCGAAGAGGCGCTGCTGCGGGCCGAGGAAGCCCGCCGGCAGGCCGAGGCCGAGGCAGCTGCGGCAGCGGAGGCGGCCCGGGCGCAGGCGGCGTCCGTACCGGACAGCGAGATCACGGTACCGACACCGATCGTCAACCCGAACGATGTGACGCAGCCGGTGCCTTCGCCGGTCACCCCGCCCTCGCCCGCCGACGAGGCCGAGACGGCAATGATTCCGAAGATCCACGACCGGTCCGAGCGCCCTGGCGCGGCGGGTGCCGCGGATGAGACGGCGGTTCTTCCTCCGGTACAGGACGTACGTGACGCCCGGGCTGCTCGCGACGCCCGGGACGCGAATCCGGCAGACCGGGTTCCGCGGGGCATCTTCCGTGACGAGCGCCCGGCGGACTCCGCCCGGGAGAGCGATAACGAGCGCACGCGCGAGCTTCCGCAGATCAGCGACCCGCATGCGGTCGCCCCGCAGCCGGTTCAGGACCACTGGGACGGTCAGGAACACCAGGAGCGCCGGGGCCGGCGCCCTCGTCCCGACTGGGCCGAGGAGACACCGCTGGACGATCTTCCGACACTGGCGGACGAGCTGTTGGGCGACCACCGCGACGACGAGGACTCAGGCCCCTCGGGCCGGGGACGGCGCCCGCGCCGCTGATCCGCGGAGGCTGCCGGGCGGGTCTGCCCGGCAGCCGGACTGCGGTGCTGCCGGGATTGTCAGACCCGTCCCCCACAATGGGAGTCGGATCGACAAGCAGTGACATCACAGCTGCGCGGCCGCATCGCAGGACAGCCGCGCAGCCGCACACCACCGGAAGGGCGGTGACCCATGACCGTATGGGACGACCTGGTCGGTCAGGACCGGGTGCAGGAGCAGCTCGGCGCCGCCGCCCGGGACGCCGATGCGCTGGTCACCGCCCACTCCGCAGGGGAGCCGGTGCCTCCGGGGTCGAAGATGACCCACGCCTGGCTGTTCACCGGCCCGCCGGGCTCCGGCCGTTCCACCGCCGCCCGGGCCTTCGCCGCCGCCCTCCAGTGCACCAGCCCCGACCGCGCCCTGGGCGGCGCACCGGGCTGCGGCTTCTGCGACGGCTGTCACACCAGCCTCATCGGTACGCACGCCGACGTAGAGGTGGTCCGTACCGATCTGCTCTCCATCGGTGTGAAGGAGACCCGCGAGCTGGTCCGCCGCGCCCAGCTCTCCCCGGCCGTCGGCCGCTGGCAGGTCATCGTTCTGGAGGACGCCGACCGGCTCACCGAAGGCGCGGGGAACGTCCTGCTGAAGGCCGTCGAGGAGCCCGCGCCGCGCACGGTGTGGCTGCTCTGCGCACCCTCCCTCGAAGATGTGCTGCCCACCATCCGTTCCCGCTGCCGTCACCTCACGCTGCGCACGCCCCCGGTCGACGCTGTCGCCGACGTCCTGATCCGGCGCGACGGCATCGATCCGGAGCGGGCCGCGTCCGCCGCCCGTGCCACCCAGGGCCACATCGGCAGGGCCCGCCGCCTCGCCACCGACGAGAGGGCCCGCTCCCGTCGCGCCGCCGTGCTCAAGCTCCCGCTGCGGGTCGAGGACATCGGAGGCTGCCTCAAGGCCGCCCAGGAGCTGATCGACACCGCCACCGATGACGCCAAGCAGGTCTCGGAGGAGGTCGACGCCAAGGAGACGGAAGAGATGAAGGCCGCGCTCGGCGCCTCCGCCGGGGGGCGGATGCCGCGCGGCACGGCGGGGGTGATGAAGGAGCTGGAGGACAGGCAGAAGCGCCGCAAGACCCGTACCCAGCGCGACAGCCTCGATCTCGCCCTCACCGATCTGACCGGCTTCTACCGCGACGTACTGGCCATCCAGCTGGGATCGAGGATCGCCATCGCCAATGCGGACGCACAGGACGCCCTCGACCGCATCGCCCGCTCCTCCACGCCCGAGCGAACCCTGCGCCGGATAGAGGCGGTGATCGCCTGCCGCCGGGCGCTGGACCGCAATGTGGCGCCGCTGCTCGCGGTGGAGGCGATGACGATGGCGCTGCGCGCGGGCTGACGCCACTCATCACTCATCGCCGCTGCTCATCACCGTCTATCACTGCCTTTTCACCCGTACGAGCAGACAAGCGGGCGAACCGTCACGCGGCGACTACGCTCCGGGGATGGACACCAGGCGCCCGCTCCGCATCCTTGCCACCGCGCTCGGCACTGCCGGCCTCCTCATCTCCGGCTGCAGCAGTGGCAATTCGACGAGCGCCTCGCCGTCCACCCCATCGGCCCCCGCCGCGATCGCGCCGTATTACGCGCAACAGCTGAACTGGCGGGACTGCGGCGTCGAGGGGTTCCAGTGCACGACGATGAAGGCGCCCCTGGACTACGCGAAGCCGGACAGCGGCGACATCGCGCTGGCCGTCTCCCGCGCGAAGGCCACCGGACCGGGCAAGCGGATCGGCTCCCTCCTGGTGAATCCGGGCGGCCCCGGCGGTTCGGCCGTCGGCTACCTCCAGAGTTACGCGGCCATCGGCTATCCCGCCCAGGTCCGGGCCCGTTACGACATGGTCGCCATCGACCCGCGCGGAGTGGCCCGCAGCGAGCCCGTCGAATGCCTCACCGGTTCGCAGATGGATGCCTACACCCAGGTCGACCAGACCCCGGACGACGCCACCGAGGTCAACAGGCTGAGCGACGCCTACAAGGAGTTCGCAAGCGGCTGCGAGCGACGCTCGGGCGAGATCCTCCCGCATGTCTCCACCGCCGAGACGGCCCGCGACATGGACATGTTGCGGTCCCTGCTCGGTGACGAGAAGCTGCACTACGTCGGGGCGTCGTACGGCACCTATCTCGGCGCGACGTATGCCGAGCTCTTCCCCGCCCGGGTCGGCCGCCTGGTCCTGGACGGCGCGATGGACCCGTCGCTCCCCGCAGTCGACGCGAACCGCGACCAGACCGAGGGCTTCGAGACCGCGTTCAAGTCCTTCGCCGCCGACTGCGTGAAGAAGGCGGACTGCCCGCTCGGCACCACCTCCACCGCCGACGCGGCCACCCGCCTGAAGCAGCTCTTCGCCGGCCTCGACGCCAGGCCGATCCCCACCGGCGCCTCCCGCGAGCTCACCGAATCCCTCGCCACCACGGGAGTCATCGCCGCCATGTACGACGAGTCGGCCTGGCCCCAGCTCCGCGATGCCCTCGCCGGGGCCGAGAAGGGCGACGGCTCCGGCCTGCTCTCCCTGGCGGACAGCTATTACGAACGCGAGCCGAACGGCACGTACGCGAACCTGATGTTCGCCAACACCGCCGTGAACTGCCTGGATCTGCCGCCCGCCTTCGCCGACGCCAATGCCGCAGCCCAGGCACTCACCGTCTTCGAGAAGGCATCCCCGGTCTTCGGCAGGACCTTCACCTGGGCCGCCCTGAACTGCGCCCACTGGCCGGTCCGTCCCACCGGCACCCCCCACCGCATCGAGGCGAAGGGTGCCGACCCGATCCTCGTGGTCGGCACCACCCGCGACCCGGCCACTCCGTACAAGTGGGCCGAATCCCTGGCCGGCCAGCTCTCCTCCGGCACCCTCCTCACCTACCGCGGCGACGGCCACACGGCATACGGCCGCGGCAGCGACTGCATCGACACGGCGATCAACACCTACCTCCTGGACGGCACCCCGCCGACCGAGGGCAAGATGTGCTCCTGATCGCATCCGGACCGCCGCTGACCTGCGAAAACGGGCTAAAGTCGGGCTGGTACGGAGCACCCCCGGAAACTGTGTAGACTTGGCGACGCTGCTGATCGCACCATGGTGCGACAGGGCGTGCCGCCTTAGCTCAGTTGGCCAGAGCAACGCACTCGTAATGCGTAGGTCTCGGGTTCGAATCCCGAAGGCGGCTCCGAGAAACCCCAGGACTCACTCGCCGTGACCTGGGGTTTCTTCTTTTCGTTGACCTTGGAATTCAGGCCAAACGGACCCGTGCGGTCTGCGCATCGCAATGCGTAGGTCGAAGGTATGGTCTCTGTAGTGATGTTTAGTGCTCAGGGCGCTTGAGCTGGGCTTTTTCGGTGACGATGGCGTTGGCTGAGGTACCGTCAAGGACTATGTGTGGCCAATGTGCGGCCATGAGTGCAGCGACAGTGCCGAGGCGGTAATCGGAGGCCGAGCTTCTGGGCTCAGAGTTGACCGACGCTTTGTTGGTACTCGACAACCGCGCCGATGGAATCGGACCCACCAAGTGGGCACGCAGGTGATCGTCGAGCTGCGTGCGGCAGGCGTGACGCTCGGGCCGCTGCAGTCGAACTCACGCCCAGCGTGATCGGTACGGCAAAGGCTTTTTAGCCTTCTGGTGCATCGGTGCCCGCCTGCGCTGCGAGGCGCAGGTTGCGTGTCGGCGTATTGATCGTCGGCCAGGCCGCTGAAGTGCTGGGCGCAGTCGGGATGCTCCCGCAGGACGCCACCAGCACAGCAGCTCCGCCGGTCAGGCTGCGCGGCAGGGTCTGATCTTGTCCTGCGGACGCCATTGGTCCCAGGCTCCGTCCCAGACGCACAGGGCACGAGCGGCCGGTGCTTGCTGCGGGCTTCACGCACGGCGACGGCACCGCGATGGAGGGGAAGGACACCGAGCGGCTGCTGTGGAGGGTCTGGCGCGCCGGCCGCGAACTCGGCTACCTGGAGCCGGAACGGCCCATCGACGCCCCGATCTCCCTGTCCGCCACCAGCCGCCCGGCCGCTCTCGCCACCCTCCGCCTCCTGGTCGAGGGCCCACGCGACCACATCTGAGCGCGCCTCAGCGGGTTGTCAGGTCGGCGTCGGTGAAGCGTCGCATCAGCGAGGACTTGGCGCGGTGCTGCTCGCGCAGGTCGTGCAGGCGTCGGGCGAACTCCTCGGGGGTGTCCGCCCGGTCGTGGACCTCGCGGAGATCCTTCAGGAGGGTGACGGCGGTGTCGTAGGGGCCGGGCTGTTTCTGCCCGATCAGGTTGGCGATGTCCTGCCAGGCTTGCTCGGCGTTCTCGGCCAGGTGGTCCAGGTGGCGCTCGCGGGTCAGCTGTTTGGCCCGGCGGGCCTGGGCGTGGGCCTGTTCCTGCTGCCGGGTGTGCTCGCTGCGCACCTCGTGGGCGGCGTCGAGGAGTTCTGCGGCTGAGCGGCGCCGGGTGGCGGTGGACGGTTCGGCTTGGCCGTGGGACGCGGCGCGGTGGCGGGCCAGCAGTGCGGGGCCCGGTTGTGGGGCGGCGCCCAGGGCGGCGTCCAGCAGCAGGGCATCCTTCTCATGTTGCGGCAGGGCGCGGATCCAGGCGGCGAGTGCGTCCTTGTCGATTGCCTGGGAAGGGGCGGCACCGCTGGCGCGGGCAGCAGCGGTGAGCAGGTGCGGGTCGATGTGCAGGAAGTCCGCCAAGGCCTGCTGCGGACCGGTGAGTTGGGCAAGGCCTGCGGGTACGGGCGGCTCGATGGTGGAGGTGTACTCGTCCTCGTCGACGTCCTCCTTCAACTCCCAGCGGGTGAGCGCGGAAAGCCAGGCCAGATAGAGGGGACGCAGGTCGCCCGCGGCGAGTTCGGTACGCAGGGTGGTGAACGAGGCGAGGGTGAAGGGTGTCTCGAAGTCCCATTCGCCGCCGTCCTCGGCCGAGTAGGCGAAGTCGAGCAGCAGGTGCCCGTTCCTGGTCCAGCAGGTCAAGGCGTCTTCCACACAGTACGGTTCGACGCTGCGGGCGGGCAGCAGCGTGGTGGGCAGGCGCAGCATCAGGAGCCGCGAGCCCCAGTTGGCGAAGTACAGGTGAGCGTCGTACAACTGCTCCACCAGTTTGCGCTCATCGCCGCGGAAGTTGCCGTAGTGGTACTCGTTGACGAAGTGCGTCGCGCTGATCCTGGCCCGGCTCGACAGGGCCCGCACCTGCTCGAGCTCATCCTTGGTCAACGGTCGGTCGATGGCCTGGAACTCGTAGTACTGGTACTCGCTCACGGCCGTGCAGCCTACCGCCGTGCGCTGCGGCTCATGTGACGGCGACCTGGGTTTGATCCCCCTGTGCAACGGGGACCTGGCGGGGAACTCGGACACATACGGGTACCTGGTGCGGGAGGTCGACCGGGGAACGCTCCGGCGTCCTTCACCGAGCTGTTCGGCCTCCCCGTACCGGTCGGACTGCCCGCGCAGGCGCTGGTGCCGCGGAGCGAGCGCATACCGCCGCGGGCCGGCCTGTGAACAGACGCTGTCCGACCGGACGTCAACCGCAGTCGACCTCGCTCCGCTCTCGGACCCTGAGCGTGCGGCACTGGGTGCGAGGGTAGTCCAGGAGTACTGCGCCGTCGGAAGGTGCGCGAGCCAGAACCGGCGAGATCAGGCATCCGAGTCCCGCCGGGTTGCTCGGGTTTCGTGCAGATCCGCTTCTCGTGCCGTCACGGATGGTGCGCCACCAGGGGAGGGCGGCCGTCCCAGCTCCTCCGTCCCGGCCAAGGACAGGGCGATGTGGAACTGCTGCTCGGCCTCGGCCTGGTGGCCCGCTGCCGAGTAGGTGTGTCCGAGCCGGCGGCGGACCTCCATCTCCAGGGGCCTGCTGGTGTGCTCGGTGAGCGTGGCCAGGGCCTCTTGCTGGAGGGTGATGGCCAACGGCAGGTCTCCGTCGCCGTGTTCCGCGGCGCCGAGCAGGGACAGGCTCGTCGCGCGCAGTTGCAGGTCGCCGACCTCCTGGGCCAGGTCCGCTGCGCGTCTCGCCACGTCTTTGACCTTCGTGTGCCGGCCGAGTGCCAGGTGGGCCTCGGCGATGAAGCACAGGGTCTTGCTGATCATTCTGGGGTGGCCGATCTTCTCGGCGAAGGCGAGGGAGGCGGCGTAGTACGTGAGTGCTTCCTTGTGCCGTCCCTGCTGGTCGTGGAGGGCGCCGAGGTTGCAGCTCGACATCCCGGCCAGCCAGTCGTCGTCGAGCCGGGCCGCCAGCTCCATGACCTCGCTCAGGTGGGCGACCGCCTCCGGGATGCGGCCCAGAGCACGCTCCGCAGCGCCCAACCCGGCGGTTGCCCGGGCCTGTTCGCGCAGGTCGCCTTGGTGGCGGGCGAGGCGCAGCGCGTCGGTGCACCAGGCGTGGCCCTGCTGGAAGCGCCCCTGATAGAGGTCCGCGATGGCCATGCAGTTGCGCAGGGCGGAGGGCATCCGCCGGTCGTCGGCCACGTCCGCGCTGGGCAGTGCGAGCTCCAGGGCGGAGCGGCACTCGTGGTAGCGGCCCTGACGGACCAGCGGGTCGACCAGGGATTCGGCGATCCAGCAGGCGTGGTCGTGCTGCCCGGTGGCGGCCGCGTAGGCGATCACGTCGAGCAGTTGGCCGCCCGCGGCGTCCAGCCATGCGTCGGCGTCCTGCCAGTTCGAGAAGGGGGAGTGGGAGACGTCCGGGCCGGTCGGGAAGCCCTCGGGGCCCCAGTCGCTGGCGATGCGGCCGGCGGCTGTGTAGAGGTGCAGCACGGCGGCGCGGTCCGCGGCGGTCTCCTCGGGTACGGCGGCGGCCAGGCGGCGCGTGTGGTCGCGTACGAGATCGTGTAGCCGGTAGCGGCTGAGCCGCGGCTGCTGCAGCAGGCTCGCGTCGACCAGGCGCTCCAGGAGGTCCTCGGTGTCCTGGCGCGAGCGGCCCAGCATGACGGCGGGGGTGAGCCCGTCGAACTCGGCGGTGGGGGACTGGCCCAACGCCCGGAAGCCGCGCTGCAGTTCGGGGGTGAGCTGGTCGTAGGACATCCGGAAGGCGGCTTCCACGCTGCGGTCCTCGGCCCGGAGCTCGCCCAGGCGGCGTTCGTCGTCCGACATCCGGCCGACCAGGTGGGCCAGTGTCCAGGACGGACGGTTCTGCAGCCGGGCCCCGGTGATCCGCAGCGCCAGCGGCAGACCGCCGCAGCGGCGTGCGAGTTCCTGCGCGGCCTCCGGTTCCTGTTCGGCGCGCGCCTCGCCCAGCAGATGCGTGAGCAGCGTGACAGCCTCGCCCGTGCCCAGCGGCTCCACGGTGAGCCGCCGGTCGGCGTCGAGGCCGGGCAGCCGCTGGCGGCCGGCCACCAGCACTCGGCTGCCCGGGCCCGCGGGCAGCAGCGGGCGCACCTGTTCCGCGCTGCGGGCGTCGTCCACGACCAGCAGCAGCCTCAGGGAGCTGGTGGCCGCGCGCCAGGCGGTGACCAACTCGTCCAGTTCGTCCGCCAGTTCGCCGTCGGCGCCGTGGACGGCACGGAGTAGCCGGTGCAGTGCGCGCTGCGGGCGCAGGCTCTCGTGGGGGACGCCGTGCGCGTGCAGGTCCACGAACAGGCAGCCGTCCGGGTACTGGGCGTGCAGCGTCCAGGCGGCGCGGACCACCAGCGCGGTCTTGCCGACGCCCGCCGTGCCGTCGACGGCGGCCACGGAGACGGAGCCGGGGGGCACGGGTGTGGTGAGCAGGGCGAGTTCTGTCTCCCGGCCGACGAGCCAGGCAGTGTCGCCGGGGAGTTCGTTGCGGCGAGGTCGTGGCGGGGGCAGGGGACGCTCGGGTGCCGATGCCAGTGTGGGTGCGGATGGCGGTGAAGGGGCCGGTGCTTGTGCTGCGTCGGATCCGGCGGTGCGGGGCAGCGGTGCCCGGCCGAGCAGCATCAGGTCGTCCCGGCGCAGTACGCCTTGGTGTACCCGGCGCAGTTCCTCGCCGGGCTCCACCCCCAGCTCGCCGCGGAGCCGGTCCCGGGTCTCCTGGTAGGCGGCGAGTGCCTCGGTCTGCCGGCCGCTGCCGTACAGCGCGCGTATGCGCAGGGCGGCGAGCGGCTCGTCGTGCGGCTGCGCCGTGGGCGCGGCCAGGAGCTTGTCCAGAGCCTCCGTGTACCGGCCCAGGAGGACCAGGCACTCCGCCCGCTCCTGATGGAGGGTGCGCCGCTGCCGGGCAAGTCGCTGCCGCTCGGCGTCGGCGAACGGCCCGGGCAGGCCGGCCAACGGCTCCCCGCGGAACAGGTTCAGTGCCCGCGTACAGCCGTCGAGGGCGGTGGTGAGGTCGCCCGCGGCCTTCGCCCTGCGGGCCGCGGCGGCCTGTCCGGCCAACTCGCCGATGTCCGTGCGGGCTTGGCCGGGTACGAAGCGGTAGCCGCCGCGCTCGCCGCGGATCGCGGATGCGGCGGGGCCGGTGCCGGGCGCGTCCAGTGCCTTGCGTAGGGGGTAGACGTAGCTGGGCAGGACCCGGCGGCCCGTGCCCGGGGGCTCGAGTCCCCATACGTCGTCCAGCAGTTGCTGGTGGGTGACGAGCGTCTCCGCGCGCAGGATCAGCGCGGCCAGCACCGCCTGACGTCGCACGGGCCCCAGGTCGAGGGGCGCCTCGCCGCGGTGGGCTCCGACCGGGCCGAGCAGGTCGAGGCGCAGCCGATCCGCCGCATCCTCCGCACCCGTCGTACCTGCTGTGTCTGTCGCGGCCGTCATGCCGGTCGCATCCGCCGGATCCCACGCGCCCACGCCTGAGCCGACTGTGTCCGCTGTGTTCGTGCCCACGCCGCAGTCCCCCGTCGTCCCCGTAGTTCCCCGTTGCTCTGCTGCAGCCGAGTCGTCTGCCGCCGCCGAGTCCTCTGTTTCATCAGAATTTCATCGGAATTGCAGTGTCTCGCGAGAGGGTTCGGGACGTTGTGCCGGGTCCCGGTCGACCGTCGCTCCGGCCTGGCCCCATGGGACGGGTTCCTGCCGGTCCCGAGGGCATAAACCGTACGAAAGCGAGCTGTTCTGTGAGTGAGACCCCGCAGGTGGACCCCCGGCAGGGCTTCGGCGAGAGCCGTCCCACCCAGCCGCTCGGGCAGGGCACGCCGGCCTGGGGACCCGCGGCGCAGGGACCCGGCCAGGCGCCGCCCCCGATGCCGGGTCAGGCGCCGCCGCCCGTCCCGCCGCAGGCGCCGGGTGGGCCCTCGGCCTGGTCGCAGCCGGTTCCGGCGGGCGGTCCGGGCAACCCAGGCCCGCGCGGCGGCCGTTCGCGCATCTGGCTGATCGGTGGCGTTGCGGCGCTCGCCGTGGCCGTGATCGTCGGCGTGGTCATCGCCACGTCAGGGGGCGGCGACAAAGGCACCGCGTCGGGCAAGCCCTCCGGCTCCCCGGGAGACGCCGCCAAGCCGGAGGCGCCGTCGGGCAAGGCGTTCACCAAGGTGCCCAAGGGGTGCGAGCTGATCAAGGCGTCCACCATCGAGAAGATCGCGCCCGGAGGCGAGTGCACGCCCGGCTTGATGGACGACAAGGATCTGACCTCGGTGATCACCAGGATGCCGAGGTGGGAGCACCCCGGCTACGGCGGCGCCTATCAGGGCCTGGATGTGAACCTCATGGTCGGCACGATGGCCAAGAGCACGTACGACAGGAACAAGAAGACCGCTCTCAAGGACCTCGGGGGCATGCGCAAGGTGCAGGAATCCCGGTCGGTCAGCGGGCTCGGCGAGGAGGCCTTCGTCGTCGACACCGTCGACACCATGGACGGGTCGCTGGCACAGGCTGAGGTGATCGTCCGTGAGGGCAACGCCTCGCTGACCACAAACTTCACCTACAGCCGGGATACCTCCGACATCACCCAGAAGCAGGCCGAGGACGCCGCCATCACCGCCGCCCGTGATGTGCTGGGCTCGCTGAGCTGACCGCCCGCGGCAACGACGTGCACACACCCCCATACGGAGGCAGCGACCCCACGGCCATGCAGCCTGCGCACACCACAGTGCCGCAGCCGCCGGCCGCGGCGACCCGGCCGGTCACCGCCGTCCCGCGGCCGCCCGGGCAGGTCTCTCAGCAGCAGAGCCCTGCCCGGATCGGCCCCTACGAGGTCTTCCAACTCCTCGGCGAGGGCGGCATGGGCAGGGTGTTCCTGGCCAGGTCACCGGGATCGCGCCTGGTCGCCCTGAAGGTCATCCGGCCCGAGTACGCCGAGGCGTCGAACTTCCGCGGGCGTTTCCGGCGCGAGGCCGAATCCGCCCGCCGGGTGAGCGGGTTCTTCACCCCGCCGGTGCTCGACGCGGACGCCGATGCCCCACAGCCCTGGCTGGCCACGGCCTACGTCCCCGCGCCGTCGCTGCACGATGTCGTACGCACCTTCGGTGTGCTGCCCGAGCCTGCCCTGCGGGCCCTGGGCGCCGGCCTCGCGGAGGCGCTGCTGGCCATCCATGACACCGGCATCGTCCACCGCGACCTCAAGCCCGGCAACGTACTCGTCGCCGAAGACGGGCCCCGCGTCATCGACTTCGGCATCAGCAGGGCGGTGGACGCCACCCAGTTGACCCGGACGGGCGCCGTGATGGGGACGCCCGGGTTCATGGCGCCCGAGCAGATCGTGTCGAGCCGCGAGGCCGGACCGGCGGCCGACGTCTTCTCCCTGGGCTGCGTCCTGGTCTTCGCGGCCACCGGGCGGGGCCCCTTCGGCGCCGGAGGGACGGCCGAGATCCTCTACCGGGCCGTCCACCAGCAGCCCCAACTGGACGGCGTTTCCCAGGCGTTGAGCCCGCTGATCGGTTCCTGTCTGGACAAGGATCCCGCCCGCAGGCCGCCCGCCGCGTCGGTGCTGGCCGCGCTGGGGGCAACCGACCCTGCCGCGCTGCTCACCGAGGGCCTGCGGGAGGATCTGGCGCGGCGGGAGGCGCACGCCGCCGTTCTGGTGGCCGCACCGCCCGTGCCCATGACGTCCCTCGCGCCGCCCGTCGACCCGCTCGCCACCGCCGTCCCGAGCGGGCCGAGTCGCCGCAGGTTCCTGTGGATCGCCGCGGCCGGTACCGCCGTCGCAGCGGGCGCAGGCGCCGCGACGCTGGCCGGGTGGCGGTCGACGCCTGGCAGGACCCCGGACCGGGCCAGCGGCAGTGCGGGCACCACCGGCCTGCCCGAGCCCAAGGTTCCGGCCGGCCCGAAGCCGCAGTGGTCGGCTCCGCTGAAGAAGCTGGAGAGCGGACAACTGCGGCTCCTCGGAGACACGTTGGTGCACTGGGACCAGGGCAGCGCGTACGCCTATGACGCCGCGACCGGGGAGGAACGCTGGACGGGTTCGCTGCGCGCACCCTCCGACGTCTCGGGGGATCCGAAGTGGCTGGGCGTGCACGGATCGATGCTGTACGCCGAGGCCTGGGGCGGCGAGCGCGGCTATCTCTTCGGTATCGACGCCACAGGCAAGCAGAAGTTCACCCACGCGGTCACCCAGCAGGGCGCCAGCACCCAGTCCGCCGACTCCGTCGAGAGCGTTCTGTCCGTCGCCGGTTCGGTCGCCGTCGTCGGCACCAGTGGCGACGACGGTTATGGCGTGCTCGCGGTCGATATCGACTCGGGCGAGGTGCTGTGGTCGCGCACGGTCAAAGGCAGCGACTTCCAGGCTTACGCCGACGGAAGCCTCTGCTTCCTGCAGGACAACGGCACGCTCCGCGGACTCGGCCTGCGCTCGGGCACCGAGCGGTGGCAGGTCCGGGACGTCATCGAGCCCGGCGCCTATCCGCACCTGTCCACCGACGGCAAGACCCTGCTCGTCACCAGTACCAAGGTGCAGGCCTTCCGCGCCGCCGATGGCGAGAGACTGTGGACCGCCGTCAACGAGACGACCACCATCAGCCCGGCCAGGGTCCGCGGTAAGCGGGCCTATGTCTACGACGGTCCGGGCACCGTGTTCGCCCTGGACATACAGAGCGGTGAGCAGGTGTGGCACACCGCGAGCCCGGTGGACCTGACGACCACCGGCGGTGCATACGGCCAGGGGCCCACCGTCTCCGCGTCCGTGGTGGCCATCGCCACGTTCGCCACCGGCGACGTCCCGGGGTTCGTCGTCCTGCGCGCCATTGACGGCAAGCCGCTCTGGGCGCACCAGCCCTCCGGGAGCAGAGCCGGGGGCAAGAACGACTGGCTGCTGCAGACCTCCGGCAGCACCCTCTTCGCCGCATCCGAGACCACCCTCTACGCCTTCCGGAGCGACACCCCGTGACCATGCCGCCGTCCCCGCCGATGCCGTCCGCGCGCCCCCCGCAAGCCGCCTCACCCGCCTCGTACATCGGCCCCTACCGGGTGATCCGGGAACTCGGCGCGGGCGGCATGGGCCTCGTCCACCTCGCCGCATCGCGCAGTGGCCGTGCGGTGGCCGTCAAGGTCGTACGTCCCGAACTGGCCGCCGACCCCGATTTCCGCCGCCGCTTCAAGGCCGAGGTGGACGCCGCCCGCGCGGTCTCCGGCGCCTTCACCGCGCCGGTCGTCGACGCCGACCCCGAGGGGCCCCAGCCCTGGCTGGCCACCGCGTACATCCCCGGCCCCTCCCTCGCCGACGCCCTGGACGCCCACGGGCCCATGCCCGAGTCCACCCTGCGCGTGCTCGGCGGCGGCCTGGCCGAGGCGCTGGCCGCGATCCACCGCGCCGGGCTCATCCACCGCGACCTCAAGCCGTCCAACATCCTGCTCACCCTCGACGGCCCCAGAGTCATCGACTTCGGCATCAGCCGGGCCGTAGACGGAACCGTGCTCACCGCCGAGGGCCAGGTCGCCGGCTCGCCCGGCTTCATGTCGCCCGAGCAGTCGAGAGGGGGTGAACTCACGCCCGCCAGCGATGTGTTCGCCTTCGGCGCCGTGCTCGCCTTCGCCGCCACCGGCATCCCGCCCTTCGGCACCGGTGCGGCCCACGCCCTGCTCTACCGGGCCGCCTACGAGGAGCCGCAACTGAACGGCGTCCCGCACGGCCTGCTCGGCATCGTCGCCGCCTGCCTCGACAAGGACCCCGCCCGGCGCCCCACCGTCGAGCACCTGCAGGCCCGGCTGCGCCCGGAGACCACCGCCGGCTGGCTCGGCGCGGTCGAACTGCAGGTGACCGAGGACGAGCGCACCCTGCAGGACGTGGTACGCGCCCCGCTGCTCAGCCGCCGCCGGTTGTTGACCGGCGGCGCGGTGCTCGCCGTTACCGCGGCGGCCGGGGGCACCGCCTGGTTCCTGCACTCACGGGGCGAGGACAGCAAGGACACGGTCGCCACCCCCGAACTGGACTGGACCAATGAGCTTCCGCAGCCCACCATGTCCCTGCGCGCGGTGACCCGGTCCACGCTGCTGTGCACCCAACTGGCCTCCGGCGCCTGCTTCGACCGGGACACCGGCAAGCTCCTGTGGAAGGACCTCGGCGGCCAGAACACCGACGCCCTCACCGACGACAAGCGCGTCTACACGGTACGTACCGACGGCAAGGTGCACGCGTTCGACGGCCGGTCCGGCGAGGAGGTGTGGGACGCGTCCCCGGCCGGGGACAGCGCGCCCGAGCTGGACTTCTCGGACGGCGAGTTGGTGGTGACCATGAGCGACGGGCGCATCCAGGCCCTGGAGGCGTCGAGCGGCGAGGTGCGGTGGACCTCGACCGACGTGGAAGACGTAAGCATGGTCCTCGGCGCCACCCCGGCAGGCGCGCTGCTCGCCTGGGGCAGCGCATCGAAGACGAACCCGGCCGCGACGCTCAACGGATACATGGCCCTCGACCCGGACACGGGTAAACGCGTATGGGCGAAGGATCTCGTCACCCTGTACCCACCGGACACGAGCAAGGTGCTCTACGGCATCGACGCCGACATGAAGCTGCTCGCCCTCGACCCCGACGACGGCGAGACGCTCTGGAGCAAATCCACCGAACTCCCGCCGACGAACAGCGAGATCCTGGGCCTCACGGGGTCCATGAGCCTGATCGAGGGAACCCTGTTCTGCTACCCGAGCACCAACTTCAACGGCTCGACCCGCGGCTTGCTCGTCGCCTTCGACCCGGCGTCGGGCAAGACCCTGTGGACAGTGCAGACCGCCGCCGACGGCAACCGCGGCTACGCACGCGCCGGCGCGACCGTCTGCTACCTGGACAAGAAGATCCTGCACGGGATCGACGCCAAGACCGGCGCGAGACGCTGGACAGCAGGGTCAGGCCTGGCTGACCTCGAGTTCCTGGGCACCCTGCGCGGACTCTTCCTCGCCGCGGGCAAGAAGGGCCTGTACGCCTTCGACGCCGACACCGGCAAGCAGGTCTGGCACTATCAGGCCACCGGCGGCTCCGGCTCCTGGTCGACGCACGCCGTCGGCGATCACCTGTACGCCACATGGTCCGGCAAGCTCTTCCGCTTCTCGGTGCCCAAGGCATAGGCGAACCCGCCTCAGGGAATGCTTGAATCGCCCTCCCTTGAGCGATTCCATCAGCGCACAGGTTCCCTCACCCTGTGGAGCGCGACGAGCCAACCCGGGAGATTCGGTACCGACTGCACTCCGAATCCGTGACCGGCGAGGCCGCGCTGCGATCACGCGGGGACGCCAGCGATTTTATCGCCGCCCGTCTCCCTGGTACTGGCGTCCACCTGGGCATGTCCTGACGACTCTTCGCCGCGTGCGCCGCCCTGCACAAGGCGCAGTCCGAGATGCCCGTGAATGAGTCCCTGTTCCTGCCCGACCTTGTCAGGCCGCGTCACGGCGTCGACGACGAGGAGCGCGAGGAGTACAGCCGTGCCTACTACGAGCAGGAAGAAGAGCGAGGCCCACGCCTGCGCGCAGATATCCGCCACGGATTCGCGCAGGCTGATGCACGGTCCTGGAGCGATCTTCTGTCGGGCCGCCAGGTTGAGGTGTCCCTGGAGGACTCGGAGGAGAGCGGGCTCCTGGAGGGAACGACTGCCGAAACCTACCTCGCGATCGAACACACCGAGCCGGTGCTGGCCAATGCCCGCGAGCGTCGGTAGGCGCAAACGCCTACTGCGTCACGGGCGCGCGATCGCGGAGAAAGCCCGTTCCGACGGCTTCTCGCGCGGGCGGTGGCTACTTTGTAGGGCAGTGACAATGCTGCTCAGGTGGCCTGACACCCCTATAGGTGCGGCCAGAGTGCGGCCGGACGCCTTTGGATGAGATAGCACAGGGTGTAACGGCGGGACCGCCCGCACGTCTTCTGATCAGGCAAAACAGCACCCGGTGGCACGAGCCGGAACCAGCTGTCACGAACCCCCGTGGTCTCGTAATGCGTAGGTCTCGGGTTCGAATCCCGAAGGCGGCTCTGTAGAAGCCTCAGGACTCACTCGCCGTGACCTGGGGCTTTTGCTTTTATCGGGCGCGGCGTCGACCTCTGGCGCGGGCCGCGCGGCGGTCGGCGGTCTCAGTCGTGGTCTCAGACACAGGCCCCGGAGCGGTTTGCGGGCCTGGTCGCCTGTGGGGCGTCAACCGGCGCCGCAAGGGCATCGCCACCACCTGGGCCGCGCTCAAGTCGATCCGAGTGGCGCGTCCCGACGGCGCCCCGGTCTGCGTGATCCTGGACAACCTGTCCGCTCGCAAGGACTGGCGCATCCTGGGCCGAGCAGCCAGAAACAAGGTCCGACTGTGCTTCACCCCGACGAACGCGTCCTGGGTGAACCCCATTGAGGCACGCTTCGGGCCGCTGCGGCGGTTCACCTTGGTCAACTCGAACCACCCCAACCACACCGTCCAGACGCGGGAGTTGCACCGCTGTCTGCGCCGACGCAATCAGAACGCCCGGCACCCCGAGGTACTGGCCGCACAACGACGTGAACGTGCCCGCATCCGCAGCGAGAAGGGCATTCGTCGGGGGCGCCCTGGCGTCGTCAACCAACCGGTCAGTCCGGCAAGGTCGGCCCGGTCAGCCACGCGGGGGGAACTCCTTCGGGCCGTAGAGAGCCGCGGCTTCCCCGGTGATCAGTGCCCAGTAGCGGTCGCCGAATGACCAGTGCCACCATTCCGTGGGGTAGTTCACCAGTCCCGCAGCCGCGAGCACATCATCCAGCATCTTCCGGTTGGCGCGGGCCTCCTCGCTGATGTTGACGGCGTGGGTGTAGCAAGCACCTTCGCTCTCCTCCGGGTCCGCGTTCATCCGCGTGCCCAGGTCCAGCTCGTGCCCACCGGTGTCGGCCAGGGTGAGGTCGACGGCCGCGCCGGCGCTGTGCGGGGCGATGTCGGGCGGGGACACATACCGGCTCGCCGCCGCACGGATCTGCTCGTCGGACCATTCGGGGTGGGCGGCTCGCAGCCCGTTGGCGTACTCCTCGAAGTACTCCCGCTGAAGTGAGGGCGGCCGGTACCCCTCGACGAACAGCAGTCGCAGGCCCTGCGGAAGCATCGCCTGGGCCTTGAGCAACCGCTCCAGCACCCCCTCCCGCAGGTACGCGAAGGCGTCTGCCGGGTCCTGATTGCGTACGTCGACAAGCAACGAGCCGCCGCGGCGGACGTCCACGAGACGTTCACCGCATTCCTCAACGGGTATAGCAGCGACCTTCGAGTCCGACATCAAGACGATCTCACTCATGACGCGATCATCCCGCACAGGTCAACCCGGCGAACCCTCCCGGTCACAGCACTGGGCGCCATGCGCGGCACAGCGGAGGCGTACCACCGCTGCGCGGGCGTGCCCCGGGGTTTACCTTGCGGGGGCACGCCGCGCTCGGCACGGGCCGGAGCATCTGCGGGTTGGGGCCTTGCGGGGCGCACGCGGTGGGGCCGCTGTCCGGGGGCGGGTGCCGGTCTGCGGAGTAGCCTGGATGTGTACGGCTCCCGGTGAGCCGCCTTTGTCGGCCTGCGCATCGAAGGGGGCCGGTACCGCATGGACACCCTGGTCACCGTCGTGGTCGTCCTCGCGATGATCGCGATCGCGGCGTTCGTCATCCACATGCTCAATGCCAGGCATCGGCATCAGCATCTGCGTCCCGCGCACTACGATCACGGGCTGGCCGGGTTCGGCGATGGACCGGACGCACGACCTGCTCCGGGACCTGTCCCGGGACCGGATACAGGTGAACAGCAGGGGAGCGGAGGGCCTGGGGGGCTTGGTACGCCCGGCTCCGGCGGGTGATCCGCAGGTGGAGCGCTACTTCGCGTCCGAGTAGCGCTCCACCACCGCCGTCGTGAACGGAAAACGCACCGGCGTATCACCGAAGGCGGTCCGCCCGGCCAGGTCGCCGGCCGCCCGGATCGCCTCCACGACCGCCTCTGCCTCCTCCTGCGGACAGTGCACGATCACCTCGTCATGCTGGAAGAAGACCAACTCGGCCCGGAGACCGGCGGAGCCGAGCGACCGGCGCAGGGCGGCCAGGAGCAGCAGTGCCCAGTCCGCCGCGCTGCCCTGCACCACGAAGTTACGGGTGAAGCGGCCCCGCGCGCGAGCGTTCGACGATGCGTAACCAGGGGTGAATTCACCCTCGGCGGAGGGCTGTTCCGTGCTCTCCTGCGGGATGCCGGCCTCGTCGTTCTCCTCGCTCCCGGCCGCGGGCGGACTGGTCCGGCCCAGCCACGTCCGTACGAGACGTCCTTCCTCGCCTGCTTTTGCCGCATCGTCGACGTAGGCCACGGCCAGCGGAAATCTTCGGCGCAGGGCTGCCAGGTTCTTCAGGCCGTCGCCCGAGGTCTGGCCGTAGATCGCGCCCAGCAGGGCGAGCTTGGCGTGGTCCCGGTCGCCGTGGAAGGCCCGGTCCGACAGCGACGTATAGAGATCGCCGTCATGGCCCGCCACCTCCATCAGACCGCGATCGCGGGAGATCGCAGCCAGTACTCTGGGCTCCATCTGGTCGGCGTCCGCGACGACGAGGCGCCAGCCCTCGTCGGCGACGACCGCCTGCCGTATCACCTTGGGGATCTGCAGCGCTCCTCCGCCGTTGGTCGTCCAGCGGCCGCTGACCGTGCCGCCCGGCTGGTACTCGGGGCGGAAACGGCCGTCGCGCACCCAGTCCTGGAGCCAGCTCCAGCCGTGCGCTGTCCAGATCCGGTACAGCTTCTTGTACCGGATGAGGGGTTCCACCGCCGGATGGTCCAGCTCCTCCAGCTCCCAGCGCCGGGTGGACTTCACCTTGATGCCGGCCTGTGCGAACGCCTTCACCACGTCGGCGGGGAGGTCGGGGCGGACCCGTCTGCCGAAGGCGGCCGATACCTCGTCGGCCAGCTCGGCCAGCCTGCGGGGCTCGCCGCCGCCCGCGTAACGCTCGCCGAGCAGTTCGTGGAGCACGTCCCGGTGCACGTCGGCGCGCCAGGGGAGGCCTGACCGGTTCATCTCGGCGGCGACCAGCATGCCGGCCGATTCGGCGGCCGTCAGCAGGCGCATCCTGCCCGGGTGTGCGGTGGCGTCGTGGCGGCGGAGCTGGTCGGCGTACACCTGGAGCAGGTCGTCGAAGGGCAGGTCCGTGCCGGACTGCGGCTCGAAGAGGGAGGACTGCGAGCCGGGCTCGGCGGAGCGGGGCGGAGGATCGGGGGGTACGGGGGCGTTGCGCAGGCGGGCGTGGGCGGCGGCTGCGGAACGGGGTTCGCCGAGACGGCCCTCGTGGGCGAGGAGGAGGGACTCGGCGACCTCGATGTCGTAACAACGGGCCACGGGGACGCCGGCTGCGAGCAGTCGCGGGTAGATCTCGGCGGTGGACCGCCAGACCCAGCGTGTGACATCCGGGCGGGAGCGGACCGCCTCCACGAGATCGGGTTCGGTCAGGACCGGGGCGGTGGGCAGGCCGGAGGAGTCCAGCGGGGCGAGCAGGGCGCCGCCGGTCTCCGTGGTGGCCAGAGCCCAACGTTCGGTCATGTTGTCGAGTCTGGCACCCGGCACTGACAGGGGCGTGGGGCGCGGGGGTGGGGTGGGCCGCTGCGCGGGATTTCACCCCACCCCCGCCCCTTCCCGAAACCGGGGCTCTGCCCCGGACCCCGGTCCTCAAACGCCGGACGGGCTGGTGGAGGGGCGGGGGCCACAAGCCCCGGACGGGCCGAAACCTAAACGGAGTCCGTCGTCCAGGTGCCCAGGGAGATCTCGGCGGTGATGCCGGGGCCGAAGCCCGCCATCAGGCCGCGGTGGCCGTCAAGGGCCGAAGCCTCGTCGAACATGCGGCCAAGGGCGTCCAGCACCACCGCGCTGGCTATGTTGCCGTACTCGGTGAGCGTGGCGCGGCTGAAGCGGAACGCTTCCGGCGGCACGTCGAGGAAGCGGCTCAGGTCGTCCAGGATGCGAGGGCCGCCCGCGTGGATGATGTAGAAGTCCATCTTGCCGGCGTTCCACTGGTGCTCCTCCGCGACGGCGTTCAGGGCCGGGGCAAGGGGCTCCATGGTTCCTGGCACACGCTTGTCGAGCTGGAAGTGGAATCCGGTGGACCGGACCGCGTAGGAGATCCAGTCCTCGGTGTCCGGGATGATGTACGAGCCGTTTCTTTCCAGGCGGACTCCGGTGCCGCCACTGCCGCGGACCACGACGGCGGCTATGCCGTCGCCGAACAGGCCGTTGGACAGCAGGGATCCGACACCCAGATCGGTGGGCTGGTAGCACAGCGAGCAGAACTCGCAGGCGACGATCAGCACATTGGCGTCGGGGTACGCCGTGCAGAAGTCGTGGGCCCGGTTGACGGCTGCGCCGCCCGCGGCGCAGCCGAGTTGGGCGATCGGCATCTGCCGTGTCTCCGGCCGGAAGCCCATCTTGCCGATGAGCCACGCGGTCGGCGGAGGCATCATGAAGCCGGTGCAGGAGACGTAGACGATCAAGTCGATCTGCCGCGGCTCCAGTTGGGCCTGATCGAGTGCCCGGCGTACCACCGCCGGCACCCTGGCCTTGGTCTGCTGCTCGTAGGTGATGCTGCGAGCGTCGAAGCCCGGGTGCTGCAGCACCTTGTCGATCGGTTGGATCAGGTGCCGTTTCTGTACCCCGGTATGTTCGATCAGACGAAGGACCAGGTCGATCTGTGGATGGTCGCCGTGCAACCGTTGGGCCAGCTCAAGGGTTTCCTCGTTGGTGATGACATACTCGGGAACCTCGATTGCCGGCTTGCAGAGAACCGCCATGGAACTCCTCCTAGCGGACTTTTGGTCCACACCGCCGGGCCCGGAACGGTTGCGGGGTGTTCGCCGACGCGGGAGTGGCCACCACGGCTCCGCACGCGCGGTGCCGCGCGAATCAGAGCTTTGGTGGATTCCTGCGCCGGGGTCGGTACCCCTGATACGGGCGCGGACGGGCCGACCGTCGAAGACTGAGTTCTAGCCGTTCGTGGGCGGATACTGATCCGCCACGGCTTGGGTGGGTGGCCGTCGGGATCACGCTACGGCAGGCGGATCGGGGCCGCATGTCGAGCCGGCGCACAGTGCGCAGCAGGGCGTGGCAAGACGCCCGGTACGCAGCAGGGCACAGCAAGGCGCCCGGTGCGCAGCAGGACACAGCGAGGCGCCCGGCTCCCCGGGATTGTTCCGGGTTGCCGGGCGCCCTGGCGCGACGCATCATCAATGAGCATCACTGTCCGTGCACAGAGGCCCGGTGCGTTGCCGGGCCTCTGCCTGTCACCAGGTGACAGGCAGTTCGAGGGGATAGCGCCAGATCGAGGTCTTGTTCCAGCGCACTTCCTCGGCGGGCGTCGCCAGCTTCAGAGCGGGGAAGCGCTCCAGCAGGGTTCCGATGGCGACCTGGAGCTCCGTCGCTGCGAGCGGGGCACCCAGACAGTGATGGCCGCCCCAGCCGAAGGTCATGTGGGACGGATTCTCGCGCTCCAGATCCAGCTCGTCGGGCCGGTCGAACTTCCGGGGGTCGCGGTTGGCCGTCAGATAGGAGACGTGCACGATGTCCCCCTCCCGGATCAGCACCCCGCTCAGCTCCACGTCCTCCAGGGCGACCCGGGGGATGCCGACGCCCTTGCGGAACGGGATGAAGCGCAGCAGCTCCTCCATGGCCTGCGGGAGCATCTCGGGGCGGCCGCGCAGCATCGCGAGCTCGTCGGGCCTGGTGAGCAGCGTGTAGGCGATGTTCCCGATCTCGTACGTGGTGGTGTCCTGGCCCGTGATGAGCAGCACCATGGCCATCACGGTCAGTTCCTGCTCGTTGAGGATCTCGTCCCCGTCGCGAGCCGTGGCCAGTGCGCTGATCAGGTCGTCGCCCGGGTTCGCGCGCCGCTCGGCCGTCAACTTCTGGAAGTAGGCGCGGAGATCGGCCTTGGCGCGTACCGCGGCGTCCTTGTTCTCGACGGTGGTGTCCATCATGGTCCGGGCGTGGGCGCGCAGCTGTGCGCGGTCGGCCTCGGGAATGTCGAGGACCTCACAGATGGTGGTCAGAGGCAGCGGGGCCGCCAGATGCGCGAAGAGATCGGCGGGGGCTCCGTGCTCCTCCATCCGGTCCAGCAGCTCGTCCACGACATGCTGGGTACGCACCTTCATGCGCTCCATGTGGCGAGGCGCGAAGCCCTTGGAGATCAGGCTGCGCAGGCGGCTGCTGCCCGGCGGGTCCATCACATTGATCGCTTCGTCTTGAACGATCGGCTCAGGGGTCATGCGCGGGAAGTTCCGGCCGATGATGGCGCTCCGGCTGAAGCGCCGGTCGGTGGTCACCGTGCGCACGTCGTCGTAGCCGGTGACGAGCCATGCCTCGCCGTCGCCGTGCGGCAGCCGGATGCGGGAGACGGGTTCTTCGGTCATCAAGTGCCTGAGCACCGGGTCGAATTCGAGGGCCTCGGCATAGTCGAACGGGCAGTGCCGTGCGCCGGCGACTGGTTCCATACGGAGCTCCAGAGGGGGGATCTGACGGGTGGTTCGAGGAATCTGCGGGCTGGACGGGACATGGGTGCCCGGTCACCCGCACAGGCACGCGCCACTCCGGGCCGATTGGTCCATATGCAGAACGGATTCGACAGCCGAGGTCGCTGCACCGGCGCAATCGGTCCAGCGACCCTGTCCGGCCTGTCCGGCATATCCGGCCTGTTCGGCGCGTTCGCCGGGATCGGAGTGAACGGCCGGTCTCAGCCGGAAGGTACGACGTTGGTGGCGTCCACCGCGCGGCGCACCGCCCGGGCGAGCTCGACGCCGTCGCCCACGGCCCAGAAGTGGGTGAAGAACAGGCGGGGGTCCTCCGCCAGGTGATGGTTGTGCAACTCGACGAGCTTGATCCCGCCGCGCCGCAGTGCCTTCAGCACGTTCTGCACCTCGTCGGCGAGCATGACGCAGTCACCGCTGAGCGCGGCCCGGCCGCCGCCCAGCGGCTGGAAGTTGAACGCGCTGGTCGATCCCAGGCCGGGCGGCAGGATCAGATGGCCGTCCGCGATGGTCTCGCGGCGGACGAAGATGTTCTTGTAGAGCCCGTCCTCGATGGAACCCTTGGCGCCCAGTGCCGCCTCCATTCCGGCGATGTCCAGATCGACCGGGCTCGGCGGTCCCGGCGGCAGGGCGGGCGGGGTTCCGGTGCGGTCGAATCCGGCGCGCAGACCGCGGGCCAGGGCAACCGCGTCGTGACCGTGTGCGTGGACGTGGGTCCACCAGATGTCGGGGGTCTGGGCGAGCAGGTGCTTGTGGAGCGCGGTCTGCTCGATTCCGTGCGCCTGCCAGGCATCGGTCACCCATTGCAGTTCGTCCTCGGTGACCACCACGTCGCCCATCAGCATCGTGCTGCCGTCGGCGTAACGGACGAAGGCCACATGCGTGCCCAGCGCGAGCCCGGGTGTGACGACCACGCCGTCCGAGACCACGTGAAGGTCCCGCCGGGGGAAGCCCGTGTGGTAGGTCGTTCCGCGCAGCATGTTGCCGGTGCGGCCCAGCGCTCTCGCCACGCCCGCCCAGTCCGCCAGGACGGTCGGCACCGGCCTGACCCGCCTGCCGTGCCCCGGCCCGGTCATCCCGTTGGGCAGGGCGCGAGCGGCGGCCGGCCCTGCGGCGGTCAGCATCGGTGCGAGTGCGGCTGCGGCCAGTACGCGTCGCCGCGACGTGATCGCCCGTGTATTCGTGTCCTGCTGTCGGTCCCCAGTCATCACTTGTTCGCCTCCATGGCGAGATGAAACCACGCGAAACATGGATGAAAGGATAAAAGCGGATACATCGTCAGCGGGTGGGGCTGGATGGACTAAGCGCACTGTCCGGCCCGGTTCCGTACGGCCCATCCGGACCGTCGGTGCACCGGCATCGAGCGGCGCCGCACCGCTCTCGGCAACAGCGCTGCTCCGACCGCGACCACCGCGCACACCCCGGCCGCCCCGACCGTCAGCGGCCACTGCACCGACATCTCCACCGGTGCGGACAGCGAGGCCAGCGCGGCGGCGAGGCCCGCCAGGTTGACCGCGGTCACGGCCAGTCCGAGCAGCGTCCCGAGCCCGACCGCGAACAGGGCCTCCCCGGTAACCACCGCGAGGACCCGCGGCCGGGCGGCCCCGGCCAGCCGGAGCGCGTTCAGCTCCGAGGACCGTACGGACCCCGCCATCAGCATCGTGTTGGCGAGGGCGATCGCCGTGTACACCGGCGCGATCCCCAGGATCACGATCAGGCCGAGCCGGGTCTGCGGACTCGTACGCGGGTGTGTCGCGGCCAGCCACTGCTCCGTGGACCGCACCTCGCCGCCGGTGTCGCGCAACTGTGCTGCGACAGCGGCCCGCTTCGCGTCCGGCGAGAGGCGTACGTCGATCCGGTCCACCGGAGCCGCCGGTGCGTTCGCCCTCGTGACATGGGCCCCGTTGTTCCCCGTCCCGCGCGCCAGCACCGCCGCGATCCGCAGTGCGACCGGCCGCCCGTCGCCGAGCCACACCCGTACCGTCGAGCCCACCGTGTGCTGTTCCCACTCCTCGTTCACCACGATCGAGCGGTCGTCCAGATCCCGGATGTCGCCCGCCGCCACCGGCAGCCGCTCGACCGTTGCGAGGGCCTTCGGGTCGTCCACCGCCCGCGCCTCGGAAGTGATCAGAGCGGTGCCCTCCTCGCGTACGTAGACGGCTGTCGAGGCGGACGCGGACAGCGTTGCGCCGCGCACCGGCCGTACCGTCAACTCCTCGCCCGTCACGACCAGATCGGCCCGGGTGTGCTCGCGCGCCTCGGCCGCCTTCACCGCCGACACCGTCATCGCGGAGCCGGCCACCGAACCCGCCAGCGCCACGGTGATCAGCACCGGAGCGGCCACTGCCGCCGTACGCCGCAGCGAAGCCGACGTGTTCGCGGTCACGAGCATTCCGGTCGCCCCGGGCAGCCGGATCAGCCGGGCCAATGGGCGTACCAGCAGCGGCGCGAGCAGGGCGGCGGCCGCGATCAGGACCATCGGCTGAGTGGTGTACGTCTTCCGTTTCAGCAGCGCGGACGGGTCCGTGGCGAGGGAGTTCGCCATGAGGAACACGGCTCCCGCGAGCAGGGCGAAGCCCAGCAGACGACGGGCCGGCGGCAGCACGCCCGTATCGGCATCGGCCTCGCGCAGCGCCTCGGCCGGGCCGGTTCTGCCCGCCCGCCGCGAGGCCACCCAGACCCCCGTGAACGCCGCGGCCAGGCCGGTCCAGAAGGCGGCGTGCAGCGGCCAGGCAACCGGGCGGATGGTGAACCAGGACGGCGCCATCCCTTCGTCGGCCAGCAGCCCTGCCGACAGCGGCGCGGCCCAGCGGCCCAGCGCACCCGGCAGCCGAGGCGAGCGTGCCGACCACGGCCGCCTCCGTCAGCAGCAGCCGTCGCAGCCGGCCCGGCGTGGCGCCGGCCGTACGCAGCAGCCCGAACTCGCGCCGGCGCAGCGCCACCGCGAAGGCGAACGTCGATGCGACGACGAAGACCGAGACGAAGGCGGTGACGCCGCCCGCCGTGCCGAGCAGGGCGTTCACGGTCAGCGGCCCCTCGGCGTCCCGCTCCGTGGCCGGGTCGGCGCGGCGGCGGCCGTCGCCGGTGAGGACCAGGGCGCGGTCGCCGACGACGCGGCGCACCTCGGCGACGGGCGCGTCCACGCCTACGGCGTCCGGGCTGCGGTGCGCTCCGTTTCCGTCGTCCCGGGTCACCTGGCCGAGCGCCCGGAGGTCGCGCAGGAGTGCGATATCCACAGGGTGTGGATGAGTGAGCCTGCGGCTGACCTCCGTTGTGGACGGCCCGCGCCGCACCTCAGCGGTCAAGGTGTCGTCGCCCATCACCACCACCGGCGATCCGGGGAACCGCTCCGGCGCCCGGTCCGGGGCGTCGAAGGTCGAGGCGAGGCCGAGGCCCATGGCCGCGATCAGCCCCACGCCCAGCGCGAGCGCGACGAAGGTGCCGATAAGCGTGGTCCAGCGGGTACGCAGGGTGGCCAGGGCGACGGTCAGCACGATGCCACCCCCGCACGGCCCGCGACGGTCAGCACGATGCCACCCCCGCACGGCCCGCGACTCCTGCTACGGCGGCCGTCGTGCGGCGTGCCGCGGTACGTCCCGCCGCCATCCAGGCCGCGATCCGCTCGGCCGGCAGGCCGGTCAGATCGTCCGCCACCCGCCCGTCGACCAGGAATACCACCCGGTCCGCACAGGCCGCGGCCATCGGATCATGGGTGACCATCACGATCGTCTGCCCCTCCCGGTCCACCAGCTCCCGCAGCATCACCAGCACCTCCTGGCTCGTCGCGGTGTCCAGTGCACCGGTCGGCTCGTCGCCGAAGAGCACCGCGGGCCGGGTGATCAGGGCCCGCGCCAGGGCCACCCGCTGCTGCTGCCCGCCGGACATTTCGGCCGGCCGGTGCCCAGCCCGGTCGGCGAGACCGACCCGGGCCAGGGATTCACGCACCTCGGTACGGGACGGGCGGCGGCCCGCGAGCCGCAGCGGCAGCGCGACATTCTGTGCTGCGGTCAGCGAAGGGACCAGGTTGAACTCCTGGAAGACGAAGCCGATCCGGTCCCGGCGCAGCAGTGTCAGCCGGCGCTCGCTCAGCCCGGTCAGCTCCACCCCGCCCACCTCGACGGTGCCGGACGTCGGCCGGTCCAGCCCGGCCGCGCAGTGCAGCAGCGTGGACTTGCCGGAGCCGGACGGGCCCATGACGGCGGTGAAGGTGCCGGGGCGGACGGTGAGGTCGATGCCGTCGAGGGCGTCGACCTCACCATAGGTACGGCGTACGGAGCGGAGTCGTACGGCATCGGCGGCACTCGCGGACGCAGCGGATGCATGCGGGGAAGTCATGTCCTCGATCGAACCGTTTCCGCACTCCGCGATCACGACCACCAGAGCCCGTCCTCGGGGTAGGGCCAGGCATACCCGGCCGCATCGCCCTGCCTACCCTGGCCTCATGGAACCGGTGATCGACCAGGCGTTCGCGGCAGCCCTCTACTCCGAGGGCGACGCCGGTCTCGACACCGGAGCCTCCCTCCTGGCCGCCGATCCGACGGCCGACACGGAACTGTTCCGGCGCGGCGAGGAGTTCGTCCGCCGTGCCTGGGAGCGCGGCTGGCAGCCCGCCGATGTCGTACGCGTCGTCCGCCGCGAACTCGACGAGACCGCGGTCGGTCTCGCCGCCGGGCTGATCGCATCGGAGACCGGACGGTACGAGCAGCTGCCGCCCCGCTGGCGGTCCCAGCTCGACGGGCTCCCCGCCGTGCCGCCCCGGAACCGGCCCGACCGGTTCTCCTACGCCTCCGCGCTCCTCAGCCTTTACCGGCTGCTGCTCAGGCTCCCCGCCATCGAACCGGTCGGTCCGCCGCCCGGCACTTCCCCGCACGGTCTCCACCTGCCGCCCGCACACGACGAACCCCGGATGCTGACCCGGATCCGTGCCCTGCTCGCCAAGGCGGAGGCGACCGGCTTCCCCGAGGAGGCGGAGGCCCTCACCACCAAGGCACAGGAGCTGATGGCCCGGCACTCCATCGACGAGGCCCTGCTCGCCGCCCGTACCCACAGCAAGGAGGCGCCGGGAGCGTGCCGGATCGGGGTCGATGCCCCGTACGAGACGGCGAAGGCGATCCTGCTCGACGCGGTCGCCTCCGCGAACCGCTGCCGTGCGGTGTGGAACAGTGACCTCGGCTTCTCCACGGTGGTCGGCTTCGAGCCGGACCTGGAGGCCGTGGAGCTGCTGTACACCTCCCTGCTGGTCCAGGGCACGGTGGCGATGACGAAGGCGGAGGCGGGCCAGCGGGCCGGCGGACGCAAGCGGACCAAGACGTTCCGGCAGTCCTTCCTGATGGCATACGCCCAGCGCCTGGGCAGCCGGCTCGCCGCCGACACCGCCCGCGTCACAGCGGCCGCCGAAGCCGAGACCGGATCCGAAGCCGCAGGGGTGGCGGCACCCCATCTGCTCCCGGTCCTCGCCGCCCGCGACATGGCCGTCACGGACACCGCCGAGCGGATGTTCCCCGAGACCACGACCACGCGTGTCCGGGGCGCCACGGACCTCGACGGATGGACCCATGGAACGGCTGCCGCCGACCGGGCGAGGATGAGCGGGACCTGGCCGGAGATCCATGGCAGGCGCGGGAACCGGTAAGAAACCTCAGATGTCTTCTCAATTACGGCAACTCGGGCTTATCGGTGATTCCGGCTAGGCTCTGGGCATGAGCTGGCTGCGGGCGCTGAAGGAGACCGCCCGCTCGGGGCTGACGATCGAGCGGCGGCGTCTCCAACCGCTCATCGCGATCCGCGGTGCGGCCGGTCTCGCCCTCGTCATCGGGGTCGGCCTCGCGCTCTTCGGGCCGGTGGTCGCCGCGAGCTCCGCGTTCGGTGCGTTCCAGGCGGCCATCGCCACGTTCCAGCGCAGCTGGCGTCCCCGGCCCGTCCTCGCCCTGGTCTCCGGGGCGAGCCTCGCCGTATCGACATTCCTCGGCTATCTCGCCGGCCCCCGAATGCCGCTGTTCGTGGCCCTTCTGGTGCTCTGGACGTTCCTCGCGGGCCTGGCCTGGGCGGCGGGGCCGACGGGCGGCCTCATCGCGTCGTCCAACGTGGCGATCATGCTGGTGACGGTCACTCTGCCCACCTCCGTCGCGAACTCGGCCGTGCATGTCGTGATGATCCTGTTCGGCGGTGTGGTGCAGGCGGCGCTGATCGTCCTGTTCCCGGTACGGAGATGGGGCGCACAGCGCGATGCCCTCGCCGACGCCCTGGCCGCCGAGGCCGACTACGCCCGCCGACTGTGCCATGACCCGCTCGCCGCCTTCGATCCGGTGCCGCTGATGACGGCCCGCAGCGCAGCCGCGGTCACCCCGCGTCAGGCCCGCCACCGGCCGCCCGAGCTGCGTGGCTCCCGCGGTGTTGCCGAACGGATCAGACCGGTGCTCGCCTCGCTCGCGGACCCGGCGATGGGCGTCCCGTCCGAGGGGCCGGAGCGGGACCGGGTCCGCGAACTCCTCGCGGCCGCCGGATCCGTGCTCGACTCGGCGGCCCGGGCGATCCGCGACGGCGACCCGGTGAAGCTCTCCCCGTCCGCCGTCGCCGCGCTGAAGACCCCCGACACCGGCACTCTCCTCACCGGCCCGTCCCGCCGCGCCGCCGCCCGGCTCGGCGCGCTGCTCTGCGATGTCATCGAGACGGCCGAGGGCGAGGGGACGAAGGAGGAACAGGCCGAGGCCGAGGAGGCCGTCGAGACCATCAGGGCCACCGGGGACGGGACCCCCGGCGCTCCGCACCGCCGCCGCCCCACCCTCCTGCGGCTGGTCCCCGTCGTCGGGAGGGCGGTGCGCGCCGAACTGCGCCCCGGTTCACCGATCCTGCGGCACGCCGTGAGGGTCTCCGTCGTCGTCGCCGTCGGCTATCTCATCGGTGCCGCGCTGCCGTTCGGCCACGGCTACTGGGCACCCATGGCGGCCGTCATGGTGATGCGGCCGGAGTTCTCCCAGACGTACGGGCGTTCCGTGGCCCGCTTCGGCGGCACGATCGTCGGCGTCTCGCTCGCCACCGCGATCGGCCGGACCACCGACCCGGGTGTGACCTGGTCCGCGATGCTCGCCGTGCTCTGCGCCCTGCTGATGTATCTGCTGATGCGCACCGGGTACGTGGTCGGCCAGGCGTGCCTCTCCGCGTACGTCGTCTTCCTGCTCGGCATGGCGGGCGACAACTGGTCGCAGACCGTACACGAACGGGTCGTCCTCACCCTCATCGGCGGCCTCCTCGCGATGATCTCGTACGCCGCCTACCCGGCGTGGGAGACCCCGAGGCTTCGCGGCAGGCTCGGCGACTGGCTGGAGGCGGACGGGCGGTACGCGGCCGCGGTCGTCGACCAGTACGCCGAACCGGCCGAGCGCGGCCAGGACGACGTCCGTTCCGCCCTGCTCGACACCCGCGAGGCCCGCGTCGCCTGGCAGGAGGCGCTTGCCACCGCCCAGCACGAACCGGTGCGCAACCGCGGCCTCTCCCGCGCGGCCGCCGATGACACCCAGCACGCCCTCGCCCAGTTCGGCCGGGTCGCGATGCTGCTGGAGGCCCACCTCCCGTGCGGCAGCGCCACCCCCGTACCGGCCGCCGCGCGCCTGGCACAAGCGCTGCGCCGGGCCACCGAACAGGGGGCGAAGGAGGTACGGGAGCGGCGCGTACCGGACTGGGCGGAGGTGCGCGAGGCGCTGGCGCGGTGGGACGCGCAGCAGCGGTCGGGCGAAGAGGAGGCGGACCCGTTCGTACGGAACGGGGCCGGCCTCCTCCTCGAAGCTCTGGAGGAGTTCTCCCGGGGGCTGGACGGGACGTCGAAGCAGAACCCTCCCTCGGACAAAGCCGGTTGAGGAGACGGAGCGGCCGGCCGTCAGGGTGTCGGCAGGTCCGGCAGACCCGACGGGATCGCGCCCGGTTCGGTCTTGGCCAGGGTGTCCTTCGTCCCGCCGTCCCAGGACACGACGACGGTCTTGCCGTCGTTGGACACGATGGACCCCATGGTGCGGTCGGTGTCGCCGTCGGCGCACTTCAACGCCAGCATCACCTTCCCCATGTCCTTCACGGTGCCCGTGCAGGCGCGCTGCTCGGTGACGAGCACGGCCTTCCCGGACGCGACGGACAGGACCACGGCCTTGCCGTCGGTCTTCCCGGCCCAGCCGCCCTCCAGTGCTGCGGCGTCGGCCCCGGAGTCGCTGCCCCTGTCGCCGGGAGCCTGACCGGACTTCGCGGCGTCGGAGCTGCCGTCCGGGTCGCTCTTCTCGCCGTCGCTGCTGCAGCCGGTCAGTGCTGCGGCGGTGACGAGTCCGGCGATGATTACGGCACCGGTACGTACGACTTTGCGCATGTGGAATTCCCCCTTGTTGACAAAAGACCGCGCCAAGCTACCAGCGCGTGCCACCGGGATGGGCTGCCCAACTCGGGGTAGGCGGAGCCAAACAGGCCTCCCGTACGTCTATCTCTGCGTCCAAAGCTGTAATCGCGGGAACACCCCGCGTGCACGTGCATCCGCTCATGCATCTGCTCATGCAGGGATATTTGAACAGAGCTATGATCCGAGACAGTTGACATTTGCACCTTGCAACTCGGGGAGCGTCCTGTGCACCACGTGTACAACGGCATGGCGGCCACAGAGCTTCGCGGAGTCGTCTGGCAGAAGAGCAGACACAGCAACTCCCAGGGATCCTGCGTGGAGTTCGCGAAACTGCCCGGCGGGGATGTGGCGATGCGGAATTCACGCCACCCCGACGGGCCGGCCCTGGTCTATACGCCGGCCGAGATAGAGGCGCTGCTGCTCGGGGTGAAGGACGGGGAGTTCGACCACCTCATAGCGGGCGGCTGACCGCGTCCAGCGGGGCGGTGTCCGGCCACCCGCCCGGCGGCCCGCGCGGCCGCTGCGCGGGTCACACGTCGTCGGACAGCCGGAACAGTGCCCAGACCACCTTGCCGCGCGGTGTCGCCGCGGTGTTCGGGTTGTCCCCTCCCGGAGTGGGGGAGGGGTGCCAGCCCCAGGAGTCGCTGAAGGACTCCACCAGGAAGAGGCCGCGGCCCGACTCCGCCGAGTCGGGAGCCTCGGAGGCTACGGGGCTCTCCTGACTGGGGTCGCGCACGGCGCACACCAGGCGCGAGCTCCAGCGCATCAAGTGCAGCCGTACGGGAGGTTCCTGAGGCTCCGGTGCGGTGTCCGCAGGCAGGGCGTGCCGCAGAGCGTTGGTCACGAGTTCGGAGACGACCAGTGCGACGTCGTCGAAGCGCTCTTCCAGCCCCCAGTCGTTCAGCGTCGTCCTGGTGAACTGCCGTGCCCCGCCTACGGCTTCGTAGCAGGCGGGCAGGGTGCAGGTAGCCGATCCGGAGACTGCTGAGGGATCGATGGGGGGAAGCCCCTGCCGTAACGGCTCGAGCATCGTCGATCCATTCGTCCCCATGCGAGGCACTCCCGGGATTCGCGGCTGTATCGGTACTGCGGGGTACAGCGGCACAACACGAACGAGCACGCAGGTGCGCGAGGACCATGGTTCCGAATGCGCAGGGCAGATGCAAGGGCAGATGCACGTGCACGCGCCTGACCTGTCCGAACCCGTGCCGGTTCTTGGTCATTTCTTCCTGCGTGTATTTTCGTAGCTTTCTGGGAGCCTTCTCATTTCCGTAATCGAATGAGTACGGGCTGAAGCGTTTTGATGGCAGAATCCGGCACTTGGGGTTCAGGGGGAGCCCCGGTGTCCAGGAAGCGATGGGGAGGACCGGACCAGTGGCGGCAGGCGAGTCGAGTGGATCTGTGGTGCGGCGCATCCTGCTGGGCTCGCAGCTCAGGCGGCTGCGCGACTCGCGCGGGATCACCCGCGAGGCGGCCGGCTACTCCATCCGGGCTTCCGAATCGAAGATCAGCCGCATGGAGTTGGGACGGGTGAGCTTCAAGGCCAGGGATGTCGAGGACCTGCTCACGCTCTACGGCGTCACGGACGAGGCGGAGCGCGACGCCCTGCTCGGCCTGGCCCGCGAGGCCAATGTGGCGGGCTGGTGGCACAGTTACGGAGATGTACTGCCCGGGTGGTTCCAGACGTACATCGGTCTGGAGGGAGCGGCATCGCTCATCCGGGTGTACGAAGTCCAGTTCGTCCATGGCCTGTTGCAGACCGAGTCCTACGCGCACGCGGTCGTCACCCGGGGCATGGGCGACGCCCCGGCCGTCGAGATCGACCGCCGGGTTGCGTTGCGGCTGGAGCGCCAGAAGGCCCTCGTCTCCGAACGTGCGCCCCGTTTCCACGCCGTGCTGGACGAGGCGGCGCTGCGCCGGCCGTACGGCGACCGTGAAGTGATGCGCGGACAATTGCGGCATCTGATCGAAATGTCGGAACAGCCCAACATCACTCTTCAAGTGATGCCCTTCAGTTTTGGCGGGCATGCGGGGGAGGGTGGTTCTTTTACGATGCTCCGATTCCCGGAATCCGATCTGTCGGACATTGTCTATTTGGAGCAGCTGACAAGTGCGCTCTATCTGGACAAGGCCGAAGAAGTCGCTCAGTACGAGAAGGCCATGGTGCGGCTGCACGAGGACAGCCCCGGCCCCGAGGAGAGCCGCGATCTGCTCCGTGGTCTCCTCCAACTCATCTGATTCATCAGTACGATGACGGTTCGACGGGAGTCTGCACCTGAGTTAAGGGATCGCATGTCCTTCTTCTACGAGCTGGCCGACCAGTACATCGACGGTGAGTGGCGGACCGGCACCGGCTCGTGGGACATCATCGATTTCAATCCCTACAGCGGGGAGAAACTCGCCGCGATCACCATCGCGACCGCGCAGGAGGTCGACCTGGCCTACCGCGCCGCCGAGCGCGCTCAGCGGTCCTGGGCCACCACCGGCCCGTACGAGCGCAGCAGTGTCCTGGAACGCGCCCTGCGCATCACCGAGGAGCTGCACGACGACGTCGTCGAGGCGATCGTCGACGAGCTGGGCGGCACCCGTCTCAAGGCGGAGTACGAGGTGCGCGTCGCCAAGGAGTTCCTGCGCGACGCGATCCAGCAGGCGCTGCGCCCCCGGGGCCGCATCCTGCCCTCCCCGGTGGACGGCAAGGAGAACCGTCTCTTCCGGCAGCCCGTCGGCGTCATAGGGGTGATCAGCCCCTTCAACTTCCCTTTCCTGGTGACGATGAAGTCCGTCGCACCGGCCCTCGCGCTCGGCAACGCGGTCGTCATCAAGCCCAACCAGAATGCCCCGGTCGTCGGCGGCGGGCTGATCGCCAAGATCTTCGAGGACGCCGGGCTGCCCGCCGGACTGCTCAACATCCTGATCACCGATGTCGCCGAGATAGGGGACGCGTTCATCGAGCACCCCGTGCCCAAGGTGATCTCCTTCGCGGGCACGGACCGGGTCGGCCGCCACGTCGGCGCGATCGCGGCCGGACACTTCAAGCGGACGATCCTCGAACTCAGTGGCAACAGCGCCCTGGTGGTGCTGGACGACGCCGACGTCGACTACGCCGTCGACGCGGCCGTCTTCAGCCGCTTCGTGTACCAGGGGCAGGTCTGCATGGCCGCCAACCGCATCCTGGTGGACCGCCGCGTCGAGCGGGAGTTCACCGAGAAGTTCACCGCCAGGGTGGCCGCGCTGCGGACCGGCGACCCGCGCGACCCGGAGACCCAGATCGGGCCGGTCATCAACACCTTCCAGGCCGACGCCCTGACCGCCCTGGTCGACCAGGCACTCGCCGAGGGGGCCACCGCGCTCGTACGGGGCCGGACCCGCGGCAACCTCGTCGAACCGACGGTGCTCACCGGGCTCCCGGAGGACTCCTCGCTGCTGTCCCAGGAGATATTCGGCCCGGTGGCGCTGCTGGTGACGTTCGACGGCGAGGACGATGCCGTACGGATCGCCAACGACACCCCGTACGGACTCGGCGGCGCTGTGCACAGCCGCAGCACCGAACGCGGGGTGCGGTTCGCGCAGCGCGTCGTCAGCGGGATGTTCCACGTCAACGACTCCACCGTCCAGGACGATCCGCTGGTGGCCTTCGGGGGCGAGAAGTCCTCCGGGACCGGCCGGCTGAACGGCGAGGCGACCGTGGACGCCTTCACCACCCAGAAGTGGATGTCCATTCAACATGGCCGGACCGCATTCCCCTTCTGACGCCGATGGGCTGAGGACAGAAGCTGACCGCAAGGGTCCGTAGCTTGGTCGGTGTCAGGAAGAAACCAGCACAGTTCCCCAAGGCGGACATCATGGTCACTCACGTTCCCGCAGAAGCCGTCGGCGACGAGCGCGGCGCGCTCCTCTCCTTCGTCGAGGCGCAGCGCGGCGCGATCCGGCGCTCGCTCATCGGCCTGACGGAGGAGCAGGCGGCGAGCCGGCCCAGCGCCAGTGAACTCTCCCTCTCCGGGCTGCTCAAGCATGTCGCCGAGACCGAGCTGAACTGGCTGTGCCTCGCCCAGCAGCGCCCCAATGAGAAGGCCCGCACCGAGGAGACCTGGGCGGAGAGCTTCCGTCTTGTCGGTGACGAGACCGTCCCGCAGATGCTGGAGTTCTGGGCGAAGGTCGCGGCGGAGACCGAGGAGTTCATCCACTCGGTGGAGAGCATGAACGACACGTTCCCGCTGCCCGAGGCGCCCTGGTTCCCGAAGGACGAGAACTGCTCGATGCGCTGGCTGCTGGTCCATCTCGTCGAGGAGATCGCCCGGCACGCCGGGCACGCCGACATCATCCGGGAGTCCCTGGACGGCCGAACCGCGTTCGAGCTGGTCGCGGAGGCGGGGGGATATTCTAATCAAAGTTGAATAGAAAGGGTGCGTGACATGTCCGCGATCCGGCTGCTGGTCCTCTGTGCCGTGCGTCAACACGGCCGGGCGCACGGCTATCAGGTCCGCAACGACCTGGAGTACTGGGGCGCTCACGAGTGGTCCAACGCCAAACCCGGGTCGGTGTACCACGCACTGAAGCAGTTGGCGAAGCAGGGGCTGCTGGTCGCCCATGAGACCGCTCCGAGTACGGCGGGCGGCCCGCCCCGTACCGAGTACGAGATCACCGAGCGGGGCAATGAGGAGTACCTCACGCTCCTGCGCGCGGCGCTGACCTCGTACGACCAGAAGCTGGACGTGCTGTCGGCGGGCCTCGGCGGCATCGTCGACCTGGAGCGGTCCGAGGTGATCGCGCTGCTCAAGGAGCGGGTGGCCGGCCTCGCGGCCTGGCGGGCCTCGGTCACCGAGTACTACACGCCGGAGGCCGGGCCCGAGTCGATCGGTCACATCGGCGAAATCATGAACATGTGGGTCCACTCGGCGGATGCCGGGGCCGAGTGGACGCGCGGGCTGATCGCCCGCATCGAGGGCGGGGCGTATACCTTCGCGGGGGAGGGTGAACCCTTCGTCGGCGTGCTCGCCGAGGGGCAGGAGAACCCGTACGCGACGGGTCTCCGCGATCCCGGCGACGACGAGTAATCAAGTTTGACGAATGGGGTCGGTGCGGTTACCTTCGACCCGCTAGTCAAGTTTGACTACGGGAGGGTGTGGCGATTTTGACCGACGCGATCGTTGTCGAAGGTGTGCACAAGCGATACGGGGAGAAGCGCGCCCTGGACGGCCTGGACCTCACGGTCCGCCGCTCCACCGTTCATGCCGTGCTCGGCCCCAACGGCGCAGGCAAGACCACGGCCGTACGCATCCTGTCGACGCTGCTGCGGCACGACGAGGGGCGGGTCGAGGTGGCGGGGTTCGACGTACGGGACCGGGCGGGCGAGGTCCGTCGCCGTATCGGGCTGCTCGGGCAGTATGCGGCGGTCGATGAGGAGCTCGGCGGCAGGCAGAACCTGGAGATGTTCGGCCGTCTGTACCACCTGGGCGCACGCAGAGCGGGTGCGCGGGCGGACGAACTGCTGACCCGCTTCGGGCTCGCGGACACCGGCCGGGGGCCGGTCAAGGAGTACAGCGGCGGCATGCGGCGACGGCTCGATCTTGCCGCCTCGCTGATCGCCGACCCGGAGGTGCTCTTCCTGGACGAGCCGACCACCGGACTCGACCCGCGCGGCCGGGCCGAGGTGTGGTCGGCGGTGCGCTCACTGGTGGGCGGCGGCACGACCGTACTGCTGACCACGCAGTATCTGGAGGAGGCCGATCAGTTGGCGGACCGGATCTCGGTGATCGACGCCGGACGGGTGGCCGCCGAGGGGACGGCCGACGAGCTGAAGGCGATGGTGGCCGGGGACCGCATCGATGTCGTGGTCCGGGACGGTTCACAACTGGCGGCAGCCGCCCTGCTGTTGGGTGACGGCGCGGTCGTCGACGCGGACCGGCGGCTGATCGGGGCGCCGGCGCCGGACCGGATGGCGACCCTGACCCGGACCGTGCGGGCGCTGGAGGAGGCGGGCATCGAGGCGGAGGACATCGCGGTGCGGCGCCCGACGCTGGACGAGGTCTTCCTCTCGCTGACCGACCGGAGGCCGGAGCACGCGGAGGTGGCGGCGTGAGCGCGATGAGCTGGGCGGTGTCCGATTCCTGGACGATGACGCGACGTGAACTGGCGCACTGGGCACGGCAGCCGGTGCGGATCGTCGTCGGCCTGGTCTTTCCCGTGATGCTGCTGCTGATGTTCAACTACCTGGTCGGCGGCGGGCAGGGCGTCGACGGTGACAACACCGAGTTCCTGGTGCCCGGCATGCTCGCGCTCACCATGGCCTTCGGCCTGGAGTCGACCATGCTCGCGGTCACCCAGGACCTCAACAAGGGCGTCATCGACCGGTTCCGTGCCATGCCGATGGTCTCCGGTTCGGTGCTGGTCGGCCGCAGCGTCGCGGACATGCTCCAGTCGGCCGCCGCGCTCGCCGTGATGACCGGCGTCGGGTACGCGGTCGGCTGGCGCTGGCACCACGGGCCGGCCGCGGCGCTGGGGGCGCTGGGGCTGCTTCTGCTGCTGCGCTTCGCGATGCTGTGGATCGGCATCCAGCTGGCGCTGGTGGCCGGGAAGCCGGAGCTGGTGCAGGCCGTGCAGATCCTGGTCTGGCCGGTCGGTTTCCTCTCCAACGTCTTCGCCACCCCCGAGTCGATGCCAGGCTGGCTGGGCGCGGTCGTCGAATGGAACCCGATGTCGGCCACGGCCACGGCGGTGCGCGGCCTGTTCGGCAACCCGGGCGGGCCCGGCGGCACCTGGGCGTCCGACCATGCCGAACTGCTGGCGGTGGCATGGCCGTTGGTGCTGGTCGCGGTGTTCTTCCCGCTGGCGGTGCGAAGGTTCGCCCGGATCGATCACTAGAGCCGTTGCCCGGCTCTCAGTGGTGGAAGGATGTCGCCGCCTGCTTGTCGCGGCTCAACGGGTGTGGCTGGCGGCGCAGTTCGGGAAGGATCAGCCCGAGGTCCTCAAGCAGCAGTTCGGCGAGGTCCGACGAGAAGCCGTTGCGGCACACCACCCGGAGCACCGACAGGTCCTGCCGGTTGGCGGGGAAGGTGTACGCGGGCACCAGCCAGCCGTGCTCGCGCAGCCGCCTCGAGACGTCGAAGACGTCGTACGCCTGCACATCCGGCGCGGTCGTCAGCGCGAAGACGGGCAGCTGGTCGCCCCGGGTGAGGAGCCGGAAGTCCCCGAGCTCCTCGATCCGCTTCGCGAGCCCGCCGGCGACGTCCCGGGACGCCTGCTGAACGGCCCGGTAGCCCTCCCGGCCCAGCCGCAGGAAGGTGTAGTACTGCGCCACCACCTGCGCGCCGGGCCGGGAGAAGTTCAGTGCGAAGGTCGGCATGTCGCCGCCCAGGTAGTTGACCCGGAAGACCAGCTCCTCGGGCAGCTGTGCGGGTGAGCGCCACAGTGCCCAGCCGACGCCCGGGTAGACCAGGCCGTACTTGTGCCCGGAGGTGTTGATGGAGGAGACCCTGGGCAGCCGGAAGTCCCACACCAGGTCCTCGTCCAGGAACGGTGCCACCATCGCACCGGACGCCCCGTCCACATGGACGGGGACGTCGAGGCCGGTGCGCTCCTGAAGGGCGTCCAGGGCCGCGCAGAGCTCCGCGACCGGCTCGTACGAACCGTCAAACGTGGAACCGAGGATGCCGACGACGCCGATGGTGTCCTCGTCGCAGAGGTCGGCCGCGGCCTGCGGGTCGAGGTGGAAGCGCTCGCCCTCCATCGGGACCAGGCGCGGTTCGACCTCCCAGAAGTTGCAGAACTTGTCCCAGCAGACCTGCACATTGATGCCCATGACCAGGTTCGGCCGGGCGGTCGCCGGGTAGCGGTCGGCGTTCCTGGCCGCCCAACGGCGTTTCAGCGCCAGGCCGGCGAGCATGCAGGCCTCGCTGGAGCCCGTGGTCGAACAGCCCACGACGGCCGAAGGGTCGGGGGCGTTCCAGAGATCGGCGAGCATCGCCACACAGCGCCGCTCCAGCTCGGCGGTGCGCGGGTACTCGTCCTTGTCGATCATGTTCTTGTCGCGGCACTCGCCCATCAGCACCCCGGCCTGGGGTTCCATCCAGGTGGTGACGAAGGTGGCGAGGTTGAGCCGTGAATTGCCGTCGAGCATCAACTCGTCATGGACCAGGCCGTACGCGGTCGAGGGCGGCATCGGCCCGTCGGGCAGCCGGTGCCTGGGCGGTGCCGACTCCATCCCGGCGGTCGGGTCGGCCTCCCCGAAGAACGGGTTGAGGGCCAGCCTGCGGCGTTCCTCGGACGGTTCCGTGCCCTGGGGTGAACCTTTGTGGAGAGGCATCGGCGGACAGCCCTTCTCGGCTCTCGGCGGTCATCGTGACCCGCGACGGTCCTGCTCGGTGTGCGGTGGTTCAGTTCTCGGCGGCGAGGCCGTCCTTGATGGCCCGGGTGAACTTCACGACCCGTTCGGCCTGGACCCGGGCGGCGGTCAGGGTCTGCACACCGACCGGGATGTCGCCCTGCCCCGCGACATGCGAAGTGCCGTACGGATTGCCGTCGACGAACTTCGACGGGTCCGTGTAGCCGGGGGCGACCAGGATGCCGCCGAAGTGGTGGATCGTGTTGTAGAGCGCGAGCAGCGTGGACTCCTGGCCGCCGTGCGGGGTGCTGGTGGAGGTGAAGCCGCTGTAGACCTTGTCGGCGAGACGGCCCGCCTGCCAGAGGCTGCCGAGGGTGTCGATGAACTGCTTGAGCTGGGCGGTGACATTGCCGAACCGGGTCGGCGTACCGAAGATCACGGCGTCCGCCCAGATCATGTCGTCCTTCGACGCCTCGGCGATGCCCGCGGTCGCTTTCGCGTTGGCGGCCCAGGCCGGGTTGGAGTCGATGGCCGTCTGCGGGGCGAGCTCACCGGCCTTGCGCAGCCGTACCTCCGCACCGGCCTTCTCGGCGTCCTGCGCGATGGCCTTGGCCATCGCGGCGACGGTGCCGGTCGAGGAGTAGTAGATGACGGCGACGTTGACGGACGTGGGCATTGCGGAATCCTCCGGCAGGGCCTTACGGGACGTATCCATGTGAATCCATACGGATGTGACGATACGGAAAGCAGGGGCATCCGGCGCGTCGAGCGGCCGGGGCCGGGGGTCGGGCAAGGGGTCGTCCGGGCTCACCTCAGCGGCGTACCGTCCTCGTGCAGCTGCATCTGAGGCCGCCCGGTCACCAGCAGCCAGGCCGGCAGCGAGGCGATGCACAGCATCGGGAGCACGGCCGTGTCGCCGACCAGCACCGCCGCGGTGAACGGACTCAGCCAGCCCTGCCGGGTGACGGCCGGCAGCACCCCCAGCACCGCACAGGCCACCGCGGGCGCCACCGGCACCGATGCGACCAGGGCATGGGCGCACAGCCCCAGCGCGACACCCACGAAGACGGCGGGGAAGATCCGCCCGCCCCGGAAGCCGCAGGTCGCCGCGACCAGCAGCGCGGCTGTCTTCACCACGGCCATGACCGCGAACTGCCCGGCCGGCCGGCCGCTCGGATCGGCGGCGAGCTCCTTCACCTCGTCGAGCCCCTTGAACAGGGTGAGACGGCCGCCCAGCGCGCCCAGCAGGCCGAGCAGCAGCCCGCCGAGGGGCAACGCCAGGACCGGGTGCTTCAGGGCCCGGAAGGCCCGGTGCGGATACGGGAGTGGTTTCGGTGGGAGCGGTACCGGTGGGAACGGTTTTGGCGGCCGCGGTTTTGGCGGGATCGGGAGAATCTGTGGCCATCGGCTCACCATAACGATGCAAAAGCCGCATAACCCCTCCAATGGTGCCGGGCAGCGGCGTTTGGGGCTTGCACCTCACGTCACGTCAGGACTCAGGCTCAGTACGTACCGGAACAGAGAAGGGAGCGGGGAGTCGTGGACTACTCCGTGGGACAGGTCGCCGGATTCGCCGGAGTCACGGTGCGCACCCTGCATCACTACGACGGCATCGGACTGCTCTCGCCCGGCGGGCGCAGTCACGCGGGTCACCGCCGCTACGACGACGGTGACCTCGACCGGCTGCAGCAGATCCTGTTCTACCGGGAGCTCGGCTTCCCGCTCGACGAGATCGCGGTACTGCTCGACGACCCGGACGCGGATCCGCAGGAGCATCTGCGCCGCCAGCACCGGCTGCTGTCCGACCGGATCGCCGAACTGCGAAAGATGGCCGCCGCCGTCGAAACAGCCATGGAGGCACGGAAGATGGGCATCAACCTCACGCCCGAGGAGAAGTTCGAGGTCTTCGGAGGCAAGGACCCCGAGGAGCACGCGGAGGAGGCCGAACGCCGCTGGGGCGGCACCGCCACGTACGCCGAGTCGCAGCGCCGGGTCGCCCGGTACACCAAGGACGACTGGAAGCGGATGCAGGCGGAGGTCGCCGACTGGGGCGCTGCCTACAACGCGCTGATGGAGGCCGGTGAACCCGCCACCGGGAAACGGGCGATGGACCTCGCCGAGGCCCACCGGCTCCACATCACCAAGTGGTTCTACGAGTGCACCCCCGAGATCCACCGGGGACTGGGCGAGATGTATGTGTCCGACCCGCAGTTCCGCGCGTACTACGAGTCGATGCGTCCGGGCCTGGCCGAGCACCTGCGGGACGCGATCGACGCCAACGCGGAGCGCCTCGCGTAACCGGTACGGGGGTGGGGCGTCCTCACCCCCGTGTCCGCGTCGCTCAGCTCCTGCTGATCACGGCAGCCGTGCCGTACGCGCACACCTCCGTGCCCACGTCGGCCGCCTCGGTCACATCGAAGCGCATCATCAGCACCGCGTTGGCGCCCCGGGCCCTCGCCTGCTCGACGAGTCGTTCCATCGCCTGGTTGCAGGTCTCGACGAGGTCTTGGTCAGCCCCTTCAGCTCGCCGCCGATCATGGACTTCAGTCCGGCCCTCGAAGAGGTCCGCGGTGGCGAATGGGGTCTCCCCTGCTCGAGCGCAGTCGAGAGCTTGGGGAAGGACGGTCAGGCCGAACACCTCCCCGATCACCTGGGTCACCTGGTAGCCCGCTACGTCATTCGTGGTGACGACCAGGACGTCGGACTGGGCCGTCCGTCCGCCGCCGTATTCCTCAATGCCCATCGCGTGGCACCTCCCGGAGAAAGCTTTCGCCCGGTTCGCCGGGGTATGCAACCTTGCACGGGCCACTGGAACCCGGAGACGTCATCCTGCGTTGATAGCTTTGGGCGGCCACGCAGCCGCCATCGATCGATCCTGGAGCCCGGACCCTTGAATACGCTTGCGCTCGGCCCGAGCTGGCTGGACCCGGACTATCTGATCAACACCTTCGGAATCCCCGGCGTCCTCCTCATCGTGTTCGCCGAGTCCGGACTGCTGATCGGCTTCTTCCTTCCCGGCGACTCCCTGCTGTTCACCACGGGTCTGCTGGTGACCACGGGCCAGCTGAAGTCTCCGCTCTGGCTGGTCTGCGTCCTGGTGGCGCTGGCGGCGATCATCGGCGACCAGGTGGGCTATCTCTTCGGCCGCAAGGTCGGCCCGTCGCTCTTCAAGCGCCCGGATTCCCGCCTCTTCAAGCAGGAGAACGTCGAGAAGGCCCACGAGTTCTTCGAGAAGTACGGACCGAAGTCGCTGATCCTGGCCCGCTTCGTGCCCATCGTGCGTACGTTCACGCCGATCATCGCCGGTGTGAGCCGGATGAACTACCGCTCGTTCATCACGTTCAACATCATCGGCGGTGTGCTCTGGGGTGTCGGGGTCACGCTGCTCGGCGCAGCCCTCGGCAAGATCGACTTCGTCCACGAAAACATCGAGGCGATGCTCATCCTGATCGTGCTCATCTCGGTGGTGCCGATCGCGATCGAGTTCCTGCGGGCCCGTTCCAAGTCGAAGAAGGAAGCGGCGGCCGGTGGCGGCGAGGGCCATGGCCCGTCCGTCGGCGGCAGCCCGGCCTCCGGCCAGCGCGGCCGCCACGCCAAGCGCTGACCCGGAGTCATACCGGCGGCAGCCTCAGAAGCCGCGCGTCCGTTTGGCCGCGCGGCGATTCGCCCCGCCGACCGCCCCCGGCACCCGCATGAACAGCCGGGAGATCTCGCTTCCCAGATTCACCCCGATCGCGATGGCCAGCGCCGTCGCCACCGCGGTCGACAGCGAGGCGAGCCCGGTGTTCACGTTGCCCTGTGCCATGCCGAGCAGACCGAAGTACGTGGCCGAGCCGGGCAGCAGCGGGCCGATCGCCGCCGTGATGAACGGCAGCGACGAGGTGTACCGGTAGCGCGAGAGCAGCTGCCCGAACAGGCCCACCAGACCGGCCGCCGTCGCTGTCGCCACCACCGGCGAGATACCGCCGGTCCTGGCCATCGCCCCGTAGATCACCCAGGCCACGGCGCCGTTGAGGGTCACCGCCAGCACTGTGGACCGGTCCTGCTGGAGCAGGATCGCGAAGGCGAAACAGAGCGCCATCGATGCCAGGATCTGCACCACCGGCCGGTCGGGGGCGATGAACCTGGCCTCGGGGTTCAGCTGGGCGCCCAGCTGAAGTCCCAGATACAGGACCAGCAGCACACCGACGACGATGCCGATGAACAAGTACATGACTTCGAGCAGACGCGCGGCGGCGGTGATGTAGTAACCGGTCAGCCCGTCCTGCACACCCGCCACCAGGGCCCGCCCCGGCAGCAGCGCGAACAGCCCACCGGTGATGACCGCGGACGGCCGTACGTCCGACCAGTGGGTGAGGGTCAGCGCCACGCCCATCGCGGCGGGCGGCATCGCGGCCACCACGAACTGGTAGAACTCCGGCAGCCCCCGGCCGGCAAAGAGCCAGGCGAGCCGGTCGCCGAGCATCGCGCCGACCGCCGCCACCAGGAACACCAGTGGACCACCGCCGACCAGCACCGATGCCGCCCCCGCAAGCCCGCCGCCGGCCAGCGTCAGCACCCAGCCTGAGTACGGATGCCGGTTGCGCCGGATCTCCGCCAGGCGCCGGTAGGCCTCCTCCAGCGAGACCTCGACATCCTCGGTGGTGATGTCGTCGATGAGCCGGAAGACGGCGGCCAGCCGGGTGTAGTCGGTGCCACGACGGCGGACGGTACGGCTCGCCGTCACCGGGTCGTCGACCAGCGACGGCTGGTGCGAGATCGACAGCAGGGTGAAGGTGACCGTGGGCTCGCAGCGGTCCAGGCCGTAGCTGCGTGTCACCGCGAACATCGCGGCCTCGACGTCCTCGGCGCCCTCACCGCCGGCGAGCAGCAGCTCCCCGATGCGCAGCGTCAGGTCGAGCACACGCGGCACCGCGGGCCCCGCCTCGTCGGACTTCTGCACCGGCTCGGGTGCCGGGCGCTCGGCGACCGGCATCCGCAGCATCGTGCGCATGCGGTCCTGCCAAGGGGCCTCCTTGGTCAGCCGGATCATCGGACTGCCGTGCGCCGGAGTGAACGCGGGTGGCGGATGCTGGGCGCTGTAGGTGCTCGGCAGGGCGAAGGCGGAGCCGATCGTGTCCGAGCAGACCGGACCGGAACCCGATCCGGAGCCCGAAGCGGAACCTGTCCCCGATGCCTGGGGCTCGGTCGTCAGACCGGTCGGAATGGCGAATTCCGACGTCGGGTGGTCGTCGTCGGAGGCAGACGTGGGCCTCCCCACCCCGGCCGGCGGGACGAAGGCGCTGCGCGCCTCGTCGGACTGGGGTTTCTGGTCCTCCGGACCGCCCGGTTCCGCCACCACTCGACCTCGCTCCTCATCGGCTGCGCGTCTTCGGTTGCGCTTCTGCCCAGTATGGCCACGGGCAAGGGTGCGGATGCGAGGCGGGCGGAACCACGGACCGGACGGACACGCGGACGGGCATACGAAACGGGCGGCACCCCGTGGGAAGGAGTACCGCCCGGTTCCGGCACGGAACCGTAAACGGAACCGTGCGATGTATCCCGGCCGGAATCCGGCCGCGACCCTTGGGTCAGTGCGCGCCGCCCTGTGCCTCAAGGCGCTTGTAGGAGGCCTCGATCTCGGCCTCGGCCTCGGCGCGGCCGACCCAGTCGGCACCCTCGACGGACTTGCCGGGCTCCAGGTCCTTGTAGACCTCGAAGAAGTGCTGGATCTCCAGGCGGTCGAACTCCGACACGTGGTGGATGTCGCGCAGGTGCTCCACCCGGGGGTCGGAGGCCGGCACGCACAGCAGCTTGTCGTCGCCGCCGGCCTCGTCCGTCATCCGGAACATGCCGATGGCGCGGCACTTGATGAGGCAGCCGGGGAAGGTCGGCTCGTCCAGGATGACCAGCGCGTCCAGCGGGTCACCGTCCTCGCCGAGGGTGTTCTCGACGAAGCCGTAGTCCGCCGGGTAGCTGGTCGAGGTGAAGAGTCGACGGTCCAGGCGGATCCGACCGGTCTCGTGGTCCACCTCGTACTTGTTCCGCGAACCCTTCGGGATCTCGATGGTGACGTCGAACTCCACGGGTGGCTCCTCCATGATCAAGACATACGACTGGTGATTAAGTGTCCCCCACGCAGATGTGTGCTCGCGAAAGGGGCTGGTCAACGGTGGACGAGCCGGTGAAAAGACCGTCGGTCAATCCGCTCGACAAGCTGAGCAGGCTCACCCGGCAGGCCAGCATGATCAGGTTGAAGGGGCTGAACGATCGGCAGTTCACGGCTGTCTCCGCCGGCCTCGGCCTGGCGCTCGCAGCCGGCGTCGTCCTTGCCGCCGGCCCCTGGGACTCGGGTCAGCGTAAGGCCGAGCAGGACTGGGCTGCCGCCCGGAGCCGCACAGGTGGCGTACATCACGAACCCGGCGCACCGTCCGGACCGGAGCCTGCACCCAGCGCGCCGGCCGTCCTCGCGCCCCTCTCCTCCGTCGTCGACAACGCCGCCCCGGACGCCCGAGACGCCCCGGACGGCGCAGCGGCCGCCCTCCGCGCCACCCTGGGCCCGCTGCTGAAGGCCCCCGCCCTTGGCACCGTGCGTACCGCCGTCGTCATCGACACCGCCACCGGCGAGCGGCTGTACGGCCAGGGCGCCGACACGCCCATGACACCCGCCTCCACCGTCAAGATCGCCACCGCGGTCGCCGCCCTGAGCGCGCTCGGCCCCGACCACCGCATTGCCACGACGGTCCGGGCGTCTCCCGACTCCCGCAGCGTCGCCCTGGTCGGCGGCGGCGACCCCACCCTCGACACGGCCGCCCTGCGCGCACTGGCCGCCGACACCGCCCGCACCCTGAAGGACCGGGGCGTAAAAACGGTCCGCCTCACGTACGACACCTCCCGCTACTCCGGCCCGGCACGGCACCCGATCGGCCCCAACGAGAACATCGCGCCCGTCAGCGCCCTGATGACCGATGAGGGCAGGCTGGACAGCACCGACAGCGGACCCGCCCCACGCAGCGACGACCCGGCCGGTGACGCCGCCCGGTCCTTCGGCGAGCTGCTCGACGATGCCGGGATCGCCACCCGGTCCGGCCCGGCGCCCGGCCGGCCGGCCGCCAAGTCACGGCCGGTCGCCGAACACCTCTCCGCCCCGCTCTCCGCACTGGTCGAACGGGCCCTGACCAACAGCGACAACGACATCGCCGAGGCACTCGCCCGGCAGACCGCCCTGGCCGCGGGCGAACGGGCCGACTTCGACGGAGGCCGACGGGCCGTCACCGCACAGCTCAAGAAGCTCCACCTGCCGCTGAAAGGTGTGAACTTCGCCGACGGCAGCGGGCTGAACCGCAAGGACAAGGTCACCGCCGGACTGCTGGCCGGCCTCCTCGCCCGCGCCGCCGCCCCGGACCACCCCGAACTGCGCCCCGTCCTCACCGGCCTCCCGGTGGCCGGGTTCAGCGGCACCCTCAGCGGCCGTTACACCCAGAAGTCCGCAGGCACCGGCCTGATCCGCGCCAAGACCGGCACCCTCACCGGCGTGAACACCCTCGCCGGGACGGTCGTCGACAGGCAGGGCCGACTGCTCGCCTTCGCCTTCCTGGCATCCGGTACGACATCCCCGTCCGAGGCCCAGTCCTCCCTCGACGCCCTCGCCACCAGCCTCGCCGCCCGTACCTGATGAGCCGGTCAACACCACACCGCGGACGCGCCCGAGCACGTACGGTTGACGCATGACGAGCATCGGTGGTGCCGAGATGGTCGACTGGAATCTCGCGGTCGCGACCGCGACCCGACTTGTGCGGCCGGGGCCCGAGATCAGCCGCGAGGACGCCCGCGAGGTCGTCGCGGAGCTGCGCCGGCATGCCAAGGCCGCGGAGGACCACGTCCGTTCCTTCACCCGGATGATCCCCGAGGGGACCGAACCGGAGGACACCCCGGTCCTGGTCGTGGACCGGGCCGGCTGGATCAAGGCCAATGTCGCGGGCTTCCGCGAACTGCTCCGCCCGCTCCTGGGGAAGATGCAGGACCGGCGCGGCAACGGCCCGGGCGGCGCCGTGCTCGGTGCGGTCGGCGGCAAGGTGACCGGCGTCGAGGTGGGGATGCTGCTGTCGTTCCTGGCCTCCCGGGTCCTCGGCCAGTACGAGACGTTCGCCCCCGCCACCCGTGAACTCCCGGCCTCGGCCGACGGCGGCGGCAGGCTGCTGCTCGTCGCCCCGAACATCGTCCATGTCGAGCGCGAACTCGAGGTCGACCCGCACGACTTCCGGCTCTGGGTCGCCCTCCACGAGGAGACCCATCGCACCCAGTTCACCGGTGTGCCCTGGCTCCGCGACCATCTGCAGGGTGAGATCCAGTCATTCCTCGAAGAGACCGACGTCGACCCGATGACCGTGCTGGAACGGCTCCGCGAGGCAGCCCAGTCCCTGGCCGGGGGCCGCCCCGAGGGCGAAGACGGCGAGGACGGCGGCCACAGCCTCGTCGAACTGGTCCAGACACCCGCCCAGCGCGAGATCCTCGGCCGGCTCACCGCCGTGATGTCCCTGCTCGAAGGTCATGCCGACTATGTGATGGACGGCGTCGGCCCCGAGGTCGTCTCCTCCGTCGGCGAGATCCGGGAGAAGTTCCAGCAGCGCCGGGCGCGCGGTGCGAGCCGTCTCGACCAGGCGCTGCGCAAGCTTCTCGGACTGGACGCCAAACTGCGCCAGTACCGCGACGGCGAGCGATTCGTCCGTGCCGTGGTCGACGAGGTCGGTATGGACGGCTTCAACCGGGTCTGGACCTCGCCGAACACCCTCCCGACCAAGGCGGAGATCGCGAAACCGACGGACTGGATCGCGAGGGTGCACCGTAAGGCAGAGTCCTGATCACGACGGGCCCGACGGCGGACGACAGGACACGAACGCGCCGGTATTCACCCATCCGAGGGACCGTAGAGGCATGGGAAGGCGTGCAATGCTCGATGGACGGCTTGCCTCTGTCACCATCGACGCACTCTGAGTGACGGCACTCTTCCCGTCCCGGCACTCCGAGGCACCTCCCAAAACTTCACGAAGGGCACCGGACATGGGTCCCCATCCTGCGGTCGCGGCGATACGCCTGGCGGTCCGCCGCGTACTCCACGACGTACTCACCGAACACACCCGGAGCGCCGAGCACACCCGGCGCACCCCGCACCCCGAGCTCGCCGAAGCCGGTGCGGGCAGGCAGCGCGCCGCGCTCCCCGAACGCCCCGATACCCCGCTGGTGCTGGTGGCATGCTCCGGCGGCGCCGATTCCATGGCGCTCGCCTCCGCCCTCGCCTTCGAGGCCCGCAAACTCGACGTCCGGGCCGGCGGCATCACCGTCGACCACGGCCTCCAGGACGGATCCGACACCCGGGCCGCCGAGGTCGTCGACCGCCTCACCGCCATGCACCTCGACCCGGTCGAGTCCGTCGCCGTGCAGGTAGGCCAGGAAGGCGGACCCGAGGCCGCGGCCCGCGACGCCCGCTACGCCGCCCTGGACGCGGCGGCCGAGCGGCACGGCGCCGCCGCCGTCCTGCTCGGCCACACCCGTGACGACCAGGCGGAGACGGTGCTGCTGGGCCTCGCCCGCGGCTCCGGCATCCGCTCCCTCTCCGGCATGGCCGCCGCATCCGGCCCGGCCGGCCGCTACCGCCGCCCCTTCCTCCAGCTCGACCGGCAGACCGCCCGCAAGGCCTGCCTCGTCCAGTCGCTGCCCGTCTGGGACGACCCGCACAACATCGACCCCGCCTACACCCGCTCCCGACTGCGCCACGAGGGCCTGCCCGCCCTGGAGAAGGCCCTGGGCAAAGGGGTTGTCGAGGCCCTGGCCCGTACGGCGCAGCTCTCCCGCGACGACGCCGACGCCCTGGACACCTGGGCCGCCGAGGCCGACCGCGCCGTGCGGGACGACGCGGGCCGGCTGGAGTGCGCCAAGCTGTACGCGCTGCCGCCCGCCGTGCGCCGCCGGGTACTGCGCCGGGCCGCCATGGAGGCGGGCTCCCCGGCCGGTTCGCTCTTCGCCCGGCACATCGAGGAAGTCGACCGTCTGATCACCGGCTGGCGCGGCCAGCGGGCCATCAACCTGCCGGGCCGGGTCGAAGCCATGCGACAGGGTGGCAGACTGGTGATTCGGCAGAGCTGAAGCACGAGCGGCTGACATGCAGGCGAGCGGCCGCGCAGGTCCGGGCCAATACCCCGGATCCGGCAGGCAAAGAAAGAGACGCGGGTGAACGAGAAGGACATGGGCACCGACCTTCAGTCGGTGCTCCTCACCAAGGAAGAGATCGACGCGAAGCTCGTCGAGCTGGCCGCGAAGATCGACGCGGAGTACGCGGGCAAGGACCTGCTCATCGTCGGCGTCCTCAAGGGCGCAGTGATGGTGATGGCGGACCTGGCGCGCGCGCTGTCCACCCCCGTCACCATGGACTGGATGGCCGTCTCGTCGTACGGCGCGGGCACCCAGTCCTCCGGAGTGGTCCGGATCCTCAAGGACCTGGACACCGACATCAAGGGCAAGCACGTCCTGATCGTCGAGGACATCATCGACTCGGGCCTGACGCTGTCCTGGCTGATGTCGAACCTCGGCTCGCGTGAGCCGGCGTCCTTGGAGATCTGCACCCTGCTGCGCAAGCCGGACGCGGCCAAGGTCGCGCTCGACTGCAAGTGGGTCGGCTTCGACATCCCCAACGAGTTCGTCGTCGGATACGGGCTGGATTACGCGGAGAAGTACCGCAATCTGCCCTTCGTCGGCACGCTCGCTCCGCACGTCTACGGGGGCTGACCGCCTCCCGGCATCTCTCACCCCGGCCGGGGTGCCCGGCCTGTCCGGGGCGGACGACGGGAACCTTTCACCGGATTCCCGCCGTTGAGCCTTTGCAGGCGGGTTTTGACAGACGTCCTCGGCAGCCGCAGGCGACAATGCTGGGGTACCGTCCGAAGAACAGTCTTTTCTCACAGCAGCATTTACCTACGGGCAGGAGGGACGGGGCGTCATCGCCCCGTATGGATGGACGTGAAGCGATACTTCCGTGGGCCGGTCATGTGGATCGTGCTGGCCGTCCTCGCCGTGGTCGTGTTGATGCAGGTCGTCGGCTCGTCGGGCGGCTACAAATCGGTGGACACCGGCAAGGTGATCCAGGCGATCAGCAAGGACCAGGTGGCGCAGGCCAAGCTGACCACCGGTGACGAACAGATCATCAAGATCGAGTTGAACAAGGGCCAGAAGCTTTCGGGCGAGTCCGGCAGCAAGTTCCAGGCGAGCTACATCGGCGACCAGGGTGTCCAGCTGGCCGACACGCTGCAGAAGAAGTTCGAGAGCGGCAAGATCGACAAGGGCTACACTGTCTCGCCGTCGAAGCAGTCCCCGTTCATCTCGATCCTCCTCTCGCTGCTGCCCTTCGTCCTGATCGTGGTCGTCTTCCTGTTCCTGATGAATCAGATGCAGGGCGGCGGCTCCCGGGTCATGCAGTTCGGGAAGTCCAAGGCGAAGCTGATCACCAAGGACACCCCGAAGACGACGTTCGCCGATGTGGCGGGGTCGGACGAGGCCGTCGAGGAGCTCCAGGAGATCAAGGAGTTCCTCCAGGAGCCGGCGAAGTTCCAGGCCGTCGGCGCCAAGATCCCGAAGGGTGTCCTGCTCTACGGGCCTCCCGGTACGGGTAAGACGCTGCTCGCACGCGCTGTCGCGGGCGAGGCGGGCGTCCCGTTCTACTCGATCTCCGGTTCCGACTTCGTCGAGATGTTCGTCGGTGTCGGTGCCAGCCGGGTCCGTGACCTCTTCGAGCAGGCCAAGGCGAACGCTCCGGCGATCGTTTTCGTCGACGAGATCGACGCCGTCGGCCGGCACCGCGGTGCCGGAATGGGCGGCGGTCACGACGAGCGCGAGCAGACGCTGAACCAGCTGCTCGTCGAGATGGACGGCTTCGACGTGAAGGGCGGCGTCATCCTGATCGCCGCCACGAACCGGCCGGACATTCTTGACCCGGCGCTGCTGCGACCGGGCCGTTTCGACCGGCAGATCGCGGTCGACCGGCCGGACATGCAGGGCCGTCTCGAGATTCTCAAGGTGCACCAGAAGGGCAAGCCGGTCGCAAAGGACGTCGACCTCGGCGCGGTTGCCCGTCGTACGCCCGGCTTCACCGGTGCCGACCTGTCGAACGTGCTGAACGAAGCGGCGCTCCTCACGGCGCGCAGCAACCTGAAGCTGATCGACAACAAGATGCTCGATGAGGCCATCGACCGCGTCGTGGCGGGTCCGCAGAAGCGGACCCGGATCATGTCCGAGAAGGAGAAGAAGATCACCGCGTACCACGAGGGCGGACACGCCCTGGTCGCGGCGGCTTCCCCCCAGTCGGACCCGGTCCACAAGATCACGATCCTCTCCCGCGGCCGCGCCCTCGGTTACACGATGGTGCTCCCGGAGGAGGACAAGTACTCCACGACGCGCAACGAGATGCTCGACCAGCTGGCCTACATGCTGGGCGGGCGCGCGGCCGAGGAGCTGGTCTTCCACGACCCGACCACCGGCGCTGCGAACGACATCGAGAAGGCCACCGCAACGGCCCGCGCGATGGTCACGCAGTACGGCATGACGGAGCGGCTCGGCGCGATCAAGTTCGGTGGCGACAACACCGAGCCCTTCGTGGGCCGGGAGATGGGCCACCAGCGCGACTACTCGGAAGAGGTCGCGGCCCTCGTCGACGAAGAGGTCAAGAAGCTCATCGAGACCGCGCACAACGATGCGTGGGAGATCCTCGTCGAGAACCGCGACGTGCTGGACGCCCTGGTTCTCCAGCTCCTCGAGAAGGAGACGCTCGGCAAGGAGGAGATCGCCGAGATCTTCGCCCCGATCGTGAAGCGCCCGTCCCGTCCGGCATGGACCGGTTCCGCCCGACGCACCCCGTCGACGCGGCCGCCGGTGCTCTCGCCGAAGGAGCTCGCCCTCACCAACGGCGCCACCACGGCGAACGGCTCGGTCGTCCCCACGGACACCGTCCCGGCCACCGAGGTGCTTCCGGAGGACCGCCCCGAGAGCTGAGGTCTTGCGACCCCGGTGTGGCCCCTGTCACGGGAGCCGCACCGGACCCGGAATGGATGCCGTGCCCCCGCAGGTTCTAGCCTGTGGGGGCGCGGCTTTTTCGTACGCCCGTGCGGAGGTATGCGCGGGTGACAGCTCAGAGGAACGAGGCACAGATGACCGACCCGGTGACGTTGGACGGCCAGGGTTCGATCGGTGAGTTCGACGAGAAGCGGGCCGAGGCGGCCGTACGCGAACTCCTCCTCGCCGTGGGCGAGGACCCGGACCGTGAGGGACTGCGCGAGACGCCGGGGCGGGTGGCACGGGCGTACAAGGAGATATTCGCGGGCCTCTACCAGGCGCCCGAGGATGTTCTGACGACCGCGTTCGATCTCGGTCACGACGAGATGGTGCTGGTCAAGGACATCGAGGTGTTCTCCACCTGTGAACACCACCTGGTGCCGTTCCGGGGTGTCGCGCATGTCGGGTACATCCCGGCGACCAGCGGCAAGATCACCGGTCTGTCGAAGCTGGCCCGCCTCGTCGATGTCTTCGCCCGGCGCCCGCAGGTCCAGGAGCGGCTCACCACGCAGATCGCCGATTCGCTCATGAAGATTCTGGAGCCGCGCGGGGTCGTTGTCGTCGTCGAGTGCGAGCACATGTGCATGTCGATGCGCGGTATCCGCAAGCCCGGTGCGAAGACGCTGACCTCGGCGGTTCGCGGACAGCTCCGCGACCCCGCGACGCGCGCCGAGGCCATGAGCCTGATCATGGCGCGCTGAGCTCCGGAACGGCTGTGAGGGGAGAGCTCGGTGACCGCTACGCGGCCGCCGAGCTCTTGTCGTTGTCCTCGTCCTCCGGGAGCTTGCAGATGCGCTCCAGCCAGAGGGCCGCGGCAACCACCGCGATGCCGGCCAGGACCGCGAAGCCCGCGTAGATCGCCTGGTCGCGGCGGGCCGGGATGTCGAGCGAGCCGAGCAGGAAGACGCCCGTGCCGCCGTACATGCCGGAGACCAGGGAGACGACCAGCGCGCTGGCCTGGCCGAAGACGACTGCGCGGGCCGCCATCAGTGGCTCGACGCCCTTGGCTCCCGGCCGGCGCTCACGCTGGGCGCGCAGCCGGGAACGGATGGAGAGCGCCGTCGCGAGCAGGATGGCGGCGATTACCGCGAGCACGATCGGCGCGGCGAGAGGAACGCTCGGCAGACTGCCCAGGGAGTCCCAGAGGCGGGCACCGCCCCAGGAGAGCACCCCGGCTGCGGCGAAGAGGCCGGCCAGTACCCCGAGCCGTAGTTGCTTCACCGAGTGATCCGCCCTTCGCCGCCAGTGGTGCGTGTCACCAGTGGTCCGTAAGCCAGTGATCCGTTTCCGTTGAGCCTAACGACTACTCGGGCAGACGGAGTTCCAGATCGGCCCGGGGCAGAACGCCTTCCCGGCCGACACCGGCGAGCAGCTCCGCGACGGGGCCGGCGCCGGGCAGCTGAGCCTCGGGGTCGACGTCGTGCCAAGGGGCGAGCACGAAGGCGCGCTCATGGGCACGGGGGTGGGGAAGGGTGAGCGCCGGGTCGTCGGAGACGACATCCGCGTACGCCACGATGTCGACGTCGATGGTGCGCGGGCCCCAGCGTTCCTCACGGACCCGGTCGAAAGCCTCTTCGATGGCCTGGCCGCGTTCCAGGAGGGAGGACGGGGGGAGCGTCGTCTTCACGACGATCACCGCGTTGAAGTACGAGGGCTGGGAGCCGGGAGCGACGCCCCAGGGCTCCGTCTCGTACACCGGGGAGACCGCTTTGACCCGCAGGCCGGGGGTGTCCTCCAGGGCGTCTATGGCGCCTTGGAGGGTCTCCAGGCGGTTGCCCAGATTGGAGCCCAGGGAGATCACGGCGCGTTTGGGGTTGGAGAGGGTGATGTCCGCGGCGTCCACCTGCTCGACCACGGAGGCGGGAACCGGCTGTACGGTCGGGTCGCTCTGCCCCTCGGCAGAAAATGCAGTCATACTCGGCTCCGGGTGATGGTGATGGTCACATCGTCGAAGGGGACGGTGATCGGCGCATCCGGCTTGTGCACCACCACCTCCACCTCCTCGACTCCTTCGTGCTTGAGGCACTTCTGGGCGATGCGCTCCGCGAGCGTTTCGATCAGATCGACCGGTTCCCCCTGCACCACGTCGACGACTTCCTCCGCGACGATGCCGTAGTGCACGGTCTTCGTCAGGTCGTCGGCGGCTGCCGCGGGGCGGGTGTCGAGGCCGAGCACCAGGTCCACGATGAACGTCTGGCCCTCTTCCCGTTCTCGGGGGAAGACGCCATGGTGTCCACGGGCCTTGAGGCCGCGCAGCGCGACACGATCCACGCGAATCACTCCTGCTGTCGTTGGGCGTAGAGACACGGGGCCGTGTGCGGACGGCTGGGTGCTCTCTTTTGAATCTACCTGCGAGCACCGACAGTGCCCGCCCGCGGGGCTATGGACGGGACCTTGCGGGGCTGGTAGCCGCTTCTACCCGCGGTTCCGGATTCCAACCCCTGTCGGGCGGATGCCTCGGTCAGGAGGATGTGTCCTCGTCCTCGTCCTCATCGGATTCGGTGAGGACGGGCGAGCCGTGGTGGGACCAGAGCTTCCATCCGTCCGGTGTGCGCCGGAACACATTGGTGGCCACGACGAGTTGGCCGACCAGCGGTCCGAGCGCGTTGCCGTCCTCCGCGGGGCCGCCGCTGAGGATGTTCTCCGTGCAGGTCACCAGGGCCGTGTCGCCCGTCATCGAGACCCCGACATCGGTCAGGAAGAACTGGATGTACTCGGTGTTCGCCATGATCAGGGCGTAACTGCGCAACACCTCGCCGCGGCCGGTGAGCAGCGGCCAGCCGGGGTGGACGCAGGAGACGGTGAGGTCCTCGCCCGGCAGCCAGAGCCCGGAGAGCTCGTCGAAGGCGCCGCGCTCCATCGCCTCGTAGAAGGCGGTGTTGGCCTGCTCGACGGCCGCGATGTCGGCGGCCGCCTCCGCGTGCTCGTCGCGGGGCCCGCTCACGCGGCTCCCTCGACGGCGCGGGCGACCCGTACCGCGTCGGCCGTGGCCCGTACCTCGTGGACACGGACGGCCCAGGCACCGGCGCGGGCGGAGAGCGCGGAGATCGCCGCAGTGGCGGCGTCGCGTTCGCGGGCGGGCGGCGGTGCGGCGCCCTCGCCGGCCAGCACATGGCCGAGGAAGCGCTTGCGGGAGGCGGCGACCAGCAGCGGGCGGCCCAGGGCGCGCAGCTCGTCGAGGTGGGCGACCAGGGAGAGGTCGTGGCCGGCGTCCTTGGCGAAGCCGAGACCGGGGTCGATCACGATCCGTTCCGGGGCGACACCGCCCGCGATCACGGCGTCCATCCGCTCCCGTAGTTCAGCGGCGACCTCGGCGACGACGTCCTCGTACACCGCCCGGCTGTTCATGGACTCGCTGAAGCCGCGCCAGTGCATCACGACGAACGGCGTGCCGGCCGCGGCGACGACCCTGACCATGTCCGGGTCGGCGAGGCCGCCGCTCACGTCGTTGACCAGGGCGGCTCCGGCCGCGACCGACTCCTCGGCGACACGGGCCCGCATGGTGTCCACGGAGACCGTGACCCCTTCGGACGCCAGGCCCTTGACCACCGGGACCACGCGTCGCAATTCCTCCGACGCGTCCACCCGGCTGGCGCCGGGGCGGGTGGACTCGCCGCCGACATCGATCAGGTCGGCGCCCTCGGCGACCAGGTCGAGGCCGTGTTTGACCGCGGCCGTGGTGTCGAACCAGCGGCCGCCGTCGGAGAAGGAGTCCGGGGTCACATTGACGACACCCATGACCGCACAGCGGTCCCACTCCGGCAGGCCTTGGACCGTGCCTCGTCCACGCAAGGTACTCATGCGACCAGCGTAGGCCCCGTACGGCGTGCTGTTACGCCGCGCGGGCGTGGTGCTCCTGGCCCGGCGCCCGGGTGTGGGCGCAGGGGCGCGGCCGGCGTCCCGGGAATCGGCGGGCGAGGGGGCGGGGCAGCGCGAGGTTCACGAAGCCCTCGGCCTGCATGGCCGCGAGGGAGATGCGCGGCAGGTCACGAGCGGCGCGGTAGACGACGAAGCGGGGCTCCCAGCGGGGCCGGAACTTGGCGTTGAACTTGTACAGCGACTCGATCTGGAACCAGCGCGACAGAAAGATCAGCAGTCCGCGCCAGGTCCGCAGCACCGGTCCCGCGCCCAGCTTCTCGCCGCGGGCGAGTGCCGAGCGGAACATCGCGAAGTTCAGCGAGACACGCTCGACGGAGAGCCGGGAGGCGGCCTGCAGGGCGGCGACGATCAGCAGCTCGTTCATGCCCGGGTCGGCGGAGCGGTCGCGGCGCATCAGATCGAGGGACATGCCGTCCCTGCCCCACGGGACGAAGTGGAGTACGGCCTTCAGGTCGCCGTACGGGGAGTCGGCGGTGTGCTCGTCGGCCTTGTGGGCGGTGGCGATGATGCAGTCCCCGTCGGCCGGGTCGCCCATCCGGCCGAGCGCCATGGAGAAGCCGCGCTCGTTGTCGGTGCCGCGCCAGTCGGCGGCGGCTCGCCGGATGCGGGCCAGCTCGGCCTCGCTGATGTCGCGGATGCGCCGGACCCGGGTCTCGTAGCCAAGACGTTCAATGCGCTTCACCATCTGGCGTACGTTGCGCATCGCGCGCCCGGCGAGCGAGAAATCCGCGACATCCACCACCGCCTCGTCGCCGAGTTCCAGTGCGTCGAGTCCGGTCTCGCGGGTCCAGACCTCGCCGCCGGTCTCGCTGCAGCCCATCACGGCGGGGGTCCAGGAGTGGGCCTTGGCCTCGTCCATGAAGCGCTCGATGGCGCCGGGCCAGGCCTCCACGTCGCCTATCGGGTCGCCGCTCGCCAGCATCACCCCGGACACGACGCGGTAGCAGACGGCGGCCTTGCCGCTGGGGGAGAAGACGACGCCCTTGTCGCGGCGGAGCGCGAAGTGGCCGAGCGAGTCGCGGCCGCCGTGCTTCTCCAGCAGGGCGCGCAGCCGGGCCTCGTCGTCCTCGGTGAGGCGGGCGGCCGGGTGCTCGGGCCGGAAGGCGAGGTAGATGGTGGTGACGGCGGTCAGCAGACCGAGGGCGCCGAGCGAGAACGCCACGGTCCAGGAGGTGACTCCGGCGTACTCGACGGGGCCCTCGAAGCCGAACAGCCCGTACAGCACGTGCTGGAGCCGGTCGGCGATGCTGGGGCTCCCCACGACCCGGCCGGGGTGGACGCTGACGATGATCAGGCCCAGACCCAGCGAACCCGCGCCGAGGAGCACGAAATTGGCCAGAGCCCGCCAGCGGCTCCTGGGGTCGGGGAGCGCGGCGAATTCACCGCGATGGCGAACCAGCAGCAGGCAGAGCGCCAGCGAGACGAGCGTGCCGATGACCGAGTGCCGGTAGACGAACTGCGCCAGCGCACCGGCGGGCAGGAGTACGACGGCCGCGCGCCAGGCCCGCCGCTTGCGCCGCTTGAGCCCGTGGGCGAGAAGCAGCAGCAGGACGCCCGCACTCAGGGAGAGGGCGGCGGCGAACGGCCCGAGGGCGCCGGGGAGCACCTCGGCGAGAGTGTGCATCCGGCTGTGCCGGAAGCGCGGGAAGACGCCCGCGGCGACATCGATCAGGCCGACGACGGCGCAGGCGGTACCGACCAGCGCCGGTACGGATTCGGGGCGCGGGCCGCGTACGAACTTGCGTACAGGACTCGGAACCGATCCTGATTTATCCCCATCTAGCGTGACAGACATCGCTTCCCGTGGTTCCGCGAGAGATTCTTGAGTCCTTCGGCCGAGGCCTTCCGGACGATGTGCGATCTGTAGGACGAGGCTTCCGGGGCGAAGGTTCACCCGCCGGCCGGAAATTTCCCGACAAGAAAGCTCACCCCCCATGGGTCTTACCAGCAGGACATTTCTGGCCACAGCCATCGTGCTGGCCGTGGTGTTCTTCGCCGCCACGGTCTGGCTCTGGCCGCGGTTGGCCCGGCGAAGCGTGTCCGCGGTGTTCGGCAGAGTCGGCCTGCTGCTGGCGACTCAGGTGACGGTCTTCGTCTCCGTCGGTCTGGTGGCCAACAACTCGTTCCTCTTCTACGGCTCCTGGGCCGATCTGTTCGGCCAGAAGCAGGATCTGGGCGTGGTCACGGACCATGCGGCCGGAACGCTGGCATCGAAAAACATCGTGCGGGTCGGGATACAGCGGCCGGATGTGCCGGGCGGTTCGCGGCCCACGATGGGCGGCCGGATCGACAAGGTCGTGATAGCGGGGCGGAAGTCGAAGATCGAGAGTTCGGCGTATGTGTACCTCCCGCCGGAGTACTTCCAGGCGGCTTTCGCCCGCCGGAAGTTTCCCGCGGTCGTCGTCCTCACCGGCTACCCGGGTATCTCGGAGAACCTTCTGAAGGGCCTTCGGTACCCGCGGACGGCGCACGAGCGGGTGAAGGCCGGCCGGTCGCAGCCGATGATCCTGGTGATGCTGAGGCCGACGGTGGCGCCGCCGCGGGACACCGAGTGCGTGGACATAAAGGGCGGACCGAAGACCGAGACGTTCTTCGCCGAGGACTTGCCGCAGGCGGTCTCGGATATGTATCGGGTCGGCAAGTTGGCCCGCAACTGGGGCATTATGGGCAATTCGACCGGCGGCTACTGCGCGCTGAAGATCGGGCTCCACCATCCGGACCGGTTCGCTGCGAGCGCCGGGCTCTCCGCGTACTACAAGGCGGCCGAGGACCCGACGACCGGCGACCTCTTCCATGGCGACCAGGGGGCGCGCGACCGCTCCGATCTGATGTGGAGCCTGGACAATCTGCCGCAGCCCGACTCGTCCTTCCTCGTCACGACCTCCAGGCACGGCGAGGGGAACTACCGCACCACGCAGCAGTTCATCGCCAAGGTGAAGCCGCCCGCCCAGGTCTCGTCGATCGTGCTCGACAGCGGCGGGCACAACTTCAACACCTGGCGGCGGGAGATCCCTTCGGCGCTGGACTGGATGAGCAGCCGGCTGAGCGAGAACTGAGACCGACCGGCAAATGGGGGGCGGCGTCGCGGGGCTGGGCACGCACATCTGCGGCGTTGTCGTCAGTCGACAACGCTCCGCGTTGCCTCCCTCCTCCGCCTTGCAGCTGCACGCACCCACCCCCGCTCCTTCTCCCACCCCCCATTTGCCGGTCGATCTGAGCCGGACCCGGTGCAGGGCCCGCTTCCCGGCTTCCGTTCACCGGCTCACCGTGCGGCGGTCTTGGTGACGCTCTCCACCGTCTCGACGGCCACCTCGGCACGCGGGACGTCCTGGGCGTCCGCGTCGATCGAGCGGCGCAGCGCCTCATGGAGCCGGGCCGGGGTGAGTACGCCGAGGAAGCGTCCGTTGCTCTCCTTGTCGATGACGGCGATCCAGCCCGCGTCGTGCTGGAGCATGGTGGCGAACGCCTGCTTGAGCGGGGCGCCGACGGGCAGCCACGCCTCCATCCTGCGGGCGTGGGCGCGCACTGTGTCCTTGGTCCCGGTGGTGAAGCCGTCGGCCGGGATCCAGCCGTGCAGATTGTCCTCGCGGTCCAGCACGACGGCCCAGCGCGCTCCTTCGGCCCGCAGCCGCTCGGTCGCCCTCGCCAGGGAGTCGTCGAGGTGGACGACCGGCGGCTGGTCCAGGTCGCCCTCCTCGATGGGGGTCACGGAGAGCCGCTTGAGGCCGCGGTCGGCGCCGACGAAGTCCGCGACATAGGGGGTGGCGGGGGCGCCGAGCACGGTCGCCGGGGAGTCGAACTGCTCGATGGAGCCCTGTCCGTAGACGGCGATACGGTCGCCGAGCCGGACCGCTTCCTCGATGTCGTGCGTGACGAACAGCACGGTTTTGCGGACCTGTGCCTGGAGTTTCAGGAATTCGTTCTGCAGTCGTTCCCGAACGACCGGGTCGACCGCGCCGAAAGGTTCATCCATCAGCAGCACCGGTGGATCCGCGGCCAGCGCCCTTGCCACGCCCACGCGTTGACGCTGACCACCGGAGAGCTGTTCCGGATAGCGGTCGCCATAAACGGAAGGATCAAGTCCGACAAGATCGAGGAGTTCCGCCGCGCGCTCACGGCCCTTTCCCCGTTTCCAGCCGAGGAGATGAGGGACGGTCGCGGTGTTCTCCAGGACCGTACGGTGCGGGAAGAGCCCCACCTGCTGGATCACATAGCCGATGCGGCGGCGCAGTCGGACGGGGTCGATGGCGGATATGTCGTCCCCGTCGAGGAATATCCGGCCCTCGGTCGGTTCGATCAACCGGTTCACCATCTTCATGGTGGTCGTCTTGCCGCAGCCCGATGGTCCGACGAGCGTGACCAGTTCACCCTCGGCGACCTCGAAGGAAAGGTCGTCGACGGCGGTGGTGCCGTCCGCGTACCGCTTGGTGACATGCTCGAAACGGATCATGGTTCCCCATTGTCGCGCGTGTTCTGTGAAGGACATGTTGCTGGAATACAACGGCCTCGGCGATTGTCAGTGGTCGAGGATAGGGTCACCAGAACATCGGTACGAGGCGGTAATCGGAGGGGGGCGGATGGCTGCCGCACAGAACTGCATGGTGACGAACGACTGGATCTGTGGGGAGTATCTGCGTTCCCGCAGCCAGGAGTTGACCGATGCGACGGTCCAGCACGTCTGGATCACCGCGGTCTCGGTGCTGATCGGACTCCTGGTGGCCTTTCCACTGGCGCTGCTCGCCCGCCGCAGCCGCCGCTTCGCCGGACCGGTTCTCGGGCTGACGACGGTGCTCTACACCGTGCCATCGCTCGCCATGTTCTCGCTGCTGCTGCCGCTGTTCGGGCTTTCCGCGGCGCTGGTCGTCACCGGCCTGGTGCTGTATTCGCTGACCATTCTCGTACGGAACATCCTGGCGGGCCTCGAAGCGGTCCCGCAGGAGGCGAAGGAAGCCGCCAAGGGAATGGGGTACGGGCCGGTCCGGCTGCTTTGGGAGGTCGAACTCCCTCTTGCCCTGCCCGCGTTGATGGCCGGGGTGCGGATCGCGACGGTCTCGACGATCGCACTGACGACGGTCGGATCGATCATCGGCAGAGGCGGCCTCGGCAACCTCATAGGGGACGCTCTGCCCAGCTTCTTCAAGGCTCAGGTGCTCACCGCCTCGGTCCTGTGCGTACTGCTCGCGGTCGTCGCCGATCTGCTGCTGCTCGGCCTTCAGCGGCTGTTGACCCCCTGGACCCGAATACGCACCGCAGGCGCGGGTGCGGTCGCGGGTGTCGCGGCAGAGGTGGTCTGACCATGGGAGTTCTCGGCGAGGCCTGGACCTGGCTCACCACCGGCGCCAACTGGTCGGGGGAGAACGGGGCGGCCCACCGGCTCGGTGAGCATCTGTACGTCAGCGGCGTCGCGCTCGCCCTGGCCTGCGCCGTAGCCCTGCCGATCGCGCTCTGTCTCGGACACATCGGGAAGGGGGGCGCGCTGGCCGTCAACATCTCCAATGTGGGGCGGGCGATCCCGGTCTTCGCGGTGCTGGCCCTCTTCATGGTCTCGCCGCTGCGCAACGCCGGATATGTACCGACGATCACCGCGCTGGTGCTGTTCGCCGTGCCGCCGCTGCTCACCAACGCCTATGTCGGAATGACGGAGGTCGACCGGTCGGTGACCGAGGCGGCGCGGGGCATGGGAATGTCCGGGGGGCAGCTCTTCGTGCGGGTCGAACTCCCGCTGGCCTACCCGATGATCATGACCGGGCTGCGCTCGGCCGCGGTCCAGGTGGTCGCCACGGCGACGATCGCCGCGATGGTCGGCCAGGGCGGACTCGGCCGGATCATCACCGCCGGGTTCAACACGTACAACACGCCGCAGGTGGTCGCGGGGGCGCTGCTGGTTGCCGTGCTCGCCCTGCTGGTGGAGGCGGTGCTGGTGGGCCTGGACCGGATGCTGTCACCGCTGCGCCGCCGCAGGACGGCGTGACGGCGCGGCACGACCGCCCGTCGGGCCCACTTCGTCGCACCCTCTCGATCCCCGGATCCCATCTCAAACAGACCCTGTTGCTGTGGACGGAGAACAACTCATGAGCAAGACCTCGCGAATAGCGGGCGCGGTCATCGGCATGGCCGCGCTGGCCGGCTCACTCGCCGCCTGCGGCGGCGACAGCCTGGAGAAGGACAAGGGGGGCTCGGCATCCTCCGGCGGCTCCGGCAAGAAGGGCTCGCTCGTCGTCGGCGCGGCCTCCTTCACCGAGTCCAAGGTGCTGGCGGAGCTGTACGCACAGATCCTGGGCGATGCCGGATACAGCACCTCGGTCACCACGGTGGCCAACCGGGAACTGTACGAACCGTCCCTGGAGAAGGGCGAGATCGACGTCGTCCCCGAATATGCCGCGACGATCGCCGAATTCCTCAATGCCAAGGTGAACGGGGCGAAGGAGGCTGAGAAGAAGCCGGTCGCCTCCGGTGACGCGGCCGCCACGGTCGCGGCGCTGGAGAAGCTCGCCACCCCGCGCGGGCTGAAGGTGCTCCCGGCCGGCGAGGCCGTCGACCAGAACGCCTTCGCGGTGACCAAGGAATTCGCCGCCGAGAACAAGCTCAAGACCCTTTCGGATCTCGGCAGGTCGAAGGCCGAAGTGAAGATCGCGGCGGGCGACGAGTGCGAGGTGCGGCCGTTCTGCGCACCGGGTCTGAAACAGACGTACGGCATTGATGTCACCGGTATCGACCCCAAGGGAGTCGGTACGCCGCAGTCCAAGCAGGCCGTGAAGGACGGCAAGGACCAGCTGGTCCTCACCACCACCACGGACGCGGTGCTGGACAGCTACGGCCTGGTGTTCCTGGAGGACGACAAGAAGCTCCAGAACGCGGACAACGTTCTGCCGGTCGTCAATGCCAAGGACGCGGGTTCCCAGGACATTGCCGACGCACTCGGCAAGCTCACCAAGGCCCTCACGACCGAGGACCTGGCGGAACTGAACCGCAAGGTCGACGCCGAGCGCGCAAAGCCCGCCGATGCGGCCAAGGACTATCTGCAGTCGAAGGGCCTCATCAAGAAGTAGGGATTGGGGGGATCGGGGGCCGTCAGGTAACCGGCCGGGAACAGATTGGCGGGCGGCCCCCCAAGCGCCCCGTACGCACTGTAAATTTCAGGCCATGCCACGTGGACGTCATCGCTATTCGCCACCTCTGCACAGAATCCTTCCGCCTTCGGCCGTCGTCGGAGTCTCGATCCTCTGTGCCGCTGGCGCCTGGCTGCTCGCCGAGCCCCTGGTCCTGCGCGGTCTGGTGGCCGCTGCGGCGGCCGCCGCCGTGACCGGCGCGTATCTGATGTGCAGCTGGGACCGGGAAGCGGGCCGTCGTGTCGCGCAGTTGACGAGTGCCCGCGCCGGCGACGAATGGCGGGCCGAGGAGCGCATGGCCGAGCTCGAGGCCGACCTGGAGGAGTCGCGGGAGCTGCGCGTGCGGCTGGAGACGAAACTGCGCCGCAAGCGGGCGGAGCTCGCCGGTCTGCGCGGGGAGCACGCCGCGCTGCTGCGGCGGTACGCCAACGCCGAGACCGAGCGGGCCAGCGCGCTGGAGGGCCGCAGACAACTCGCGCTCGAAGCCGCCGCGCCCCGGGAGCTGCCCGCCGCACGCAGCACACCGACCCCGGCCGCCTATCTGCGTGCCGCCCAGGCGCTGGAGGACCTCTCGCGCAACGGGGCACTTCAGGAGGCGCGCCGTACCGCCGAGCAGGCCAGGAAGCGGGATCTCGCGGAGCGGGCCCGGGAGGCGGAGGAGCGGCAGGGGAAGCACGCGGCGGCCGCGGACGTGTCCGGGGCGCAGCACCTCCGCCCGCCGACCGCCCTTCCGGCGACCCGGCCGTCCGCCGCGCTGCCCGCGGCGCGCACCGTGCCGGCCGCCAGCGCCGTCGCTCCGTACGCGGCGTCCCGCCGTCATCCGGTGCCGCAGGGCAGCTTCGACTTCTTCGGTACGCAGAAGGCGCGCGCCGCGATCGAGTCGGTGCAGAACGAGGACCTCGCGGACGTGGTGGGCGAGGAGGCACTGGCCGCGCACCGCACGGGCGCTGCCGAGAACCGGGCCGTCGGCAAGGTCATCGACCTGACCGCGCACGACGAGACCGAGCAGCTGGACGTGGTGGAGCTGCGCAGCGCGATCTCGTAGGCGCGCAGGCGCTGCGCGGGTCGGTCGGCCTGGGTGTCGGTCTACTTGTCGATGTCGCCGACGACGAAGAAGAGCGAGCCCAGGATCGCCACCATGTCGGCGACCAGCGTGCCCGGCAGGAGCTCGGTGAGCGCCTGGATGTTGTTGTACGAGGCGGATCGGAGCTTCAGCCGGTACGGGGTCTTCTCGCCCTTGGACACCAGGTAGTAGCCGTTGATGCCGAGCGGGTTCTCGGTCCAGGCGTAGGTGTGGCCCTCGGGGGCCTTCAGTACCTTTGGCAGACGCTGGTTGATCGGGCCGGGCGCGAGGCCGGCCATCCGGTCCAGGCAGGCGTCCGCCAGATCCAGGGCGTTGTGCGTCTGTTCGAGCAGGCACTCGAAGCGGGCCAGGCAGTCGCCCTCGGTGCGGGTGACGACCTCGAGGGTGTCCTGGAGCTCCCCGTACGCGAGGTACGGCTCGTCGCGGCGCAGGTCGAAGTCCACCCCGGAGGCGCGGGCGATCGGACCGGACACCCCGTACGCGTGCACGGTCTCGGCGGACAGCACGCCGACACCGCGGGTACGGCCCCGGAAGATCTCGTTGCCGAGCACCAGGTCGTCGTACACGTCCATCCGGGACCGGACCGAGGCGACGGCGTCCCGGGCACGGCCGAGCCAGCCCGCCGGGAGGTCCTCCTTGAGGCCGCCGACCCGGTTGAACATGTAGTGCATCCGGCCGCCGGAGACCTCTTCCATCACGGCCTGGAGTTCCTCGCGCTCGCGGAAGGCGTAGAACACCGGGGTGATCCCACCGAGTTCGAGCGGGTACGAACCGAGGAACATCAGATGGTTCAGGACCCGGTTCAGCTCGGCGAGCAGGGTGCGCGTCCAGACTGCGCGCTCCGGGACCTCCATGCCGAGCATGCGCTCGACGGCCATCACGACGCCCAGCTCGTTGGAGAACGCCGACAGCCAGTCGTGGCGGTTGGCGAGCATCACGATCTGCCGGTAGTCGCGGGCCTCGAACAGCTTCTCCGCGCCGCGGTGCATGTAACCGATGACCGGTTCGGCGTGCTGGATGCGTTCGCCGTCGAGGACGATGCGCAGACGGAGCACGCCGTGGGTGGAGGGGTGCTGGGGGCCGATGTTGAGCACCATGTCGGTGCTCTCCGCTGCGCCGCCGATGCCGACTGTCGTCTCCGTCATACGGCCAGTATTCCCTGAGTGTCCGAGGCTCCGCCCCGGACCTCGCTCCTCAAACGCCGGAGAGGCTGGATTTCGCTCCGCGCCTCAATCGCCGGCGGGGCCGATTTTTCGGTGCATCAGCCAGCCGAAGTCGCCCAGGCCGCCCCGGGCCGTCAGTTCCGCTGCCTCGCCCGCCGAGGCGAGGGCCCGTACGTATCCGGCCGGGTCGGTCGATGCCAGGGTCAGTGGTGGGCGCTCGCCGTTGATGCCGAGCTGGTGCAGCGCCTCCCGTTGCGTCAGCACTTCGGGCGGTGCGCCGGCCCCGGCGTCCACCGCCGCCGCGCACGCGTCCAGCGCCACGTGCGAGGTGAGGTCGCAGCTGCCGTCCGGCACCGGCCGCACCTCGCGGCCGGACCTGAAGCCGGTCAGCGTGCCGAAGGGAGGCCGTGCCTCCCTTACGTGGGCGTAGTCCGCTGCCACCGCGAGCCCCCCGGACAGCGTGGACACCGTCCGCGCCCAGGCCTCGTCGCGCGGCCTGCCGATCTCCGCGCGGCTGCCCGGTCCGGCCGACGGCCACCAGCGGCGCAGCCACTCGGCGTCCGCTCCGGTCACCGGCTCGCCCAGCCGTTCCGTACCGTCCACCGTCCGGACGAGGACATACCGGTCGACACCGTCCGCGTCGGTCTCGGCGACGTCGGTCGGGACGTTGTCCAGCCACTCGTTGGCGAACAGCAGACCGTGCGCCCCCGGCGGCGGTTCGGCGCACCACTCGATCCTGGGGTCCAGACCGGCCGGGCGGGCGGCGACCTCCACGGCGTACGCCCGTACGGCGAGCCCGTCGGCGCCCGCGGCCGGCAGCGCCGCCAGCACCCCCGTCAGCAGTTCGCCCCGCCCCGCCCCCAGGTCCACCAGGTCGACCGAGTCCGTGCCCAGCTCCCGCGCCGTCCTGACCAGCAGCCGGGCGACGGCGGAGGCGAACAGCGGGGAAGCGTGGACGGAGGTACGGAAGTGGCCCGCCGGTCCTTCGGGGCTCCGGTAGAACCCCCCGTCTCCGTACAAAGCGGTCTCTGCCGCCTCCTGCCACCCACGCCACTCATCCGTCACGTTTCCAAGTCTCCACCCTGGGGAGTACGGTCCCAGCAGCTGGATCGGCCCTTCGGCTGACCCATGCACCTCCCGCCTGTCCCTACGCTGGGTTACGTGCAGCGCCTCTACGACTTCATCCGCAGACACCCGACGGGCGTCGACAGCTTCTGGGCTGTCTTCCTCCTCGGGCTCTCCGGCCTGTCCATGGTGGTGCATGCGGGCAGCACCGGTGAGCGGCTCGCCGCCCTGCTGATCATCGTCGGCCTCTGCACCGTCGTCGCGTTGCGCCGGCGCGCGCCGGAGAAGATGCTGCTGCTCGCCGTCGCGATGGGCTTCGCGCAGTTGGTGTTCGGAGTCAAGCCGGGCGTCGCGAACTTCGCGATGATGGTGATCGTCTTCACCGTGGCCACCCTGGGGGAGCGCTGGGCGTCCCGGCTCGCGCTGGTCTGCAGCCTGAGCGCGGCCGGTGTCTCCCAGCTGCGCTGGCCGCAGGACGTCCCGCAGACCAGCTGGCCCCAGCAGGTCTTCGTCGTCGTCGTGATGACCGTGCCGTTCGTGCTCGCCTGGGTGCTCGGCGACTCGATGCGGACCCGGCGCGCCTACTTCAGCCAGCTGGAGGAGCGCGCAGCCCGGCTGGAGCGGGAGCGCGAGGCGCAGTCGAAGGTCGCGGTGGCCGCCGAGCGGGCCCGTATCGCCCGCGAACTCCACGATGTCGTCGCGCACAACGTCTCGGTGATGGTGGTGCAGGCCGACGGTGCCGCGTACGTCATGGACGCGGCCCCGGACCAGGCACGGCAGGCACTGGAGACCATCTCCAGCACCGGCAGGCAGGCCCTCGCCGAGATGCGGCGGCTGCTCGGGGTGCTGCGGACCGGCGACAGCCAGGAGAGCGGGGAGTACGTCCCGCAGCCCGATGTGGACCAGATCGAGGTCCTGATCGAGCAGGTCAGACAGACCGGACTGACCATCGACTTCAAGATCGAGGGCACGCCGCGCCCGCTGCCCAGTGGGGTCGAGCTGACTGCGTACCGCATCGTGCAGGAGGCCCTGACCAACACCCGCAAGCACGGCGGCCCTGACGCCGGGGCCAGTGTCCGGCTGGTCTACTTCGACGACGGGCTCGGGCTGCTGGTCGAGGACGACGGGCGGGGCGCGGCGCACGAGCTGTACGAGGACGGTGGCGCCGACGGCGCGGGTCACGGAATGATCGGTATGCGCGAGCGGGTCGGCATGGTCGGCGGCACGCTGGACGCCGGGCCGCGGCCCGGCGGCGGGTTCCGGATCAGCGCACTGCTGCCGCTCAAGCCGGCCCACTAGGTCTTCGGATTTTTTTGCAGGACAGACAGGAGACAGGACACCTCATGGCCATCCGCGTGATGCTCGTCGACGACCAGGTGCTGCTGCGCACCGGCTTCCGGATGGTGCTTGCCGCCCAGCCGGACATGGAGGTCGTGGCCGAGGCCGGCGACGGCGCGGAGGCGATCGAGATCCTGCGCTCCACCGCCGTCGATGTGGTGCTGATGGATGTCCGGATGCCGAGGCTGGACGGCGTCGAGGCCACCCGTCGCATCTGTGCGCAGCCGGATGCGCCCAAGGTGCTCATCCTGACCACGTTCGACCTCGACGAGTACGCCTTCTCCGGGCTGAAGGCCGGGGCCAGCGGCTTCATGCTCAAGGATGTGCCGCCCGCCGAACTGCTGGCCGCCATCCGCTCCGTGCACAGCGGCGACGCCGTCGTCGCCCCGTCCACCACCCGCCGGCTGCTCGACCGCTTCTCATCGATGCTGCCGAGCGGCAACAGCGAACCGCAGCACAGGGGCATCGGCAAGCTCACCGAACGCGAACGCGAAGTGATGCTGCTGGTCGCGCAGGGCCTGTCGAACGGCGAGATCGCGGCCCGCCTGGTGCTTTCCGAGGCGACCGTGAAGACGCACGTGGGCCGCATCCTCACCAAGCTGAGCCTGCGCGACCGGGTGCAGGTCGTCGTCCTCGCGTACGAGACGGGGCTGGTCCGGGCCGGTGGCGGCGGGGTGGGCTGACCCGTGGGCGCGCTGCTCTGGATCAACGGACCGTTCGGCGGCGGCAAGACGCAAACGGCGTATGAGCTGAATCGGCGGCTGCCCGGCAGCGTGGTCTGCGACCCCGAGCGCGTCGGGTTTGGGCTGCACCGGATGCTGCCGCCCGGACTGCGCGGTGACTTCCAGGAACTGACGGCCTGGCGCGATGGCGTTCGCGAGGTGCTGGAACTGGCGTTGCGGGGTCATCCGGGGCCGGTGATCGTCCCGATGACGCTCGTCGACCCCGGCTACTTCGCCGAGATCATCGGGCGACTGCGCGACGACGGGCACACGGTGCACCACTTCGCACTGCTCGCCGAGCGGGCCACGGTGCTGCGCCGGCTGAGCGAACGAGGGCTCGGGCGAGGGCTCAAGCGGGAGAGTTTCGCCGTACGGAAGCTGGATCACTGCCTGGAGCCGCTCGCGGAGCCGGAGTTCGCCGAGCACCTCCGTACCGACCGGCTGACAATCCCGCAGGTCGCCGACCGGATCGCCGGATCGGCGGGGCTGACCGTGCTGCCGGACAGAGACAGCGCGCTGCGGCACCGGGTGCGGCGTATCTGGACGGGGATCAAGCACATCCGCTTCGACTGAACCGGCCACGGCTCAGCGCAGGATGCCCTCCAGGAAGTCGCTGCCGAGCCGTGCCACCAAGGTCAGGTCCAGCTGGTGCAGTACGTACCGGCCGCGCCGCCGCGTGGTGACCAGGCCGGCCTTCTTCAGTACCGCGAGATGCCGGGAGACCTCGGGCGCCGTGATGCCGTGCGTGTCGGCGAGTTCACCGGTCGTGTGCGCGGATCGGGCGAGGTGGCGGCACAGGCGCATCCGCATCGGGTGGGCCAGCGCCTCCATGCGCAGTTGGAGCAGCTCCACGGAGGCGGGGGAGGGCAGCTCGGGGTGGTGCACCGGGTAGTGGATCACCGGACGCCAGCCCGGCGCGTGCAGCAGATTCAGGTGCGGCCAGCCGAAGGTGGACGGGATGAGGGTGAGCCCGGGGCCGACGGCGCAGTCGGCCGCATCGGTCCGGCCCTCGGTCAGCTTGTCGGCGCTGATCCGGGTCCCGGCCTCGTCGAGCGACAGGGCCGGGGACACCGCGCCCACCGCCTCGCCGAGCCCCTTGCGCCGCAGCAGATCCGTCTTGTGCCGGGCGTCGGCGACCAGCTGGACCTGCACCCGCCGCCAGGTGTCGGCGAAGAACGCCTGGTCGCAGTCCTCGAACAGGCGCCGGATCCAGCGACGTACGGAGATGGGGTCGGCCAGCAGCTGCTTGGTGAACTCCACCTGGTGGGGGCCGCGCGTCGCCGCCATGTCCAGGGCGCGGGCGCGCATCGTGGCGTCGCTGAGCGGCGAGGGCGCGCCCGTCCCGTACAGGCTGTGGCAGGTGAATTCCAGGGCGGCGGAGACGAACCGCTCGTCGTCGAGCCGGTCGAGGATGTCCAGGTCCTCGGCGAGGTTCGCTCCCGCCCTGCCGTTGCCGCCACGGACCCCGGCGAACGGCATGAAGACGTCCGAGAACGTGTGGCGCCACAGGAAGTCGGCCTCGTGCAGCCGGTCGGCGAGATCGGGCTCCAGCGCGCTGGCGGTCGCCGTCGCCCAGCCGTGCAGGCCAGGGTGGTGTCCCGGCTCGGAGAGGGCGTGCAGGGCCAGCCCCAGCTCGGCGAGGGGGGAGGTCTCGAAAACGATGCGCTCGGGCGCCAGCCCCGCGATGTCGATGTGCACGCTCACCTCTCCATAGTGCGGGGTGTGCGCAGCAGGCCACGCGCCGTTTGACGGTGGTCGTCAATCGACGGGCGGGGAGCGCCGGGACCGTCCCACGCTGAGGCCATGGACGCCATTCAGCAGCACATGATCGACAGCTACCGCGCAGCTCAGCACGGGGAACTGCCGCCGCCACCGCCGGGCCGGTACGACTGGGGAGTGGTGCGCGAGGCACGCGACCGGCGCCGCTTCGACGCGGTGATCGCGGGCCGCCCGGCGCGCCGCCGTCGGCGGACGGCGCTACGGGCCCTGTTCAGCCGACGCCGGCGCACCGCCCGGCCCGGCGTCCCCAGCCGGTGCGGCAACTCCAGCCCGTCCGGCGTCTGAGGACGGAACCGTCCGGGTGGGGCCCCGGGGGGGCAAACGTGTCCGGCACCCCGTCGCGGTCCGCCCAGCCCCGCGACGCCGCCCCCCCCCCATTTGCCGGTCGGTCTAAGCCAGCCGCTTCACGAACTCCCCCACTGCCGCCCGTACATCCCCCGCCGTCCACTCCAGCCCTTCCCGCCCCACCGTGACCTCGGTGAACGACACCCCGGGCGGCCCGGAAGCCGCAGGGTGCCAGACACGGAAGAGCGCCACGCCCGTCTCCTCCGCCTGCCGTACCGACGCCTCCGTCAGGACATCCGCCTCGTAGGGCAGCCACACCTGGAACTGGTGTGTGTGCGGCGGCTCCGGATGCACCCGGAACCACCCGACGCCGGCCGCCGAGAAGCCCTCGGCCAGCGCCCCGGCCACCACCTTCGCCTGTGCCACGTACGACGGCAGTTGCGGCAGCTCCTGCTCCAGGCCGATCAGGGCGGCGAGCGCCGCAGGGAACTGCTGGAAGAGCTGCCCGCCGTACCGGTGGCGCCAGGTGCGGGCCTCCTCGATCAGCGACTCGGGACCGGCCAGCGCGGCCCCGGAGATTCCGCCGAGCGTCTTGTAGAACGACACGTACACACTGTCCGCGAGCGCCGCGATCTCCGGCAGCTCCCGCCCGAAATGGGGGGCGCACTCCCACAGCCGCGCGCCGTCGACGTGCACCACTGCATCGCGTTCCCGCGCGGCCGCCACCACGGCCTCCAGCTCCTCCCACGTCGGTAGGACGAAACCGGCATCGCGCAACGGCAGCTCCAGCATCATCGTGCCGAACGGCTCGGCGAAGTCACGGATCTCCTGCGCCGTGGGCAGCCGGGGCTCGGACGTCGGATGGACGGTACGCAGCCCGCTCACCGCCCCGAGCGCGCCGCGCTCGTGCACCTCGGGGTGCGCCAGGGGATGCAGCGCCACTGTGGAATCGCCGGTCCGCCCGGCCCAGCACCGCAGCGCGACCTGCTGGGCCATCGTCCCCGTCGGGAAGAACGCGGCGGCCTCCATGCCCAGCAGCCCCGCGATCCGCCCCTCCAGCTCGGCGACGACGCCATCGCCGTAGATGTCCGCAGGGCGCTCCAGGTCGGTGACCGACCCGGCCCCCGCCGCCAGCGCGGCCAGCCGTTCACCGAGCGAGAGGTTCACGGGCGGCCTGATCAGGACCCGCTCGGCCGCGCGCCAGGCATTTATCCTGCGCAGCCGCTGCGCGTCCCTCTTCGACCGCTCCGGCTCCTGAGCCTCGCTGCGCGCCCCGTCCTGCGCCTGCCGCTGTCGTGCCTGTTCGTCCGTGTCTGCCATGTCTGTCATGGGACGATCATCATGCAGAGCGCAGCTCGGGCCCGAACGATTTCCGGGTTCACCCGGGCTTCGGGCCGCGCCCCGCCCGGACTTTTCCCACAGGCTGTGGACAGCCAGGAGTCAGGGCGAAACGCTGGCGTAGCATGCAGAGAAATCGTCCGGTACCCCCCGCGGACTGGAACGGAAGGCCACCGCCGCGTGAATGCAACAACCCCCAAGGAGCCCCTCGACGCGAGGGACCGCCCCGCCCGCCTCACGGTCGGCGTCGTGGGCGCGGGCCGCGTCGGCCCCGCTCTCGCCGCGTCCCTGCAGCTCGCCGGGCACCGACCGGTAGCCGTGTCGGGCGTCTCCGACGCGTCCGTGCGCAGGGCTGCGGCCCTGCTCCCCGACGTACCGCTGGTGCCACCCGCCGAAGTCCTCGCGCGCGCCGAGCTGGTGCTGCTGACCGTTCCCGACGACGCCCTGCCCGGCCTGGTCGAGGGCCTCGCCGAGACCGGCGCCGTGCGGCCGGGACAGCTGATCGTCCACACGTCGGGGCGTTACGGGACGAAGGTGCTGGACCCGGCTCTGCGGGCCGGCGCCCTGCCGCTCGCCCTGCACCCGGCAATGACGTTCACCGGCACCTCGGTCGACGTCCAGCGGCTGGCCGGCTGCTCCTTCGGCGTGACCGCCCCCGAGGAGCTGCGGCTCGCGGCCGAGGCGCTGGTCATCGAGATGGGCGGCGAGCCCGAATGGATCGCGGAGGAGTCCCGCCCGCTCTACCATGCGGCGCTCGCCCTCGGCGCGAACCACCTGGTCACCCTGGTCGCCCAGTCGATGGAGCTGTTGCGTACGGCCGGGGTCGCCGCCCCCGACCGGATGCTCGGCCCGCTCCTGGGCGCCGCGCTCGACAATGCCCTGCGCTCCGGCGATGCCGCGCTGACCGGCCCCGTGGCCCGCGGCGACGCCGGCACGGTCGCCGCGCACATCGGCGAGCTGCGCAGGCACGCTCCGCAGGCCGTGGCCGGCTATGTCGCGATGGCCCGCGCCACCGCCGACCGCGCACTCGCCCACGGCATGCTCAAGCCGGAGCTGGCCGAGGACCTGCTCGGAGTCCTGGCCGACGGCGCCGGCACCACGGGCGGCACCGGATCACAGGAGTCCCGATGACAAACAGGACCGGCAGGCCCGGCACGTCCGGTACGTCCCACACCGCCGCCCCGCCCCGCACGCCCGGCACCGCCCCCGCGGCCACCCTTCTCCGTACGGCCGCCGAACTCGCCGCGTTCGCCCCCCTCAAGGGGCAGCGGGCCGTCGTCATGACCATGGGCGCCCTGCACGAGGGTCACGCCACCCTGATCCGTACCGCGCGTGCGGCCGCGGGCACGGACGGCCAGGTCGTCGTCACCGTCTTCGTCAACCCGCTCCAGTTCGGCGAGGCCGCCGACCTGGAGCGCTACCCCCGTACCCTCGACGCCGACCTCGCCGCGGCCGGCGCCGCCGGGGCGGACGCGGTCTTCGCGCCGTCCGTCGACGAGGTCTACCCCGGCGGCGAACCGCAGGTCCGGATCTCGGCGGGCCCCATGGGCGAGCGGCTCGAAGGAGCCTCCCGCCCCGGGCACTTCGACGGGATGCTCACCGTCGTCGCCAAGCTCCTGCACCTCACCCGCCCCGACATCGCGTTCTACGGGCAGAAGGACGCCCAGCAGCTGGCGCTGATCCGCCGCATGGTGCGCGATCTGAACTTCCCCGTGCAGATCGTCGGCGTGGAGACGGTCCGCGAACCGGACGGCCTCGCGCTCTCCAGCCGCAACCGCTTCCTGGACGTCGAGGAACGGCACACCGCCCTCGCCCTGTCCCGGGCCCTGTTCGCCGCGCGGGACAGGCTCGCCGCCCAGCAGGCGCTGCACGCCCGCGCGCAGACCACCGCGGCGACCACCGGCAGGGCCGCCGCGCTCACCGCGCTCGGTGAGACCCGCGCGGCCGCCGACACCCAGGCGGTGGCGCTGGCCCGCCCCGTGGACGGACCCGCGGCGGTACGCGCCGCCGCGCAGTTGATCCTCGACGATGCGGCCGCCGAACAGCCGCCGCTCGCCCTGGACTACCTCGCGCTCGTGGACCCGGCCGACTTCACCGAGATCCCGGACGACCGCACCACCGGTGACGCGATCCTCGCCATCGCCGCGAAGGTCGGCAAGACCCGCCTGATCGACAACATCCCGCTGACCTTCGGAGCCACCACGTGACCGGAATACGGCTGACCGCCCCCGCCCCCGGCTGGTCCATCGACGCCGACGTCGTGGTGGTCGGCTCCGGCGTGGCCGGTCTCACCACCGCGCTGCGCTGCGCAGCCGCGGGACTCGCCACCGTCGTGGTCACCAAGGCCCGCCTCGACGACGGCTCCACCCGCTGGGCGCAGGGCGGCATCGCGGCTGCCCTCGGCGACGGCGACACCCCCGAGCAGCATCTGGACGACACCCTGGTCGCGGGCGCGGGCCTGTGCGACGAGGCCGCGGTACGGGCCCTGGTCACCGAGGGCCCCGACGCCGTACGCCGGCTGATCGAGACCGGCGCCCACTTCGACACCACGGACAGCGGCGACATCGCGCTGACCCGCGAGGGCGGCCACCACCGCCGCCGTATCGCCCACGCGGGCGGTGACGCGACGGGTGCCGAGATTTCCCGCGCCCTGGTCGAAGCGGTCCGCGAAGCCGCCCTGCACACCGTCGAGAACGCCCTCGTCCTGGACCTTCTCACGGATGCCGAAGGCCGTACCGCGGGCGTCACCCTGCACGTCATGGGCGAGGGGCAGCACGACGGTGTCGGCGCGGTCCGCGCCCCCGCGGTGGTCCTCGCCACCGGCGGCATGGGCCAGGTCTTCTCCGCCACCACCAACCCGGCGGTCTCCACGGGCGACGGCGTGGCCCTGGCACTGCGGGCCGGTGCGGAGGTCTCCGACCTCGAATTCGTCCAGTTCCACCCGACGGTCCTCTTCCTCGGCGCCGGCTCCGAGGGCCAGCAGCCCCTGGTGTCGGAGGCGGTACGGGGCGAGGGCGCCCATCTCGTCGACGCGTCCGGTACGCGCTTCATGACCGGGCAGCACGAACTGGCGGAACTGGCCCCGCGCGACATCGTCGCCAAGGCCATCACGCGCCAGATGGAGCTGCAGGGCACCGAGCACATGTATCTCGACGCCCGCCACTTCGGCGCCCGGATGTGGGAACAGCGCTTCCCCACCATCCTGGCGGCCTGCCGCGCCCACGGCATCGACCCGATCACCGAACCCATCCCGGTCGCCCCCGCCGCGCACTACGCCTCCGGCGGCATCCGCACCGACCTGCGGGGACGTACGACCGTGCCCGGCCTGTACGCCTGCGGCGAGGTCGCCTGTACCGGCGTGCACGGCGCGAACCGGCTGGCGTCCAACTCCCTCCTGGAGGGCCTCGTCTTCGCCGAGCGCATCGCGGCGGACATCGTCGAGGACCGGCCCAGCGCGGGCGCCGCGACAGCCGGCACCCTCCCCGCCCCCTCGCCGCTGCTCGCCCCCGAGGCACGCGCCACGATCCAGCGGATCATGACCCGGGGCGCCGGAGTCCTACGCTCCGCCGAGAGCCTGGCCGCAGCCGCCGAGGAGCTGGAGGCCCTGCACAACAGCGCTGCCGAGGCCGCCGGGGCTGCCGAGCCCAAGGTCGCGGTGCCCGGTGTCGAGGCGTGGGAGGCCACCAACCTGCTCCTCGTCTCGCGCGTCCTGGTCGCCGCCGCCCGCCGACGCGAGGAGACCCGCGGCTGCCACTGGCGCGAGGACCGGCCCGAGCGCGACGACGAGAACTGGCGCCGCCACCTCGTCGTCCGGCTCACCCCGGAGCGTCAACTGGTCCTCCGTCGGACGGAGACCGAGGCATTCGGGCCCGTACGCCCGACGCAGGCACCAGACTGCGCAGCAGCACCACTGATTCACCCCGCCGACGTCACCGAGGAGCCGTAACCGTGAGCACGCCCGAAGAGAATCCGCGCCCCACACCCGTGGACGTACCGCTGATCCAGATCGGCGCGCCCGCACCGTCCGCGGGCGGCTGCGGGGACGGCTGCGGCTGCGGCGGGGACGAGTTCTACGAGCTCGACCCCCTGGAGTGCGGCCTGGACCCCGACCTCGCCCAGCTCCTCGCCGACGCGGGCCTGGACCCGGTCCAGGTCGAGGACGTCGCGCACGTCGCCATCGAGGAGGACCTCGACGGCGGTGTCGACGTCACCACTGTCGCGACCGTTGCCGAGGACGCCGTGGCCACCGGCGACTTCACCGCCCGTGAGGCGGGCGTCGTGGCCGGTCTGCGCGTCGCCGAGGCCGTCCTGTCCATCGTCTGCACGGACGAGTTCGCGGTCGAGCGCCATGTCGAGGACGGCGACCGCGTCGCCCCCGGCCAGAAGCTGCTGACCGTCACCACCCGCACCCGTGACCTGCTCACCGGCGAGCGCAGCGCACTCAACCTGCTGTGCAGGCTCTCCGGCATCGCGACCGCCACCCGTGCCTGGGCCGATGTGCTCGAAGGCACGAAGGCCAAGGTCCGCGACACCCGTAAGACCACCCCGGGCCTGCGCGCCATGGAGAAGTACGCGGTGCGCTGCGGCGGCGGCGTCAACCACCGCATGTCGCTGTCGGACGCGGCGCTGGTCAAGGACAACCACGTTGTCGCGGCGGGCGGCGTGGCCAAGGCCTTCAAGCGCGTACGCGATGAGTTCCCGGACGTACCGATCGAGGTCGAGGTCGACACCCTGCAGCAGGTCCGAGAGGTCCTCGACGCGGGCGCCGACCTGATCCTGCTGGACAACTTCACCCCGCTGCAGACGGCCGAGGCGGTTGCCCTGGTCGGCGGCCGCGCGGTCCTGGAGTCCTCCGGCCGGCTCTCCCTCGACACCGCACGCGCCTACGCGGAAGCGGGCGTCGACTACCTGGCGGTCGGCGCGCTCACCCACTCCTCGCCGATCCTCGACATCGGCCTGGACTTCCGCGACACCGACGGGGCCGGCGTCTGATGCTGCTCACCATCGACGTCGGCAACACCCACACCGTCCTCGGCCTGTTCGACGGTGAGGAGATCGTCGAGCACTGGCGGATCTCCACCGATGCCCGCCGTACCGCGGACGAGCTCGCGGTGCTGCTCCAGGGCCTGATGGGCATGCACCCGCTGCTCGGCGAGGAGCTGGGCGACGGCATCGAGGGCATCGCGATCTGTTCCACGGTCCCGGCCGTCCTGCACGAGTTGCGCGAGGTGACCCGCCGCTACTACGGCGACGTCCCCGCGGTCCTCGTCGAGCCGGGCATCAAGACCGGGGTACCGATCCTGATGGACAACCCGAAGGAGGTCGGCGCGGACCGCATCATCAACGCGGTCGCCGCCGTCGACCTGTACGGCGGTCCGGCGATCGTCGTCGACTTCGGCACGGCCACCACCTTCGACGCGGTCTCCGCCCGCGGCGAGTACACCGGCGGTGTCATCGCCCCCGGCATCGAGATCTCGGTCGAGGCACTGGGCGTCAAGGGAGCCCAGCTCCGCAAGATCGAGCTGGCCCGGCCGCGCAGCGTGATCGGCAAGAACACGGTCGAGGCGATGCAGTCGGGCATCATCTACGGCTTCGCGGGCCAGGTCGACGGTGTCGTCGCACGGATGAAGAAGGAGCTGGCGGCCGACCCCGACGACGTCACCGTCATCGCGACGGGCGGCCTTGCGCCGATGGTGTTGGGCGAGTCCTCCGTCATCGACGAGCACGAGCCCTGGCTCACCCTCATCGGTCTGCGTCTGGTGTACGAGCGGAACGTGTCCCGGATGTAGCGGGTACGGGGCGTACCTGCGGGAACGGTTCGGCGGAACGGGGGCCGCCGCCGCGCCGTCAACGGCCAGTTAAGCCGATTTTGTCCATTTAGCACGTATTGTCGCGTCATGCCCACGCCTTACGGATCACGCGGCGGTATGGCGTTCAGCGCGGACGAGCTGCGTGTGCTCCGAAGCGCCCTCGCCATCGCCCTTCACCCCACACCCCTGCCCGACGAGGACGTCCAGGACTGCCTGCGGCTGGCAGGCGCCGTGGACGAGGCGGTCGGCGAGGCGGGACGGCTGCGCACGTTCCTCCTCGCCGACCTCGTCCGCTACCGCAACGCCCTCCCCGGCTCCGGCAGCGGCTATCTGGAGCTTCTCCAGGACGCCCTGGCGGGCGGATACGACCCCCGTCCCGATGACCTCGCCGCGCTGCGCGCCCTGCGCCACAGACCGGTGGCCGCGGCGCTCCTGGAGCGCTGTCAGTCGCTCGCGGAGCGGTCGGTACGGGCCCGCCTCGCCGGACGTTCCGCATCGTCGGCGGCTCCCGCACCCCGCAGCCGACTCCTTGCCCTGCCCGGCGGCCGGGCCGCCGACGCCGAACCCGAACGGCCGAAGACCCCGGCGGCCCCGCCCCGGCCGGCCCGGCCGTCCGAGCGCCCGGCACCGAAGCCCTCGGAGGTCTTCCCGCCCCGCCGCCCGGTCCCGCCACCGCAGCAGTGGGCCGCAGGATAGCCCCGACGCAACGCGGAGGGGGCGCGCGGAAGCCGGTACCGGCCTCGCTACTCTGGATGCCATGGACTACGTATCCGCGCTCGTGCCCCCCGTGGTGATGGCCGCCTTCTTCATCGGCCTCGTCGTGACGATCGTCAAGAGCCAGGGCGGTCCCAACAAGGCCAAGGAGGACGCGGCCGTGGACATGGTGATCGGCCGCGCCGAGTCGGCCCAGCAGGCGTCGCGTACCGACGGCGTCTGACTTCCCCGGGCCTCGCAGCACGCGAAGGGCGCGCGACTTGTCAAGAGTCGTGCGCCTTTTTGCTGCGTAAATAGCCGAGCATTCCCGGCATCTAGCACTAAAGTGACATTGTGCCCCGTCAATTGGGAGATCTGGAAGACGCCGTGATGACGCGGGTCTGGCAATGGAACCGTCCGGTCACCGTGCGGGAAGTCCTTGAGGACCTTCAGCAGGAACGCTCCATCGCCTACACCACCGTCATGACGGTAATGGACAATCTCCATCAGAAGGGCTGGGTGCGCAGGGAAGTCGACGGCCGTGCATATCGATATACGGCGGTCTCCACCCGTGCCGCCTACTCGGCCGCACTGATGAACGAAGCTTGGTCGCACAGTGACAACCCCGCCGCCGCTCTCGTCGCCTTCTTCGGCATGATGTCCGCCGAGCAGCGTGAGGCCCTCAAGGACGCCATGCGGATCGTTCTGCCCGACCTGCACGGGGCCGCCGAGCCGCCGTCCGATGAAGTGACCCATGAAGAGGTCGATGAACCGACTGATGAACCGGCCGGAGAAGTGACCGAAGATCCGGCCGATGACGCGGACCCGGAGACCGGGCGATAGCGTCCGGGTATGTCCTCAGAGCTTCCGCATACCGATTTCCGTACCGAACCGTCGGTTATAAACGTGGCCATCACAGTCCGCCGTGCCAGGACCAGCGATGTGGCATCGGTCCGCCGTCTCCTCGACGGGTACGTACGCGAGGGCATCCTGCTCGACAAAGCAACGGTGACACTTTACGAGGACATCCAGGAGTTCTGGATCGCAGAACGCGACGAGGACGCCCGGGTCATCGGCTGCGGTGCACTGCATGTGATGTGGGAAGACCTCGCCGAAGTGCGCACTCTCGCGGTCGATCACAGCATCAGGGGTGCCGGAGTCGGGCATCAAGTACTGGACAAGTTGTTGCAGACCGCCCGTTGGCTGGGCGTACGGCGGGTTTTCTGTCTCACCTTCGAAGTCGACTTCTTCGCGAAGCACGGCTTCGTGGAGATCGGAGAGACACCGGTCGACGGAGATGTCTACAGCGAGCTGCTGCGTTCCTATGATGAGGGTGTAGCAGAGTTCCTGGGTCTCGAACGAGTGAAGCCGAACACCTTGGGCAACAGTCGGATGCTTCTGCACCTGTGACCGCCACAAGAAGCCGTGGCCCTATGTCCGAATCGCGCATGTTTCCCGTCTTCTCGGGATCCTGAACCTCTCCCGGGGGTTTGTGTTTTCCGGGGAAAAGCGGTTTCCTTTCCGCGTACTGCATTTTCGATGAAAGGAAATCCGGTGGCACAGAAGGTTCAGGTCCTTCTTGTCGATGACCTCGACGGTGGCGAGGCGGACGAGACAGTGACGTTCGCTCTGGATGGCAAGACGTACGAGATTGACCTCACCACGAGCAACGCGGACAAGCTCCGTGGTCTTCTTGAGCCGTACACCAAGGGTGGCCGGCGTACGGGTGGCCGTGCAGCGGCCGGCCGTGGCAAGGGCCGTGCCGTTACGGGTGGCAACAAGGACACCGCGGAGATCCGTAAGTGGGCGCGCGAGAACGGCCACAATGTGAATGACCGCGGCCGTGTTCCCGCGGAGATTCGTGAGGCTTACGAGAAGGCCAACGGCTGAGCTGTCGACTCATCGGTCGACCGCCCCGTTCGGGCGCGCATCAACCGGACCCGGTGGCATTCCGTCGCCGCCGCGTCCACGAGCCGTACGAGATCGGGAGCATCCCCACCCCTGCTCCCGAGGCCGACGAGGGCCGGGAGCTCCGGCTCTCCCTCGTGCCGCAGCCCGGGGGGCCGCAGCCATACGGCGGCCCCCGACCGGCCCGCCACCCGACCGGGCGGCGTCGGCGCAGTGATCCGACCGCCCGTACCGATGGCGGTCAGTGAGAGGGCGACCCCGCCCCACTCCAGCCAGTCGAGCAGCCCGGGCAGCTCGTCGGCGCTCCCCGCTGCCACCAGCAGGCTCATCCGCGAGCCCGTCAGTGCCACAGGTCCGGTGCGGCCCACCCGCCGCAGCGCCGCATGGCCGGCGGCCGCAGGCACCTCCAGGACGTCGAACCGCAGCCCGGTCAGCAACCGCACCGGTGTGGTGCCCTCCGTTGCCCAGCCGAGCTCGCGCTCGTACCACTGCGCCCACCGTGCGCTCTCGGCGTGGCCCTCCTGCTTGTCGGCGACCGACGGCAGGGGGGTCGGGACGGTGATGGCCATGTCAGGAGAACGGCCGAGTCATCCCCGGGGTTACGCAGAGTCGACGGCCGAGTGCTCAGCGTGTCCGAGATGGGGGCGTAGAGACGTATTCGGGAGCGCGAAGATGTTCGCCCGTAGCGGAGGGAACCGGCGTGCGCCGCATGGACTGTCTGTAATTGCGGGTAAGACATCCCTAGTGGGGAGGGGCGACACGCAGGCTCGGGCATCTCACGTTCGCCATCGGCGTACTGGCGAAAGGGGTATCTGCCTGGCCTGCGGGAACATCGTCTCGCACCATCGGGTTGGAGCAGATGTCGGCGTTCGGGGCAGGAGGCCAAGGACGGTGTCGGCAGTTGGAATGAGCGGTCCCCGCTTGCGGGACTAAGCTGCGGAAGGACAGGGAGGGGACCGACCCCTTACTGCCTGACCGCTCTGAGGAGCGATTAACGATGTTCGAGAGGTTCACCGACCGCGCGCGGCGGGTTGTCGTCCTGGCTCAGGAAGAAGCCCGGATGCTCAACCACAACTACATCGGCACCGAGCACATCCTCCTGGGCCTTATCCATGAGGGTGAGGGTGTCGCCGCTAAGGCCCTGGAGAGCCTCGGGATTTCGCTCGAGGCGGTCCGCCAGCAGGTGGAGGAGATCATCGGCCAGGGCCAGCAGGCCCCGTCCGGTCACATCCCCTTCACGCCCCGGGCCAAGAAGGTCCTGGAGCTGTCGCTCCGCGAGGCCCTCCAGCTCGGCCACAACTACATCGGCACCGAGCACATCCTGCTCGGCCTGATCCGCGAGGGCGAGGGCGTCGCAGCCCAGGTCCTCGTGAAGCTGGGCGCCGACCTGAACCGGGTGCGGCAGCAGGTCATCCAGCTGCTCTCCGGCTACTCGGGCGGCAAGGAGGCGGCAACCGCGGGCGGCCCCGCGGAAGGCACGCCCTCCACGTCCCTGGTGCTCGACCAGTTCGGCCGGAATCTCACCCAGGCCGCTCGCGAATCCAAGCTCGACCCGGTCATCGGGCGCGAGAAGGAGATCGAGCGGGTCATGCAGGTGCTGTCCCGCCGTACCAAGAACAACCCGGTTCTCATCGGCGAGCCCGGCGTCGGCAAGACGGCGGTCGTCGAAGGACTGGCGCAGGCCATCGTCAAGGGCGAGGTGCCCGAGACCCTCAAGGACAAGCACCTCTACACCCTCGACCTCGGTGCGCTGGTCGCCGGCTCCCGCTACCGCGGTGACTTCGAGGAGCGCCTGAAGAAGGTCCTCAAGGAGATCCGCACCCGCGGCGACATCATCCTGTTCATCGACGAGCTCCACACTCTGGTGGGTGCGGGTGCCGCCGAGGGCGCGATCGACGCCGCCAGCATCCTCAAGCCCATGCTGGCCCGCGGCGAGCTGCAGACCATCGGTGCCACGACGCTCGACGAGTACCGCAAGCACCTGGAGAAGGACGCCGCTCTCGAGCGCCGCTTCCAGCCCATCCAGGTCGCGGAACCGTCGCTGCCGCACACCATCGAGATCCTCAAGGGTCTGCGCGACCGCTACGAGGCCCACCACCGCGTCTCCATCACGGACGAGGCGCTGGTCCAGGCCGCGACGCTGGCTGACCGGTACATCTCGGACCGCTTCCTGCCGGACAAGGCGATCGACCTGATCGACGAGGCCGGTTCCCGGATGCGCATCCGCCGGATGACCGCGCCGCCGGACCTCCGCGAGTTCGACGAGAAGATCGCGGGCGTCCGCCGCGACAAGGAGTCCGCGATCGACTCGCAGGACTTCGAGAAGGCCGCGTCCCTGCGCGACAAGGAGAAGCAACTTCTCGCCGCGAAGACCAAGCGCGAGAAGGAATGGAAGGCCGGCGACATGGACGTCGTGGCCGAGGTCGACGGCGAGCTGATCGCCGAAGTCCTGGCCACCGCGACCGGCATTCCGGTCTTCAAGCTGACGGAGGAGGAGTCCTCGCGTCTGCTGCGCATGGAGGACGAGCTCCACAAGCGCGTCATCGGCCAGAAGGACGCCATCAAGGCCCTCTCGCAGGCGATCCGCCGTACGCGAGCCGGTCTGAAGGACCCGAAGCGCCCCGGTGGCTCGTTCATCTTCGCCGGCCCGTCGGGTGTCGGTAAGACGGAGCTCTCCAAGACGCTCGCCGAATTCCTCTTCGGCGACGAGGACGCACTGATCGCCCTCGACATGTCGGAGTTCAGCGAGAAGCACACGGTTTCCCGCCTCTTCGGTTCTCCTCCCGGCTACGTGGGTTACGAAGAGGGCGGCCAGCTCACCGAGAAGGTGCGCCGCAAGCCGTTCTCCGTCGTCCTCTTCGACGAGGTCGAGAAGGCCCACCCCGATATCTTCAATTCCCTGCTCCAGATTCTGGAAGACGGTCGCCTGACCGACTCCCAGGGCCGGGTCGTGGACTTCAAGAACACGGTCATCATCATGACGACCAACCTCGGGACCCGGGACATCTCCAAGGGCTTCAACCTGGGCTTCGCCGCCCAGGGCGACGTCAAGACCGGCTACGAGCGGATGAAGAACAAGGTCAACGAAGAGCTCAAGCAGCACTTCCGCCCCGAGTTCCTCAACCGTGTCGACGACACGGTCGTCTTCCACCAGCTCACCGAGGAAGACATCATCCAGATCGTCGACCTCATGCTGGCCAAGGTGGACGAGCGCCTGAAGGACCGCGACATGGGCATCGAGCTGAGCTCGGAAGCCAAGTCGCTCCTGGCGAAGAAGGGCTACGACCCCGTGATGGGCGCCCGGCCGCTGCGCCGGACGATCCAGCGCGAGATCGAGGACATCCTCTCCGAGAAGATCCTCTTCGGTGAGCTGCGCCCTGGTCACATCGTGGTTGTCGGCACCGAGGGCGAGGGTGAGGAGAAGAAGTTCACCTTCCGCGGCGAGGAGAAGTCGGCTCTGCCCGACGTCCCCCCGATCGAGCAGGCGGCAGGCGGCGCGGGCCCGAACATGTCGAAGGACGTGTAAGGACGCTCCCGAGCGCCTGAGCATCTGAAGGGGCTGCCCCGGAACCGTGAGAACGGTCCGGGGCAGCCCCTTTTGCCGTGCCGCCGTGCCGCCGTGCGGCCGTGCGGCCGTGCGGCCGTGCCCGCGGTGCCGCCGTGTCGCCGTGCCCGCGGTGCTGCCGTCAGTGGCGAGCGGCACGCACTTCACGCGCTGGCCGCCGCGTTGCCGGGGGATCTGCCGCGCGATGCCGAGCAGGACGTTCCCGGCGAAGACCGGACCGCCGGACATGCCCCGTAACGCCGGGGCCCGGACTCGCCCCAGGCGTGCGACGGCCGGTCAGCTCGCAGACCAGCAGGCCGCGCAGGCGCCCGGCCATGGGGCAGGACGGTGGGGCGGGGTACTGGTCGGCCTCCAGACGCTGCTCGGGGCCGTACTGCTGGATGTTCTCGGGGAAGCCGGTGATCTCGCAGTCGGGGAGTGCCTGCGTGCTGCGAAGGACGCCGAGCCGCACAGGGGCGACCGGGCTCCGCCGCCCCGCTGTGCCTGCGGCGTCACTGGCCATGAGCTACCCCCCGGGAGCTGAGCCGGTCGCCGCGTCAGCGTAGTCAGGTTGCAGGCAGAAGATCCCGAATCGGACGGCCTCAGGTCCCACCGCAAGTGACAAGGCGCACAGCCCGTTCCGGGCCTACTAGGGGTGATAGGGGCAGGTGCCGTGATCGCGGCGGGGACCTTTGCCCCTGTGTGGAGAGGGGTTTTCGGGGGTGCAAGGAGAGAAGCCCGGATCGCTATGTTTAGTCCGATTGGGGCGGTTTGGGGCTGGGGTTAAACCTGTCTGAAACGAGAGTTTCGACGAGTCCGGAAATGGGGCGCGCGAAACCTGCGTCGGTGAATTCCTGAGGCTCCCGCTACGGCTTTTGTTCGTAGATGGGGTGTTTGAGCATTGGTGTGGGTGCGGGTTACCAAGGGATGGCCAGCCCGGCGGAAGCGTCGGGTCCAGTCATCTCCGGAGGTTCTCCGCTTATGTCGAAGCGCGTTTCGTTCCACTCCCGTCGCCCGTCCCTGTCCCGTGTCCGTGGCGCCGTCGTGGCAGCCGGCCTGGGGACGTCGATGGTTCTCGGTGTGGGCGCTGCGTTCGCGGCCGGCACGGCGGGTGCCCCCGACGCCGCGAACCTGATCAGCTCCAGTGCGGCCGAGTCGGTCGCCAAGCAGGCGGCCGTGCAGGGCAAGGCGGCCAAGGCGGCCAAGGCCGAACGCGCGGCGGTCAGGAAGGCGGCCGTGCAGAAGGTTGCCGCCTGGGAGACCCCGGTGCGCCACTACGTGCTGAGCGCGAGTTTCGGCAACGACGGCGCCCGCTGGGCCCACAAGCACTCCGGTCAGGACTTCGCTGTGCCGATCGGCACCAAGGTGGCGGCCGCGCACAGTGGCACCGTCGTGAAGGCCGGTCCGAACGGCGGTGGTGACGGCCCCGCGTACGGCAATGCCGTCGTGATCAGCCACGGCAACGGCGTGTACTCGCAGTACGCCCACCTGTCGCGGATCGATGTGCACATCGGCCAGACCGTGAAGACGGGCGAGAAGATCGCCCTCTCCGGCAACACCGGAAACTCCAGCGGCCCGCACGTGCACTTCGAGATCCGGACCACGCCGAACTACGGTTCCGCGATCAACCCGGTCTCGTTCCTGCACAAGGAAGGCGTCATGGTCTGACCCGACCAGGACGCACCCCTCAGGGCCTGTCCGGCCCTACTCGGCGGACCCTGGACTGTGCGCCCGGGTGACCAGATCGAAGGCGACTTCGAGGACGGCCTTGCGCTTCTCCTCGGGGTCGCCTTCGAAGTCCTTGAGGGCAAACATGCCCGCGTGCATCGTGAAGAGTGCCGTGAAACAGCGCACCTGGTCGGTCAGCGGAGCATCGGGTTCCTTGATCAGATCGACCAGGCCGGCGACGCGGTCCTTGATGGTCTTCCCGATACTGAGGTCTCGTACGGTCGCCTGGTTCTCCTGCATGAACTGGAAGAGCGGGGCGGCGGCGGTCAGCGCCTCGCTGTAGCGGCGCAGGATCTCCTTCTTCGTCTCCAGGCTGTGGGGCTGGCCCCTGCCCCACTCGATCAGCTCCTCGATCGGCCGGTTCAGGTCGTCGAAGATGCTGACCAGGATGTCTTCCTTGGTCTTGAAGTGGTAATACAGCGCGGCCTTGGTGACCTCCAGACGCTCGGAGATCTCACGCAGCGAGGTCTTCTCGTAGCCCTGTTCGGCGAAGAGTTCCAGGGCGACGTCCTGAATACGCTGGCGCGTGTTGCCCCGGCGCGGCTGCGGTGTGCTGCCCATGGCGCTCTCCTCGATACTTACTTGACGCCCGGCTAGTTACGGGGCTACTTTCCCCAGTGTAGTCAACTAGCCGGGCGGCAAGTAAGTGCCCGGTACGCACAGGGGATCAGGGGAGTGGGGACCATGTCGGACCTGAAGAAGGCGGCGGACGGAAAGGCGGACGACCGGCCTGCCGAGAAACCCGAGAAGCGGCAGCGCAGCGTCCAGGTGGTGATGCTCGCCCTGATGATCACGATGCTGCTCGCCATGCTGGACAACCTGATCGTCGGCACTGCCATGCCGACCATCGTCGGTGACCTCGGCGGCCTGGAGCATCTGTCCTGGGTCGTCACCGCGTACACCCTGGCCACCGCGGCCTCCACCCCCATCTGGGGCAAGCTCGGCGACATGTACGGACGCAAGGGCATCTTCCTCACGTCCATCGTGCTCTTCCTGATCGGCTCGGTGCTGAGCGGAATGGCCCAGGACATGGGTCAGCTGATCGGCTTCCGGGCGGTCCAGGGACTCGGCGCGGGTGGCCTGATGGTCGGCGTCATGGCGATCATCGGCGACCTGGTGCCGCCCCGTGAGCGAGGCAAGTACCAGGGGATGATGGCCGGTGTGATGGCGATCGCCATGATCGGCGGACCGCTGGTCGGCGGCACCATAACCGACCACCTCGGCTGGCGCTGGAGCTTCTACATCAACCTGCCGCTGGGTGCGGTCGCCCTCGCCATGGTCACCGCCGTGCTTCATCTGCCCAAGCGGGAGCGCACCGAGGCAAAGGTCGACTACCTCGGCGCGGGTCTGCTGACCCTCGGCATCACCGCGATCGTGCTGGTCACCACCTGGGGCGGTTCGGAGTACGACTGGAACTCCGCCGTGATCATGGAGCTCATAGCGATCGGTGTCGCCTCGCTCGTCGGCTTCCTCTTCGTCGAGACGAAGGCTGCAGAACCGATCATTCCGCTCCACATCTTCCGCAACCGCAACTTCACCCTGATGTCCGTCGTCGGCTTCATGTCGGGCTTCGTGATGTTCGGTGCAGTGCTCTTCCTGCCGCTGTTCCAGCAGTCCGTCCAGGGCGCTTCGGCGACCAACTCGGGTCTGCTGCTTCTGCCGATGCTGCTGTCGATGATGGTCGTCTCGCTGATCGCGGGACGGGTCACCACCAGCACCGGCAAGTACAAGATCTTCCCCGTGGTGGGCTCGGTCCTTATGGTGACCGGTCTGTTCCTGCTCTCGCAGATGGACACCGGCACCACGCGGTTCACCTCCGGCATCTACATGGCGGTGCTCGGTGCGGGCATGGGCTTCCTGATGCAGATCACCATGCTCGTCGCCCAGAACAGCGTCGAGATGAAGGACATGGGAGTCGCCTCCTCCGCGACCACCCTCTTCCGTACGCTCGGCAGCTCCTTCGGCGTCGCGATCATGGGCGCGCTGTTCACCGGGCGGGTGCAGGACGAGATGGCGGCCCGCGGCGGCGGGGGAGCCACGGCGAAGTCCGCGCAGCTGGACGCGGCGAGCCTGGCGAAGCTGCCGGATGCGATGCGTGAGGCGTACCAGTTCGCGGTGTCGTCCGGCACTCACATCGCGTTCCTGGTGGGCGCCTCGGTCGGAGTGATCGCCCTGCTCGCGTCGGTGTTCGTCAAGGAGGTCCCGCTGCGGGGAGCGGGCCCGGAAACCGTGTCGGACGGTGCGTAGGAGCCGGCCGCGGTCGCCGACGACAAGCAGCCCGAGGTCGTCTGATCCCCCGCGTTGCACGAGCGGTGCACGAGCCGTGCACGAGGAGGCTCCCCGGGGCGCTCCCCGGGGAGCCTCCTTCCGTATCCGGTTCAGCCGCCGGACTGCCTGCGGCCGGACTCCGCGCTCTGCCCGTCGCCGCTGCCCGGCGTGCGCTGTCCGGACAGGCGCAGGATCGGGAAGCTGCCGGTGTTCGTCGGTGCGTGCTCGGGCAGCCACAGCACGGCGATCGCCCCGCCCGCGCCCTTCGCCGCCCCTTCCGGCGCCGCGTTGCGGAAGGTCAGCCGTGCCCCGAGGACCCGCGCCTGACCGGCCGCGATCGTCAGCCCCAGACCGTGTCCGTGTCCGGCCCGGTCGCTGCTTCCGGTACGGAACCGGCTCGGGCCCTCACGCAGCAGCGCCGCCGGGAACCCGGAACCGTGATCGCGGATCCGCACCACCCGGCCCTCGACCGTGACCTCCACCGGAGTGGCACCGTGCTTGGCGGCGTTACCCAGCAGATTGCCGAGAATCCGCTCCAGCCGGCGCGGATCGGTGCTGACCCAGGACTCGTGCACGACCTGCACCCGCACATCCGGGTCCAGCAGCGCGACCCGCCGGCTGACGAACTCACCCAGCGCGATCTCCTGCAGTTCGGCCCGCTCCGACGCACTGTCCAGCCGGGCCACCTCCAGCACATCCTCGACCAGGGTGCGCATCGCCTGCGCCCGGTCCCGTACGAGCTCGGTGGGGCGGCCCGGCGGCAGCAGCTCGGCGGCCGTCAGCAGACCGGTCACCGGGGTACGCAGCTCGTGCGCGATGTCCGCGGTGACCCGGCGCTCCGCCTCGATGCGTTCGTTCAACGCGTCCGTCAGCGCGTCCACCGCTCGGGCCAGCTCGTCGGTCTCGTCCTGGACGACACCGCCGACGGCCTCCCTGACACGTACATCCGTATTGCCCTGCGCGACCCTGCCCGCCGCGGCCGCCGCCTTGCGCAGCCGGCGCGACAGCTGCCCGCCGATCAGCACGCCCAGTGCGCAGCCGCCGAACACCACCGAGACCGAGCCGATGATCAGCGCCCGGTCGAGATCGCCCATGATCGTGGCGCTGCGGTCGGCGAAACGGGTGTGCAGTGAGAGCACATCGCCGTTGCCGACCGGCACGGCCGCCCATACATCGGGCACCCCGTTCCTGGTCTCCTCGACATGCGTGGCGCGCCGGTTCCTGTTGGTCTCCGCGCGCAGGCTGCGCGGCATCGTCGGGTCGTTGAGCTTGGCTCCGAACCGGGGGTCGGCCTTCTGCGTCTTCTTCGCCTCGTACAGCAGCTGCGCGTACGTCAGCCGCTCCAGCTGGACCTCGCGCGCGTTCTCCAGCATCGAGACCCGGGCGGCGTTGTGGACGACGAAGCTGAGCGCGACCGCGGTCAGCGCGCCGACCGCCGCGATCGCGATGCTGATCTTCCAGCGGACACCCGTCCGCAGGGCGAACCGCTTCATGGCCGGAGTTTGTAGCCGAAGCCGCGGACCGTCTCGATCCGGTCCTGGCCGATCTTTGTGCGCAGCCGCTGCACATGGACATCCACGACCCGGGTGTCACCGCCCCACCCGTAGTCCCAGACCCGCTCCAGGAGCTTGTCGCGGGAGAGCACCGTGCCGGGCGCGGCGGAGAACTCCAGCAGCAGCCGCATCTCGGTCGGGGTCAGCGCCACCTGCCGGCCGCCCCGGTGGACCTCCATGCCCTCGATGTCGATCTCCAGATCGCCGAAGACCAGCACCCCGCCGACGGGCTGCGGCTCCGGCTCCCCGTTGCCCGGCTGCCCGCCCGACGCATGACCGAAGCGGCGCAGCACGGCACGGATCCGGGCGACCAGGACCGCCCCGTCGAAGGGCTTGGTGACGTAGTCGTCGGCGCCGGCCTCCAGGCCGAGCACCACGTCGATCGAGTCGGCCCGGGCCGACAGCATGATCACCGGGACCGTCGACTCGTCGCGGATACGACGGCAGAGGCTGACCCCGTCGAGCCCCGGCACCATCACATCGAGCAGGGCGATGTCGGGACGGTCGGCCCGGAACGCGTCGAGACCCGACAGTCCGTCGGGCATCGCGGTGACCGCGAAGCCGTCGCGCTCCAGCGCCAGCTGGGTGGCCTCGCGGATGACATCGTCGTCCTCGACGAACAGGACGTGGGTCTCGGCCATCGGACTGCTCTCAGTTCCCCGCCGGTTCGGCGGATTCCGGAAGACCGGCTTCCCCATTGCCGACGGCTCGGTTGAAGTCGTTGTGCACCCGGTCGCGCTCGCTGAACCGGTTGTCCGCCCAGCGGTAGGTGATCACTTCCTCGCCGGAGGGGTACGCGACCGAGTCCTTCTTCTCGTACACCTGGGCCGTCACCACCAGATCACCGCGATCGATGGTGCCGTACACCGCGGGCTGCTCGATGGCGAACACGTTCTCGTACGTGCCGTTGCCCCGCTGGCGGTACACATAGGTTCCGACGCCCACCGAATCGCCGCAGGTCATCACGTTCACTACGACATCGGCCGAGGGGCCGCCGGTCATGGTGCCGTACGAGGTGTCCACCGGGTACTCGGAGCCGCTGCAGGGCTTCAGATCCGTCCTGACCCGCTCGCTGACCTTGGGGTCCCGCTTGAGCAGCACCACGGGATCGATCCGGGGCGTGGGCTTCGCCGTGGACGTCGGATCGGCGCTGGGCGTGACCTGGGCGACCGGCTGGGAGCCTGCCGGACCCTCGTCCCGGGTGCCGGTACCGCCGGTGGAGCAGCCGGCGGCGAGCAACCCGAAAGCGGCGAGCCCGACCAGGGTCGTGGTGCTCGCCGCCCAGCCGGTCAGGACCCGGCCACGACTGCCGGTGGCCCCGCGGCCACCGTCGTCTCTTGCGCCGCCACGGGCGCCGTCGCCGTTATCGCTGTCATCGCTGGCTGTCAGGCCGCGCACCGCTCCCGCCCCCGTTCGTCCATACGCCTGCCCGCCTGCGCCCGTACCTGCGCCGTTGACCGCGCACGCACCGGAGCGCCGACGGCCGGAGCACGGTCGGCCGCCGTCAGACCCCGCTCCTCCCGGAGCCTGGCCTCCCTGCTCGCTGCCTCACGGCTTTCCAGCTCCTGGCGCAGTCGCGCCAGCGCACGGTGCAGCGTGCTCTTCACCGTACCGGCCGACATGCCGAGCGCCGCAGCCGTCTCCTCCGTACTCATCTGCTCCCAGTGTCGCAGCACGACGACGCTGCGCTGCTTGGGAGCCAGTACGCCCAGCACATCCATCAGCAGGGCGCGGTCGGCGCGCTGCTCGGTGCCGTCATCGACGCTGGCGTCGGGCAGCTGCTCGGTGGGTACCTCGTCCAGCTTGCGGGCCCGCCACCACTCGGTACGGGTGTTGATCATGACGCGACGCAGATAGGCGTCGGCGAGGGACTTGTCGGCGATGCCGTCCCAGCGGCCGTACGTACGGACCAGGGCGGTCTGCAGCAGGTCCTGCGCATCCACGGGGTCGGGGACCAGCCGGCGCGCACTGCGCAGCAGTGCCTCCTGCCGAGTGCGTACGTACTCCTCGAATTCGAGCACCTCGCCCTGCGCCATTCCAACCGCCTCCGTCCCCGTAGATCCCCGTAGAACCGCCGTCAGCCATCGATCGGCCGGGCTGACGTCGCTGACGCTACGGAGCTGTTGTCACGGGGCTGTGCGGAGCAGCCATACGCTGACGCACGGCTGTCCATCGGTTGTGTAACAGCGGGGGAGAGGGCGGCAGGGACCTTCAGCTCAGCGGCAGCCGGTACTGGCCACCGGCCAGCGGCTCGACCAGGCCGTCCGCGACCAGACCGTCCAGCGCGCGGGCTCGCTGCACCGGTTCGTCCCACACCGCGTCCAGTGCCGACTGCGGCACCGGTGCCACGGCCTCGCGCAGCACGGCGAGCAGCCGTCCGCGCACCTGCCGGTCCGTGCCGGCGTAGGTCTGACCGCGCCGCGGGGGCCCCTGGTGTGCGGGCTTTCCGGCCAGCAGCCAGGCGCACTGCCCGGCGATCGGGCACCGTGTGCAGTCCTCGTTCTTGGCGGTGCAGACGAGGGCGCCGAGCTCCATCGTCGCGGCGGCCCAGCGGGCGGCCCGTTCGTCCTCCTCGGGGAGCAGGGCCCGGGCGAGCTTGCGTTCGGCGGCGGTGGTCGCGTTCGGCGGGTACTGGATGCCGGTCGCGGCCCGGGCGAACACCCGGCGGACGTTCGTGTCGAGTACGGCATGCCGCTGTCCGTACGCGAACGAGGCCACGGCCGCCGCGGTGTACTCACCGATCCCGGGCAGTGCGAGCAGCTGACCGTGCTCGCTCGGTACGTCGCCGCCGTGCCGTTCAGTTATTGCCTGCGCGGCCCCGTGCAGGCGGAGCGCCCGGCGGGGGTAGCCGAGCCGGCCCCAGGCGCGGACCGCCTCACCGGGCGGCTCGGCGGCCAGATCGGCCGGGCGCGGCCAGCGGGCCAGCCACTGTTCGTACACCGGGAGGACCCGGCTGACGGGGGTCTGCTGCAGCATGAACTCGCTCACCATCACACCCCAGGCGCCCGCTTCGGGGCGGCGCCAGGGCAGATCGCGGGCGTGCTGTTCGAACCACCCGATGACGGGAGCGTGGAGGGAGGCGGGGGGCGTCTGTGTCGCAGTCATGGCAGTCATCGCATTGCCGATCCTGACACGGAAGGGCAGAGGACGGCTCCGCGCACGGTGGTGTCGCTCCTCCTCAGGGCCCTTGGGGTGATATTGCCACCCGTCTGTCCCCGCGATATCCGGCAACCGGCCCAAGGAGACTCCCCCGGCCGGTCAGTGCCGTTTGCCCCGCCGCCCGGACCGGCCGGCCGCCGCCCCCGGGCCCGATGCCCAGACGGCCAGAGGCGCCCCGCTGCCCCGCACCGTCCGGACGAGCGACCGTGCCGGCCGGTACAGCGCGGCGACCGCTACGGCAGCCACCACCGCACCCAGCAGCAGGCCGATTGCCACGTCATGCGGATAGTGCACCCCGACGAAGACCCGCGAGAAGGCCATCAGCAGCGCCAGCGGCACGGTGAGCCAGGCCAGCCGGGGCCGGGCGATCGCCAGGGCGACAGCTGCCGCGCCGGCGATCGCGGAGTGGTTGCTGGGGAACGACCAGTCGCCCGTCGGCGGACACGGCACCAGCGAGGCCGCCGCCCCGACGACTGCCCGGCAAGGGCGTTCCTCGTCCACCATCGACTTGAGCACCTCGCTGCCCACATAGGCGAAGGCCGTCGCAATGGGTGCGAGCACCGCCAGCGCCAGGGCGCCGTCGTCCGCCCGTCGGGCACGCCACCACCCGGTGATGAACAGGGCGCCGAAGACCAGGAGCCCGAGCTCCGTCCATATCTCGGCCAGGTGTTGCACCCATGACGGCATGTCATGCGCGAAGTCGGTGATGTCCCGGTAGAGCGGGGCAGTAGATGAACTATCCATGTGACAGAGGGTAGTCAACAAAACCGGGTGGTCACCTTGGGCGATCCCCGAGGTCCAACTCGGCGGAAATAGGGGGGCTGGAGCAGGCCGTCCCGAGATGATGATCCGTAAAACCTGAGGGCCGGGCGGCGGGTGGGGCGGGAGTTGGCGCCGATCTCTCGTACAGTTTGCGCCGTGGGATCTTTGCGTAATCCGATCGGGCCGCTTCCCTCCACCATCTACTGGCGACGGAGGGCCGTAGCGGCGACGCTGGTTGCGCTGCTCGCGTTGCTGATCGTGTGGGCCGTCACCTCCGGCGGCGGCAAGGGGAACACGGACGACTCCCGGCCCGGCGGAAAGGGCCCCGCGCACGCGATCACTCCCGGCCCCTCCCAGTCGGGCCCGGCCATCGGCCAACAGCCCGGCGGACGCGACGAGTCGGGCGACTCGGGCAGCGGCGGCGGAGACAACAGCGGTACGGGCGCGGGCTCCGACGGCGGCGCGAGCGACGGCGGTGACGGTGACAGCGGCACGGACACCGGCAGCGGATCGGACACCGGAGCCGGCGGTGTGAGCGGAAGCGGCGCGACAACCGGAGAGCAGGTCCCGGCAGGCTCCTCGCTCCCCGACTGCGCCACCGGCGCACTGCAGTTGAGCCTGAGCACCGAACTCAGTTACAGCCCCGGCGAGAAGCCGAAGTTCCGGTTGATCGCCAAGAACACCTCGTCCACCACCTGCAAGGCCGACTTCGGGCCGAAGAGCGCGGTGCTCACCATCACCGAGGCCGGTGGCGACGACAGCCAGGTGTGGTCCTCCAAGGACTGCCCGCGCAACGCGGGCAGCCTGCTGCTGAAGGTCCCGGCAGGCTCGACCGTCGTCCACACCGTGGAGTGGGACCGCAAGAAGAGCACCCCGCAGTGCGTGACGCCGCCCGCGGGGACCGCGGCGCCGGGTACGTACCTGGTCGAGGCGAAGGCGCCGGGCGAGCCGGTGCAGCGTGCCTCGTTCCGCCTTGAGAAGGACTGAGAACCCGAGGGGCCGGCCGGCTCCGGAAAACACTTCGGCGCCCGGTCTCCCGGGCCCCGGCACCGCCTTTGCGCCTCCTGCGCGTGCGGCTACACGTACCGCTCGAGAATCGACGACTCGGCCAGTCGCGACAGCCCCTCGCGCACGCTCCTCGCCCGCGCCTCGCCGACCCCGTCCACCGTCTGGAGGTCGTCCACGCTGGCGGCAAGGAGTTTCTGCAGACCGCCGAAGTGCTCCACCAGTCGGTCGATGATCGCCCCGGGCAGCCGCGGTACCTTCGCCAGCAGCCGGAAGCCGCGCGGCGAGACCGCCGAATCCAGCGTCTCCGGCGAGCCGCTGTATCCCAGCGCCCGTGCCACGACGGGGAGTTCGAGCAGTTCGGTGTGGGAGAGCGCGTCGAGTTCGGTCAGTGCTTCGGCGACCGTACGGGACCGCTTCGCGGTCGGCTCCGGCACATAGTCGCGCACGACCAGCTCTCGCTCCGGCTCGACGCCCGCGATCAACTCGTCTAGCTGGAGCGAGAGGAGCCGGCCGTCGGTGCCCAGCTCCACCACGTACTCCGCGATCTCGGTCGCGATCCGGCGGACCATCTCCAGCCGCTGCGCGACGGCCGTCACATCCCGGACCGTCACCAGGTCCTCGATCTCCAGTGCCGAGAGGGTGCCCGCGACCTCGTCGAGCCGGAGCTTGTACCGCTCCAGGGTGGCGAGTGCCTGATTGGCGCGGGAGAGGATCGCGGCGGACTCCTCCAGGACCCGGCGCTCCCCGTCCACGTACAGCGCGATGAGGTGCATCGACTGCGAGACCGAGACGACCGGGAAGTTGCACTGCTTGGAGACCCGGTCCGCCGTGCGGTGGCGGGTGCCGGTCTCCTCGGTGGGGATGGAGGCGTCCGGGACCAGCTGCACACCGGCCCGCAGGATCTTGGTCATGTCCTTGTCGAGGATCAGCGCCCCGTCGAGCTTGGCCAGCTCGCGCAGGCGCGTCGCGGTGAACTCCACGTCCAGCACGAATCCGCCGGTGCACATCGACTCGACGGTTCTGTCCATGCCCAGGACGATCAGCCCGCCGGTGTTGCCACGGAGGATGCGCTCCAGGCCGTCCCGCAGGGCCATTCCGGGCGCGACGGCGGTCAACGAGGCGCGCATCAGCGCCTCGTTACCGGTGCCTTGGCCGGACTTTCCGGGCGATGCTGCCCGGTCGCTGGCTGCCACTGCACTCCTCCGGTCACAGGTTTGCGGTGCCCTTACGTCCCTCATGCCGTTCGTACGGACGGGCGAGACCAGGGCAAAGTCTACCGGCGCGCGTTCTCCTCCTGTGGGGCCTGTGCGCGGGACCGGCGCGGGAGCACTCTCAGTGCATCACCCATGTTGGCGACTTCTGTGACCTTCATACCGACCGGGGCCTTCCCGGGGTCGGTCGGAACCAGCGCGTGCGTGAAGCCCAGACGGTACGCCTCGGCCAGCCTGCGCTGGACTCCCGTAACCCTTCTGACCTCGCCCGCGAGACCTACTTCGCCGATCGCCACCAGGTTCTTCGGGAGTGGTGTGTCACTCGCGGCACTGGCCAGCGCCAGCGCGACCGCGAGGTCCGCGGCGGGCTCGGAGAGCTTCACACCGCCGACCGTCGCGCTGTAGATGTCCCGCTTGCCGAGCGAGCTGATCCGGCCGCGCTGCTCCAGAACGGCCAGCATCATCGATACCCGGGACGTCTCCAGACCCGAGGTGGTGCGCCGGGGCGAAGGGATCTGGGAATCGACCGTCAGCGCCTGCACCTCGGCGACGAGCGGCCGCTTGCCCTCCAGGGTGACGGTCAGGCAGGTGCCGGGCACGGGTTCGTCGCGGCGGGTGAGGAACAGCCCGGACGGGTCGGCGAGCCCGGTGATGCCCTCGTCGTGCAGCTCGAAGCAGCCGACCTCGTCGGTCGCGCCGTACCTGTTCTTGACGCCCCGTACGAGCCTCAGGCGGGCGTGGCGGTCGCCCTCGAAGGACAGCACCACATCGACGAGATGCTCCAGCAGCCGCGGCCCGGCGATTGCCCCGTCCTTGGTGACATGGCCGACCAGCAGCGTGGACATACCGCGTTCCTTGGAGGCCCGGATGAGGGCACCGGCGACCTCCCGGACCTGTGCCATGCCGCCGGGCGCCCCGTCGATCTCGGGCGAGGCGACCGTCTGTACGGAGTCGAGGATGAGAAGCGACGGTTTGACGGCGTCCAGATGGCCGAGGACCGCGGACAGGTCGGTCTCCGCGGCGAGATACAGATGGTCGTTGATCGCCCGGATCCGGTCGGCGCGCAGGCGGACCTGGCTCGCTGACTCCTCGGCGGTGACATAGAGCGTGCGGTGGTCGTCGCTCGCCGCCTTCGCGGCCACGTCCAGCAGCAGCGTCGACTTCCCGACGCCCGGCTCGCCCGCGAGCAGCACGACGGCACCCGGCACGAGACCGCCGCCGAGCACCCGGTCCAGCTCGCCGACGCCGGTCGACCGGGCGGTGGCCTGCCGGCTGTCGACCTGGCCGATGGGGAGCGCGGCGGTGCTGACCCGGCCGGCCGCGGTGGTCCGCACGGCGGGGGCGCCGCCGAACTCCTCGACCGTCCCCCATGCCTGGCATTCGGGGCAGCGGCCGAGCCACTTGGCGGTCGTCCAGCCGCATTCGGTGCAGCGGTAGGACGGCCGGTCCTTCGCGGATTTCGTACGGGCAGCCATGGCGCAACCGTATAGGTGGGGTCCGACAATGCCGTCGGGCGCGGTCGGCCGACGCCGCCCGGCGCGGGCGCGCGCCCGCCGGTGGCCCCCGGATCGGCCCGGCGCTCCGGCGAAATCAGGGATTCCGTCCCCTGTAGCAGGGATCCCTGTCCCCTTTTGAGCGATACGTTCACCCGTAAGGATTAAATGCGCCGAAGGGGCGCTTAAGGCATGCTCTCTGCTGCCTACGGTCGCCAGGTGACGAGCAGCAGGCTGGAGCCCCCCACGCACACCACCGGCGCACACCGGGCGCGACGCCGTGCGCCCCACTCCTCGGCGCAGCCTTCGCCGCAGCGGCCGCCTGCGCGTTACGAGCCGCATCTCGATGGCCTGTTCACCTACTGCCTCTCCGTGCTCTGCGACCACGATGCCGCCACCGAGGCGCTCGGCGGTGTGCTCGCGATCGCGGAACGGCAGGACGGCCGGTGCCCGGCGGGTGAGGAGGAACGTAAATCCTGGCTGTATGCGCTGGCCAGATGGACGTGTCTGCGCAAGCTCGCCGAGCAGAAACAGGGCCGTCAGGCGCACCGCCACAATGCCGGGAAGCTGTCGGGAAGGCGGTCGGCCGAGCAGGAGACGAGGCGTGAGGCGAAGCGGGCAGGGGGAGGGCCACCGGGCAAGCAGCCGGGCGGGGCGGCCACCCAGGGGGCGCGCGCGGGCCGCCGTACGTCCCCGGCCGTCGTCGCGAAGGCCACTGAGGCCGCCCCGTTCACGCCGGGTGGCGCCCCGGCCGGCAACGCCCCCGAATCCGAAGCCGCCGAGACGCACCGCCGTGAACTTGCTCAGCTGGCCTGGCCGGAGGCCGCCGGCACCACCCCCGAACAGCGCGAAGCGCTCGAACTCGCCGTGCGCCACCGCCTCGCCCCGCGTGCCGTCGCCTCCGTCCTGGGCCTCGAACCGGCGACCGCCCGCGAGCTCCTGGCCGCCGCGGCCTGCGAGGTGGAACGCACCCGCGCAGCCCTCGCCGTCGTCGAGAGCGGCAACTGCCCCACCGTCGCCCGGCTCATCGGCGACCACCGTGTCCTGCTCTCCGCGACCCTGCGCCGCGAACTCGTCCGCCATGTCGACGACTGCCCCCGCTGCCGCCGGGCCGCCGAGCGGGCCGGCGCCGAGGGCCCCTGGCCGGGCGCGGCCGTCACCCCGGCCGCCGCGCTGCCGGTCGTCGAGGCGCCGCGGCCCTCCGCATACGTCGCGATGGTCCACGCCCGGCGGAACCGGTCCGCCGGCCCGCGCTTCGACCGGGCGGGCTTCCCCATGGACCCGAAGGACCACGCCGCTCGCCGGGACCGGCTGCGGGCCAGGGTCGTGACGACGACGGTGGTGGCGACGGTCGTCGCCGCCCCGGTGATCGCGCTGTGGACGGCCTACCGCGGCGCGCCGCAGACCGGCGAGGGCCACGACGGCTCCTCGGTCACCGCGACCGAGACGGACGTCCGCCACGGCCTCGACGGCACCCCGGACGGTCACTACGAGAACGCGGGCAATGCCCGTCCCCAGCCCGGCGCCCGCTTCAAGGACGGCCACACCCAGGACGTCTCGGCCGAGGTGATCAGCTCGGGTCCGGTGCGGGGCGGCATCGGCGGGCTCACCGTCGAGGCCCGCTCGTCCGGCGGCACGACACTCATCCGCCTGACCGCCTCGGGTGGCGCACCCGTCGCCTGGTCGGCCCGTGCGGATGCGTCCTGGCTGCGCCTCAGCAGCTCCTCGGGCTCGCTCGCCGCAGGTGCGAGCATCACGATCCGCGTCCTCGTGGACCACCTGCGGCAACCCGCCGGTCCCTGGAGCGCACGCATCGCCCTCGCCCCTTCCGGTTCGGTCGTGGCGATCCGGGGGTCCGGGGCGACGGCACCGTCACCCGGCGGCCCCGGCCACTCGGGTACGACCGGCCCCTCCACCCCCTCGGGCCCGTCCGTACCGTCGGATCCGCCCCCGTCCTCGCCGGATCCCACGCAGCCGACCGACCCGACCCCCGACCCGACGGACCCCACGCCGTCACCGTCGGACCCGTCCCCGACCGATCCGACGCCGTCCCCGGACCCGTCCGGCTCCACGACCCCGACCGACCCGGGTACGGGCACCACCACACCGACGGGCTGAAACAGTCCGTCCGGGGCTGCGGCGGTCCGCGCGACGTGACCGGCCGAGCCCCCGGAAGGCACCTCAGCCGCCACGCCCCAGTTGCTACGCCTCGGCCATCACGCCGTCACGCCGTCACGCCGGATCGACCGGATCCGCCGGGTGCGGCGCCATCGGCAGCAGCGAGGACAGGCGCTCCTCGCACAGCTCGACCAGCCGGTCGTACCCCTTCTCGCCCATCAGCTCGATGAGTTCCGGGCGGTACGACACGTACACCGGCTCCCCGGCCCCGTGCGCCGAGGTCGCCGACGTGCACCACCAGTGCAGATCGTGGCCGCCCGGACCCCAGCCCCTGCGGTCGTACTCGCCGATCGAGACCTGGAGCACGCGCGTGTCGTCGGGCCGGTCGATCCAGTCGTACGTACGCCGGATCGGCAGCTGCCAGCAGACGTCCGGCTTGGTCTCCAGGGGCTCCTTGCCCTCCCGCAGCGCCAGGATGTGCAGCGAGCAGCCCGCGCCGCCCGCGAACCCGGGACGGTTCTGGAAGATGCACGAACCCTTCCAGCGCCGCGTCTGGCGTTCCCCGTCGTCGTCGACCTCGACCCAGCCCGTCTCCGTACCGACATCATGGAACTGCCACAGATCAGGGGTCAGCCGTTCGACATGGCTCGCCACCCGCTTCTCGTCGTCCTCGTCCGAGAAGTGCGCGCCGAGCGTGCAGCATCCGTCGTCCGCGCGGCCCGCCTGGATGCCCTGGCAGCCACTGCCGAAGATGCAGGTCCACCTGGACGTGAGCCAGGTCAGGTCGCAGCGGAAGATCTGTTCGTCGTCCGCGGGGTCCGGGAACTCGACCCAGGCGCGTGCGAAGTCGATCCCCGTCTCGTCTTCGGACCGGTTCGGCCCGTTCACTTCCTGCTGCTGCATCTCCTGCTTCGTTTTCTGCTTCTTCGTGATTTTGCCCGGCTTCGCCTTTTTCGTCTTTGGCACGCGCCAAGAGTAAGTCCGCGGTCCCGGTAGCGTTCCTGGTATGAGACTCGGAGTCCTCGACGTGGGTTCGAACACGGTGCATCTGCTGGTGGTGGACGCGCACCCCGGCGCCCGCCCGCTGCCCGCGCACTCGCACAAGGCGGAGCTGCGCCTGGCCGAACTTCTCGACGGGGACGGGGCGATCGGCCCCGACGGTGTGGACCGGCTCGTGGCGACGATCATGGATGCGCTCCAGGCCGCCGAGGACAAGGGGTGCGAGGACGTTCTGCCGTTCGCCACGTCCGCGGTACGGGAGGCGAGCAACGCCGACCAGGTGATGGCCCGGGTGCGGGACGAGACGAGCATCGACCTCGCCGTCCTCAGCGGTGCGGAGGAGGCCCGGCTCACCTTCCTCGCGGCGCGCCGCTGGTTCGGCTGGTCGGCGGGGCGGCTGCTGGTCCTGGACATCGGGGGCGGCTCGCTGGAGATCGCGTACGGCATGGACGAGGAGCCGGACGCCGCGGTGTCGCTGCCGCTCGGGGCCGGCCGGCTCACCGCCGGGTGGCTGCCGGGCGATCCGCCGGACCCGGCGGAGGTGAAGGCGCTGCGCCGCCATGTGCGGGCCAGGATCGCCCGGAGTGTCGGGGAATTCACCCGCCTCGGGCGCCCGGATCATGTCGTCGGCACCTCCAAGACGTTCAAGCAGCTCGCCAGGATCGCGGGTGCCGCGCGTTCCACCGACGGCCTGTACGTGCAGCGCGCCCTCACCCGCAAGGCGCTGGAAGAGTGGGTGCCGAAGCTGGCCGCGATGACGGTCGAGCAGCGCGGCACCCTGCCCGGGGTCTCCGAGGGCCGGGCCGCGCAGCTGCTGGCCGGGGCGCTGGTGGCGGAGGGGGCCATGGATCTGTTCGGGGTCGAAGAGCTGGAGATCTGCCCCTGGGCGCTGCGCGAGGGTGTCATCCTGCGCCGTCTGGACCACATGCCGGCGGAGCCGGCCGCGCCGAGCTGAGCACCGCCATGGCGGCCGGAAGCCCGCCATGGCCCTCCTCACTTTCCGCCCGGGTCTCTCGGCGTGGCGTCACACTGCCCGTACGCTGTCCCAGTGGCAGAACCAGTGGTGCGCATCCCGGATGCGAAGGTCGCCCTGTCGACGGCTTCCGTCTACCCGGAGTCGACGGCGACGGCCTTCGAGATCGCCGCGCGTCTTGGTTACGACGGTGTCGAGATCATGGTGTGGACCGACCCCGTCAGCCAGGACATCGAGGCGCTGCGACGGCTCTCGGACTATCACCAGGTGCCGATCCTGGCTGTCCACGCGCCCTGTCTGCTGATCACGCAGCGCGTCTGGTCCACCGATCCGTGGGTGAAGCTCCAGCGGGCCCGTGCCGCCGCTGAGAGGCTCGGGGCGACGACCGTCGTCGTCCACCCGCCGTTCCGTTGGCAGCGCAACTACGCACGCGACTTCGTCACCGGGATCTGGCGCATGGCGGACGAGACCGATGTGCGGTTCGCCGTCGAGAACATGTACCCCTGGCGCTACCGGGACCGCGAGATGCTGGCGTACGCCCCCGACTGGGACGTCACCAACGACGACTACCGCCACTTCACCGTGGACCTGTCGCACACCGCGACGGCCCGCACGGACGGCATGGCGATGGTCGACCGGATGGGCGACCGGCTCGCCCACATCCATCTCGCCGACGGCAAGGGCTCCAACAAGGACGAGCACCTGGTGCCCGGCCGCGGCGACCAGCCCTGCGCCGAACTCCTGGAGCACCTGGCCCGTACCGGCTTCGACGGCCATGTCGTCATCGAGGTCAACACCCGCCGCGCCATGTCCACCGCCGAACGCGAGGCCGACCTGGCGGAGGCGCTGGCCTTCACCCGGCTCCACCTGGCGTCGTCCTCGGCCGAGGCGCCGCGCCCATGACCGGTGGCCACACCGATCCCACTGATCCCACCGGTCCCGCCCCCAAGCGCCGCGGCCGCCCCTCCCGTACGGACGGGACCACCGGCCCCGACGCCCGCACCCGCATCCTGGAGGCGGCTCGCACCGAGTTCGCGGAGCGCGGCTACGACAAGACGTCGATCCGGGGCATCGCCAAGGCGGCGGGCGTCGACTCCGCCCTCGTCCACCACTACTTCGGTACGAAGGACGAGGTCTTCGCGGCCGCCATCGAGCTCTCCTTCGAGCCGGCGCTGGTGATCCCGGCCATCCTCGGCAGCGGCACGGACGGCTTGGGGGAGCGGCTGGCCCGCTACTTCATCGCCGTATGGGAGAACCCGGCGTCCAGGGCACCCCTGCTGGCGATCATGCGGTCCGCACTGACGCACGAGGCGGCGGCGAAGGTCCTCCGCGGCTTCGTCCTGCGCCGCCTCCTGGAACGCATCGCAGAGGCACTGGAGGTACCGGACGCGACGTTCCGCGCGGAACTGGCTGCCTCGCACATGCTCGGGATCGCGATGCTGCGCTACGTCATCCGGGCGGAGCCACTTGCTTCGGCCCCCCCGGAGAAGATCATCGAGATGGTGGCACCGACACTGCAGCGCTACCTGACGGAAGCCTGACACTTCAGCCTCGTCGGCCACCTCCCAGCTGCATCCAGCCCCTCCGGCACTTGAGGAGCGGGGTCCGGGACAGAACCCCGGTTCCAGGAAGGGACGGGTAGGGACCAGCCCCGCACGGTGGCACACTCGCCGTGCACCCCCCACCGCACCCCCCGGTCCCCCGCCCACCCACCGAGCACCCCATCCCGCATACCGGACACCGTGTCCAGATCTTGGAGCCGGAGGCGTAGGCTCGGAAGCAGTCTTTTCTGTCGAAGGAGCGAGAGACGATGCCCCAGCTGAGGTCCCGCACTGTCACCCACGGCCGCAACATGGCGGGCGCCCGCGCCCTTATGCGGGCCTCGGGCGTAGCGAGCGAGGACATCGGCAAGCCGATCATCGCTGTCGCCAACTCCTTCACCGAATTCGTCCCCGGCCACACCCACCTCGCCCCGGTGGGCAGGATCGTCTCCGACGCCATCAGGGCCGCAGGCGCCGTCCCCCGCGAGTTCAACACCATCGCCGTCGACGACGGCATCGCGATGGGCCACGCCGGGATGCTCTACTCGCTCCCCTCCCGCGACCTGATCGCCGACTCCGTCGAGTACATGGTCGAGGCGCACTGCGCGGACGCGCTGATCTGCATCTCCAACTGCGACAAGATCACGCCCGGCATGCTGATGGCCGCGATGCGCATGAACATCCCGACGGTCTTCGTCTCCGGGGGCCCGATGGAGGCCGGCCAGGCCACCCTCGTCGACGGCACGGTCCGCAAGCTCGACCTGATCAACGCGATCAGCGACGCCGTCAACGAGAACGTCTCGGACGAGGACATCCTCCGTATCGAGGAGAACGCCTGTCCCACCTGCGGCAGCTGTTCCGGCATGTTCACCGCCAACTCGATGAACTGCCTGACCGAGGTCCTCGGCCTCTCCCTCCCCGGCAATGGCTCCGTCCTCGCCACACACACCGCCCGCAAGGCGCTGTACGAGGATGCCGGCCGCACGGTCGTGGAGATCACCAAGCGCTACTACGAGCAGGACGACGCGACGGTCCTGCCGCGCTCCATCGGCACGCGCGCCGCGTTCGACAACGCGATGGCGCTGGACATCGCCATGGGCGGCTCCACCAACACGATCCTGCACCTCCTCGCCGCAGCGCAGGAGGCCGAGCTCGCCTACGACCTCGAAGACATCAACGAGGTCTCGCGCCGTGTCCCCTGCCTGTCGAAGGTTGCGCCCAACGTGGCTCCCGGCGGCACCTACTACATGGAGGACGTCCACCGGGCGGGCGGCGTCCCGGCCATCCTCGGCGAGCTCTACCGCGGCGGTCTGCTCAATGAGGACGTGCACTCGGTGCACTCCGCCACCCTCGGCGAGTGGCTGAAGAACTGGGACGTCCGAGGCGGCTCCCCGTCCCCCGAGGCCGTCGAGCTCTGGCACGCGGCCCCCGGATGCGTGCGTTCCGCGACGGCCTTCTCGCAGTCCGAGCGCTGGGACACCCTCGACCTGGACGCGGCGGGCGGCTGCATCCGCGACCTGGAGCACGCGTACTCCAAGGACGGCGGCCTCGCGGTCCTCAAGGGGAATCTCGCCGAGGACGGCTGCGTCGTGAAGACGGCGGGCGTCGACGAGTCGATCTGGACCTTCGAGGGCCCGGCGGTCGTCTGCGAGTCGCAGGACGAGGCGGTGGACAAGATCCTCCGCAAGGAGATCAAGGAGGGCGACGTCGTCGTCATCCGTTACGAGGGTCCGCGCGGCGGTCCCGGCATGCAGGAGATGCTCTACCCCACCTCCTTCCTGAAGGGCCGCGGCCTCGGCAAGAGCTGTGCGCTCGTCACCGACGGTCGCTTCTCCGGCGGCACGTCGGGCCTGTCGATCGGCCACGCATCGCCGGAGGCGGCGTCGGGCGGCACGATCGCACTGGTCGAGGACGGCGACCGGATCAGGATCGACATCCCGAACCGCTCGATCGAGCTCCTCGTTCCCGAGGCCGAGCTGACCGCCCGCCGCGAAGCGCTGAACGGCGTGTACGCGCCGAAGGACCGCGACCGCAAAGTCAGCGCGGCGCTGCGCGCGTACGCGGCGATGGCGACGAGCGCGGACCGGGGTGCGGTGCGGGACGTGTCCAGGCTCGGCTGAACAAAGGCTGACCGAGGCAGGCGAACACTGCCGCAGGACCCCGCTCTCACCAGTGAGCGGGGTCCTGTCCGTCGACGGCGAACACGGACCCGTCGGGCGCGGTACCGAAGACGGTCCGGCCGGCGGCGACAGGGGCGGGCAGCGCCGATGCGTACGTGAGCTTCCCGTCCCGGAGCCGGGGGCTCGTCTGGCCCAGCAGCGTTCCGCGCTCGGTGTCCACGGCGAGCAGCCGCCCGTCCGCCGCCGAGAAGTACAGCCGGTTCCCGGTGGCGAGAACGGGCGCCGACGTCCGCCCGGCAGCGGTCTCCAGCTGCCAGCGAACAGCCCCGTCGTCTGCCGGGCGCGTGTCGACGGCGACCAGGGTCCCGCCGTGTGCCAGCAGATACGCGGTGTCCCCGCCCACCACGACCTCCGGTTCGTTCATCCGGAACGGCAGCGCCACCCGTGCGACGCTCTTGCGTTCCGGGTCGTAGCGGACGAGCCCGACGGTCTGGGCGTCCCCGTTCATGGACGTCAGGACGAGCGCACCGTCCGAGGTCCCCACCGGGGTGAGCATTCCGTCCAGCCGCCGCTGCCACGCCGCGTGCCCCGTTGCCGCATCGACGGCCGTGACCAGCGTGGTGGACCCGTAGGCCGAGTGCTCGAATGCGTAGGCCAGCCCCGATCCTTCGTCGTACAGCGCGTAGTCCGGCCGCTGGTGCCCGGTGAGCGGATGCCGCCAGAGGGACACGCCGGTCGCGGAGTCGAGCGCTTCGGTAGTGCCGTCCTCACTGACCAGCAGCAGCGTGTCACCTGCGGCGAAGGGAGCGCCGAGGTAAGGGGAGAGGTCCGCGTCCCAGACCTGTTCGCCCTTGGCGGGGTCGTACGCCCGGAGCTTCCCGCCCGGCACCGCCGTATGCACCAGGCCGCCGGAGACCGACACCACGCCGACCGACGGGGTGTCCCCGGCGGGGCCGTGACGGGACCACAGCACCCGGCCGTCCGCGGGGTCCAACCGGGCGGCGCCGATACCGCCCGCCGCGCAGTACAGCGCGGCGGGCGGGCCGGACGCCTCCTCGCCGGCAGTGCCCGCCGAGGAACAGACCGGCGTGGAGCTGCCCGAGGCCGGCAGCGGCGTCCGCCACGGCGCGAACGCCGCTGCCGAGCCCTTCGTGCCGCCTGACTCCCCCGACTCACCGGAGCCTTCCGACTCGCCCGAGCCACCTGAGTCGCCCACCACCCCGGCAGCCCACACCCCACCGGCACCCATGACGAGCAGCGCCGCAGCGGCTGCCAGCCACCGCCGCTTGCCGCCACCGCTCGCGGTCGCCTTCCTGCCCCGCGCCGCCGCGGCTGCGCCTACATGCGTGTCCGCATCCGCATCCGCCCCCGTCACGATCTCCGGCCCCGACACCGCCGGGGCTTCGACAGCACCCGGCCGCCGTTGCGACGGTATGAACGCGGCGGCGTCGTACGAAGGAGGGCGCAGCGCCGCCATGATGTCGTCCGGAGTGGGCCGCTCCGCAGGGTCCTTCGCCAGGCACTGGCCGATCAGCGGCGCCAGATCCGTCGGCACCCCCGCCAGATCGGCCTCGTCGTGCACCACCTGGTAGGCCACGATGTACGGGCTGTCGGAGTCGAAAGGCCCCCGGCCGGTTGCCGCATGGACGAGCACGGCCCCCAGGGCGAACACGTCCGCGGCAGGCCCGACTTCACGCGGCCGCTGGAACTGCTCGGGCGCCATGTACGGCGGCGAGCCGATCAGCTTGCCCGTCTCGGTGCGCAGATCGCTGTCGTACGGCCGGGAGATCCCGAAGTCGATCACCTTGGGCCCCGAGTCGGAGAGCAGCACATTGCTCGGCTTGAGGTCGCGGTGGATCACTCCGGCCCGATGGATGTCGCGAAGCGCCTCGGCAAGTCCCGCCGTGAGTCTGCGCAGTTCGGCGGGGGCCATCGGCCCGTTCCGCTTCACCTGGTCGGAGAGTGTTGGGCCGGGCACGTACAGAGTGGCCATCCACGGCCGTGCGGCGTCCGGATCGGCATCGACAACCGGTGCCGTGAAGGCCCCGCTGACCCGCCTCGCCGCCCCGACCTCCTGCCGGAAACGTGCCCTGAACTCAGGGTCTGCCGAATAGTGCCGGTGTACCACCTTGACGGCGAGCTGCAGCCCCGAGGTGGAGCGCGCCAGGTGTACGACACCCATGCCGCCCGCGCCGAGGCATGCCTCAAGGCGGTAGTGACCGGCGTAATCCGGATGCTCCGCTTCCGGATTGGCTCCGGTACCTCGCAGCGGCGGCATCGCCCACCCCCGTGTGTTCGTCCGCAAGCGCGACGCACGGAGCCTAGTCGATGGTGCGTGCGAAACAGTCGGGGCTTGTAGCCTGCGCGTCGTACACACCGTCTCTCAACGGGGGAGGGCCTCACGGCCATGGAAGAGCACACCGATATCACCACCGGCACCACCGACGCGGCCGAGGACGTGGCCGCGCTCGCCGGCACCGACGACGTCACCAGGTACCCCGTCGCACCGGGCTACCGGGTCAACGTCCGCACGGGACCGGGCACCCAGTACGGCATCGTCAGGACGCTTCCGTACGGAATGAAGGTTCCGGTCTACTGCCAGAAGCCGGGGGAGCGGGTCACCGGCCCGTACGGCACCTCGAACCTCTGGGACAACATCGCCAACGGCCAGTTCGTGGCGGACGCCTACGTCCACACGGGCAGCGACGGCTACATCGCCCCGCGCTGCGACTGACCGGGACCGCGACGGGACGGCGACCGGGACTGTGACGGGGACGGCGATCGGGACCGGGACCGCCCGGGGATAATCGACCTCGTGAGCGAGAACAGCGAAGCCCCCGGCCCCGGCGCCATGCCCGGCTCCACCACGCCCGGCCCGCAGCCCGAGCCCCTGCTCTTCTTCGGTACGACCTGGGTCGACCACGACGGGGGCTACGGGCTGCGACGTGTCGGGGCGGCGGTGGGCTCCCTCGCGGCCGCGGTCGCCGCCTGTTTCGTACTCCGCTTCGCCTTCCAGGGACTGGAGATCGCCGACGTCGGCAACCTCGTCGGCATCCTGGTCGTCCTGATGTTCGCCATCTGCAGCGCCATCGCCTTCCGTAAGACGTGGGAAGGTTTCAGCCGCCGCCCGGCCGATCCGGCGCGCGAGGCCAATCTGCGCGGCCTCAAAACCATCGGCTTCGTCGGCTCACTGATCGCGTACTTCCTCCGTACGTTCAAGGAAGCACCGGGCGAGCAACTGCGACGCACGGAGTACGAGACGGCCCTGGCCCGCTACGCGAAGCGCCGCTCGGCCCGCACCGGAAACCCGGCCGCCCGCAAGACCACCAAGGGAAAGCGGCCCAAGCGCAAGTAGCGCCCCACGAGCGCAGGGCCCCACAAGCGCGGGTCAAGTCCCGCGAGCACCGGCGCAAGGCCCCCGCGCGGGCCACGATGGCCCCATGCTTCCTTCCGGCTCCGACTCCGATTCCCGGGCACGCGCCGCCTCACCCGCCTCCCCGGCCCCGCCCCGTGCCCTCTCCTTCGACCGCGCGGCCGCCCAGTACGCCGCGGCTCGCCCCGGCTACCCGCCCGCCCTCTTCGACACCGTCGAGGAACTGGCCGGCCGCCCCCTGCTTGGCACCCGCGCCATCGACGTCGGCGCGGGCACGGGTATCTCCACCCGACTGCTCCACGACCGGGGCGCTCGGGTCATCGCAGTAGAACCGGGCCCCGGCATGGCGGAAGAACTGCACCGGGCACTCCCGTACGTGCCGATCGTGCGCGGCGACGGCAACCGCCTCCCCATCGCCACCGCGGCGGCCGACCTGATCACGTATGCCCAGTCCTGGCACTGGACCGATCGGAGCCGCGCCGCCCCCGAGGCCCTGCGCGTCCTGCGCCCCGGCGGCGCACTCGCCCTCTGGTGGAACGTCTCCGACCATTCCGTCCCCTGGATCGCCGAGCAGGACGCCCGTCTTCGCCTCTTCTTCGGTGCCGACGAGGGCGCCCACGGCTCGCCCGTCCGCTCCCGCGATCTGACGTCCGAGCTCGGCTTCGTACACCGCACGGTGCCCTGGACCCGACGGGTGTCCCTCGACACCCACCTCGCCAACCTCGGCAGCCACTCCGCCTTCCTCGTCCTCGGTGAGGAACCCACGCACCGATTCCTCACCGAGGAGCGCGACCGGCTGGCGGAGCTCTTCCCGGACGGCACGGTCGAGGAGAGTTACGTGGTCGACCTGAGCGTGGCGATCCGCCCGGGCTCGGCCCCGGCCCCACCCCCACCGCGCTCCTGATCCGCACGCCGAAGGGCGTCGCGTGCCCCTCCCGCTCCGCGGCCCAGCCCTCCAGGGCCGCGGCGCATGCGTGGTCGGTGTGGTGTCGCTGAGGTCCAGCACGGCGGCCCGGTCGTGCTCTTGACGGACAGACACCGCCAGGAACAAAATTCATCACATGATGAATTCTCCGGGCGTCGCCATCGAGGCTCGCGGCCTCACCGTCGTACGAGGCAACCGCACCGTCCTCCGCGACCTCGACTTCACCGTCGAACCCGGCAGGATCACCGGCCTCCTGGGCCCCTCCGGCTGCGGCAAATCCACCCTGATGCGTGCCGTCGTGGGCACCCAGGCCAAGGTCACCGGCACCCTCGACGTGCTCGGCAGCCCCGCCGGACACCCCACCCTCCGCCCGCGCATCGGGTACGTCACCCAGGCCCCGTCCGTCTACACCGACCTGACCGTCCGGCAGAACCTCGCCTACTTCGCGGCGATCCTCCAGCCGGGCCGCCGCCACCGCGACGCCCGCCGCGCCGCCGTCACCCGCGCGATCGCCGAGGTCGACCTGACCAGCCACGCCGACGCGCCGGCCGGCACCCTCTCAGGTGGCCAGCTCACCCGTGTCTCCCTCGCCGTGGCTCTGCTCGGCACCCCCGAACTCCTGGTCCTCGACGAACCGACCGTCGGCCTGGACCCGGTACTCCGCCGAGACCTGTGGAACCTCTTCCACACCCTCGCTGCCGACCGCGGCACCACACTCCTCGTCTCCTCCCACGTCATGGACGAGGCCGAGCGCTGCCACCGGCTGCTCCTCATGCGCGAGGGCGGGATCCTCGCCGACGACACCCCCGAGGCGCTGCGCACCGCCGCCCACGCCGCCACCGTCGAAGAGGCGTTCCTCCACCTGGTCGACGAAGCCGCCACCCGCCAGGAGACCGTCCGATGAGCACCCCGCACCCGCAGACCCACTCGGCCGCACCACCCCTCAGCCCCGCCCGCGCGCTCGCCACCGCCAGCCGCGTCCTGCGCCAGCTGACCCACGACCCCCGCACCGTCGCGCTGCTCCTCCTGATCCCGGTCGTGATGATCACGCTGCTCCGGTACGTGTTCGACGGCAGCCCCCGCACCTTCGACGCCATCGGCGCCTCGCTCCTCGGCATCTTCCCGCTGATCACGATGTTCCTGGTGACCTCGATCGCCACCCTGCGCGAACGCACCTCGGGCACCCTCGAACGCCTTCTCGCCATGCCGCTCGGCAAGGGCGACCTGATCGGCGGCTACGCCCTGGCCTTCGGCGCCGTCGCGATCGTCCAGTCCCTCCTGGCCACCGCACTCTCGGTCTGGGCGCTCGGCCTGGACGTCACCGGCTCACCGTGGCTGCTGCTCGTGGTCGCTCTGCTCGACGCCCTGCTCGGCACGGCACTGGGCCTCTTCGTCTCCGCCTTCGCCGCATCCGAGTTCCAGGCCGTCCAGTTCATGCCGGCCGTGATCTTCCCGCAGCTCCTGCTCTGTGGACTGTTCATCGCACGCGACCGGATGGCGCCCGTCCTCGAAGCCATCTCGAACGTCCTGCCCATGTCGTACGCGGTCGACGGCATGAACGAGGTGCTTCACCACACCGACGTCACCGGCGCCTTCGTCCGCGACGTCCTGGTCGTCACGGGCTGCGCCCTGCTCGTCCTCACCCTCGGGGCGGCCAGGCTCCGCCGACGTACCGCCTGACCGGCCCCGGTGCGAGGATGACGGAACGAGCACCGAGAACCGTCAGCACGACGCACCGAGAAGCGCGAGCACAGCCCGGAGGGTGAACCGCATGACCCAGACAGTTGCAGTCCTCGGTACCGGCAAGATCGGCGAGGCCCTGCTCAGCGGCATGATCCGGGCAGGCTGGCGCCCGGCGAACCTGCTGGTCACCACCCGCCGCTCCGAGCGTGCCGAGGAACTCCACAGCCGCTACGGCGTCGATTCCGTCACCAACGCCGAGGCCGCCAAGCGCGCCGACATCCTCATCCTCGCGGTCAAGCCCCAGGACATGGGCCGGCTCCTGGACGAGCTCGCCGGGCACGTCACCGCCGACCGCCTGGTCATCAGCGCCGCCGCAGGCATCACAACCGCCTTCATCGAGGACCGCCTCACCGCGAGCACCCCGGTCGTACGCGTCATGCCGAACACCCCCGTCCTCGTCGACGAGGGCATGTCCGTCATCTCCGCGGGCAGCCACGCCACCTCCGAACACCTGGCCACCGCCGAGGCGATCTTCGGCGGCGTCGGCAAGACCCTGCGCGTCCCCGAGTCCCAGCAGGACGCGGCCACAGCCCTCTCCGGGTCGGGACCGGCGTACTTCTACTTCCTCGTCGAGGCGATGACCGACGCGGGCATCCTGCTCGGGCTGCCCCGCGCCCAGGCCCACGACCTGATCGTCCAGGCCGCCATCGGCGCCGCCGTGATGCTCCGCGACAGTGGCGAACACCCGGTCAAGCTCCGCGAAGCCGTCACCAGCCCGGCCGGCACCACCATCAGCGCCATCCGCGAACTGGAGAACCACGGCGTACGAGCCGCCCTCATCGCCGCCCTCGAAGCAGCCCGCGACCGCAGCCGCGAACTCGCTTCCGGCAACGGCTGACGGCTACCCGGCAGCCTCGATCAGCTCCGCACTGCGCACCACCTTCGCGAACCCACCGCCGTGCAACGACACCGCGGTGGCCCGCGCCAGCTCATCCGCGCCCAGCGTCCACCCCCACGGCCCGACCCCGTCGAAGGTGTACGTCGCATCCAGCGCGAAGAACACCTCGTAACCGAGGTTCCCGCCCATTCGCGCCGTCGTCTCCGCGCACATATTGGTCTGGATCCCGGCCACCACGATCTGCCGCACCCCGCCCCGATCCAGCCACGCCCCGAGATCGGGCGTCCCGTAGAAGGCGGAGTTCACACTCTTCGTCAGCAACAGCTCGGGCCCACCGCCCTTCCCCCGCCGCTCCTCCACGTACCCCTTGAAGTCATTCCCCGGCTGCCCCACCCGCAACGGCGAATCCGCCCTGGGCGAGTCATGCCGTACGAACACCACGGGCCGTCCACTCGCCTGCCAGGCATCGATCAGCCCCGCAATGTTCCGATCGGCCCCGGGATTGTTCCGCGGCCCCCAGTACGCCTCCTCCTCAAAACCTTCCTGTGCGTCCACCACGACCAGCGCTGCGTTCTCTGCGATCTCCATACGAACGATGCTGCCGCGCCGCACCCCTATGGCCCAGAGGTCAAAAAGCCATCGATCGATGCTTTACTGCCACCATGCCCGCGACCGGCCGCACACCCACCCGCATCGCGCTCGTCGCCTTCCCCGGCATCCGCGCATTCGACGTCTCCGTCATCACGGAGGTCTGGGGCGTGGACCGCACCGACCGCGGCGTCCCGCCCTTCGATCTGCGCCGCACCGCCGCCGACCCGGCCCCCATCCCTCTGCGCGGCGGCCTCTGCCTCACCCCCGACCGCACCCTCGCCTGGCTCACCCGTGCCGACCTGATCGTCGTCCCCGGACTCGATGACCACCTGACACCGGCCCCCGAACCGGTCCTCGAAGCGCTGCGCCGCGCCCATGCCCGAGCCACCCCCATCGCGGCCCTCTGCGGCGGAGCCTTCACCCTCGCCCAGGCCGGCCTCCTCGACGGCCGCCAGGCAGTCACCCACTGGAACCTCACCGACCTTCTGCGCACCCACCACCCCCACGTGACGGTCGTCCAGGACGCCCTGTTCCTCCACGACAACAACATCTGGACGTCAGCGGGCACCGCGGCCGGCATCGACCTCTGCCTCCATCTCGTGCGTACGGCCCACGGCGCGGAGACGGCCGCGACGATCGCCCGCGCGATGGTCACGGCCCCCTTCCGCACCGGTACCCAGGCCCAGTTCATCGAGCACCCCACGCCCCACACCGACCGCGACGCCGACACCCTCGCCTCGGTACGGGCCTTCGCCCTGACCCATCTGGCCGAACCCCACACGGTCGCCGACCTCGCCGCACACGCCGGAATGTCCCCCCGCTCCTTCGCCCGCCACTTCCAGGCCACCACCGGCACGACCCCGCTCCGTTGGCTGATCACCCAACGCGTTGCCGCAGCCCAGAAGCTCCTGGAACAGACGGACCTGCCCCTCCCCGAGGTCGCCCGCCGCACCGGCTTCGGCAGCGAGATCACCATGCGCCAGCACTTCGCCACCCACCTCTCCACCAGCCCCCGCGACTACCGTCTGGCCTTCCATCAGAACCCGGGCAGGCCCGAGGTTGACACGACACGCCCACATCCGTAATGTTCTCCGAGTTGTCCGATGTGAGCGCCGACTCCGGTCGGTCCCCGGGCAGCCATTCCGCAGTAACCACATCTGGTCAGCGACATCTGTCGCCAGACTTTCTGTGCACATTTGCGAAATGAAGAATCCGCGTTCGAAGGAGCGCGACCCCGATTAGCGTCGAGGCCCAGGATTCGCTAAAGTCTCACTCGTCGGAACGGCCCAACGGCCGGGAAGATAAACCCCGCTGACTGGGAATCAGGCCCGAAAGGATCTGATAGAGTCGGAAACGCCGGAAAGGGAAACGCGAAAGCGAAGAACTGGAAAGCGGCCCCGCTTCGACCGGGAATCGGACACGGAAGAGTCTGATAGAGTCGGAAACGCAAGACCGAAGGGAAAAGCCCGGAGGAAAGCCCGAGAGGGTGAGTACGAAGGAAGCGTCCGTTCCTTGAGA